>NZ_CP141608.1:700000-1012500 GCF_035581345.1 Pseudomonas sp. JQ170C
GTTGAGAAGCTTGCTGGAGGTATCAGAAGTGCGAATGCTGACATGAGTAACGACAATGGGAGTGAAAAACTCCCACGCCGAAAGACCAAGGTTTCCTGCGCAACGTTAATCGACGCAGGGTTAGTCGGTCCCTAAGGCGAGGCTGAAAAGCGTAGTCGATGGAAAACAGGTTAATATTCCTGTACTTCTAGTTATTGCGATGGAGGGACGGAGAAGGCTAGGCCAGCTTGGCGTTGGTTGTCCAAGTTTAAGGTGGTAGGCTGAGATCTTAGGTAAATCCGGGATCTTAAGGCCGAGAGCTGATGACGAGTTGCCTTTAGGCGACGAAGTGGTTGATGCCATGCTTCCAAGAAAAGCTTCTAAGCTTCAGATAACTAGGAACCGTACCCCAAACCGACACAGGTGGTTGGGTAGAGAATACCAAGGCGCTTGAGAGAACTCGGGTGAAGGAACTAGGCAAAATGGCACCGTAACTTCGGGAGAAGGTGCGCCGGTGAGGGTGAAGGACTTGCTCCGTAAGCTCATGCCGGTCGAAGATACCAGGCCGCTGCGACTGTTTATTAAAAACACAGCACTCTGCAAACACGAAAGTGGACGTATAGGGTGTGACGCCTGCCCGGTGCCGGAAGGTTAATTGATGGGGTTAGCTAACGCGAAGCTCTTGATCGAAGCCCCGGTAAACGGCGGCCGTAACTATAACGGTCCTAAGGTAGCGAAATTCCTTGTCGGGTAAGTTCCGACCTGCACGAATGGCGTAACGATGGCGGCGCTGTCTCCACCCGAGACTCAGTGAAATTGAAATCGCTGTGAAGATGCAGTGTATCCGCGGCTAGACGGAAAGACCCCGTGAACCTTTACTATAGCTTTGCACTGGACTTTGAATTTGCTTGTGTAGGATAGGTGGGAGGCTTTGAAGCGTGGACGCCAGTTCGCGTGGAGCCATCCTTGAAATACCACCCTGGCAACTTTGAGGTTCTAACTCAGGTCCGTTATCCGGATCGAGGACAGTGTATGGTGGGTAGTTTGACTGGGGCGGTCTCCTCCTAAAGAGTAACGGAGGAGTACGAAGGTGCGCTCAGACCGGTCGGAAATCGGTCGTAGAGTATAAAGGCAAAAGCGCGCTTGACTGCGAGACAGACACGTCGAGCAGGTACGAAAGTAGGTCTTAGTGATCCGGTGGTTCTGTATGGAAGGGCCATCGCTCAACGGATAAAAGGTACTCCGGGGATAACAGGCTGATACCGCCCAAGAGTTCATATCGACGGCGGTGTTTGGCACCTCGATGTCGGCTCATCACATCCTGGGGCTGAAGCCGGTCCCAAGGGTATGGCTGTTCGCCATTTAAAGTGGTACGCGAGCTGGGTTTAGAACGTCGTGAGACAGTTCGGTCCCTATCTGCCGTGGACGTTTGAGATTTGAGAGGGGCTGCTCCTAGTACGAGAGGACCGGAGTGGACGAACCTCTGGTGTTCCGGTTGTCACGCCAGTGGCATTGCCGGGTAGCTATGTTCGGAAGAGATAACCGCTGAAAGCATCTAAGCGGGAAACTTGCCTCAAGATGAGATCTCACTGGAGCCTTGAGCTCCCTGAAGGGCCGTCGAAGACTACGACGTTGATAGGTTGGGTGTGTAAGCGCTGTGAGGCGTTGAGCTAACCAATACTAATTGCCCGTGAGGCTTGACCATATAACACCCAAGCAATTTGCGTCGAATGACCAGATTGCGGTGTTGTGAAGACGAAACGAACCGAAAGTTTGCGACTCACAAAACATCACATACCCGATTTGCTGGAGCGTCGAACGACGGTCCGGTACACAGAATTTCTTGACGACCATAGAGCATTGGAACCACCTGATCCCATCCCGAACTCAGTAGTGAAACGATGCATCGCCGATGGTAGTGTGGGGTTTCCCCATGTGAGAGTAGGTCATCGTCAAGATTAAATTCCGAAACCCCTATCTGCACATGCAGGTAGGGGTTTTGTCTTTTCTGGCTCTGCAATCGCAGCGCCACTTCCCCATGATATGGTTCCCCTCTGCCCGCACAGACTCAAGGATGTCCAATGCCGCACGTAAATCCCTTACTTCCAGGATTCATGGTGGTCCACGGCAATCGCCTGGACGAATTGCGCAGTCTGGTCGTCAGTTGGATGCGGCGTTACCCCCTCAAGCCGCTGGAAAACGAGATTGCCCTGGTGCAGAGCAACGGCATCGCCCAGTGGCTGAAACTCGCCCTGGCTGAAGATCCCGAAGACGATGATTCAGGCGGCTGCGGCATCGCGGCAGCCATCGAAGTGCAACTGCCCGGTAGCTTCATGTGGCAGTTGTACCGCCGCGTGCTGGGCCGCCACGAGATCCCGGAAGTTTCGCTGCTCGACAAAGCCCCCCTGACCTGGCGCCTGATGCGCCTGCTGCCCGAAGTCATCGACAAACCGCACTTCGAGCCCCTGCAGCGCTTCCTCAATGACGACACCGACCTGCGCAAGCGCTACCAACTGGCCGAGCGCCTGGCCGACCTGTTCGACCAATACCAGGTGTACCGGGCCGACTGGCTCAAGGACTGGGCGGCTGGCCGGCATGTGCTCAACACCGCCAGAGGCGAAACCAAGCCACTGCCCCCCGCCAATTGCTGGCAAGCCGAACTCTGGCGCGCACTGCTGATGGATGTCGGGGAAGAGGGCATGGCCCAGAGCCGTGCCGGGGTACACCAACGGTTTGTCGAGCGCATCAACAGCCTCGAAAAGGCCCCGCCAGGGCTCCCTTCACGGGTGATCGTCTTCGGGATTTCCTCGTTGCCGGCACAGGCGCTGGAGGCGCTGGCCGGCCTGGCCCGCTTCAGCCAGGTGCTGCTCTGTGTGCACAACCCCTGCCGTCACCACTGGGCCGATATCGTTGCCGACAAAGACCTGCTCCGTCACCAGTACAAACGCCAGCAGCGTAAGCAAGGTATGCCCAGCCTGATCGACGCCCAGTCCCTGCACCAGCACGCTCACCCGCTGCTGGCCGCCTGGGGCAAGCAAGGGCGCGACTACATCAACTTGCTCGACAGCTATGACGACCCCGGCAGCTACCGCGCAGCGTTCAGTGAGGGCCGCATCGACCTGTTCAGCGATAGCGACCCCAAGACCCTGCTCAACGAATTGCAGGACGACATCCTGGAACTACGTCCGCTGAGTGAAACCCGCGAGCGGTGGGCAGACGTCGACCCTGCCAAGGATCGCTCGGTACGCTTCCACATCGCCCATAGCCCGCAGCGTGAAGTCGAGATTCTTCACGACCAATTGCTGGCCCGCTTCAGCGCCGACCCGCACCTGCGTCCCCGTGATGTCATCGTCATGCTGCCGGACATCAACACCTACGCGCCGCACATCCGCGCCGTGTTCGGCCAGCTGGAGCGTGATGATGCCCGCTACATTCCCTACACCCTGACTGACCAGGGCCAGCGTGGACGCGATCCGTTGCTGATTGCCCTGGAGCACCTGCTCAAGTTGCCGGACAGCCGCTTCTCGGTCAGTGAAGTGCTCGACTTGCTCGACGTTCCCGCCTTGCGGGCCCGCTTCGCCATCAAGGAAAGCGATCTGCCGACCCTGCATCGCTGGATCGAAGGCGCCGGTATCCGCTGGGGGCTCAATGCCGAGCAGCGTGCCAGCCTGGGCTTGCCCGCTGACCTGGAGCAGAACAGTTGGCGATTCGGTTTGCGCCGCATGTTGCTGGGCTATGCCGTCGGTGTCGGTGAGGCCTGCGATGGTATCGAACCGTACGATGAAATCGGCGGCCTCGATGCGGCGTTGATCGGCCCATTGGTGGCCTTGCTCGATGCCCTGGAGGTGGCCTACCAGCAGCTGTCCCTGCCAGCGACCGCCACTCAATGGGGGGAGCGACTGCACTCCTTGTTGCAGGTGTTCTTCCTCGCCGAAAACGAACACGACGATTACCTCTTGGTGCAGTTGCAGACCCTGCGCGAAACCTGGCTGCAAACGTGTGAGTCGGTGGCCCTGCAAGACCTGCTGCCGCTGACGGTAGTGCGTGAAGCCTGGCTGGCCGGGCTTGATCAAGGACGTTTGTCCCAGCGTTTCCTGGCCGGCTCGGTCAACTTCTGCACCCTGATGCCGATGCGTGCGATCCCGTTTAAGGTGGTGTGCCTGCTGGGCATGAACGATGGCGATTACCCGCGCGCGCAACCGCCGCTGGACTTCGACCTGATGGGCAGCGACTACCGCCCGGGTGACCGCTCGCGCCGCGAGGACGATCGCTACTTGCTGCTCGAAGCATTGCTCTCGGCGCGTGAACAGCTGTATGTCAGTTGGGTCGGGCGCAGCATTCGCGATAACAGCGAGCGACCGGCCTCGGTGTTGATCGGGCAGCTACGCGATCACCTGGCCGCCGGTTGGCGCCTGGCCCGTGCCGACGCCGCCAGCAAGCTTGATGCGGGTGAGCAATTGCTTCACACCCTGACCGTCGAGCATCCCCTGCAACCCTTCAGCAGCCGCTACTACCTCAAAGGCAGCAACCTGTTCAGCTATGCGCGTGAATGGCATTCACTGCACCTGCCCGCAGAAGACAAGGTAAAGCCTGAAGACGAGCTGCCGCCTTATGTCAGTGACGAGGCGTTGAGCCTGAACCTGCTGCAGGACTTTCTGCGCCGTCCGGTGCAGCACTTCTTCAGCCAGCGTCTGAAGGTGTTCTTTGAATCGGCCCAGGCCCCGCTGCCCGACGAAGAACCTTTCGTGCTCGATGCCCTCGAGCGCTACAGCCTCAGCGCGAGCCTGCTCGATGCAGCCCTTGCGGCACCGGACGATGCGGCCCAGGCGTTGCACGCCCAGGCCCGCCGCCTGCAGGGTAGCGGCATGCTGCCGCTGGCAGGTTTCGGCGAGTGCCTGCAGGAGGAGTTGATCGAGCCGTTGCCGGACCTGTTGCAGCGTCACCAACAATTGCTGCGCCAATGGCCCACCCCGCTGGACAGCGCCTTGCCCGTGCACTTCGAGCACCGCCAGCTCACGCTTGAGGGGTGGCTTGGCCGGGTCTATCAAGGTGACGATCAGTCCCTCTTGAGCATTACCACCGTCCCCAACACCATCAGCAGCGGCCGCACCCGCAAGTGGCATCGGCTGACGGCAACCTGGGTGACGCACCTGGCGGCCTGCGCTGTCGGCCTGCCCCTGAACAGCGCCGTAGTGGCGACCGACGTCACCTTGCTGCTCCCCCCTCTTGAGCAAGCGCAGGCCGCCAAGTTGCTGGGTTACCTGCTGCTGGCCCGCCAGGCCGGGATGTGCGCGCCGTTGCCCGTGGCGGTCAAGACGGCCTTTGCCTGGCTGGCCCAGAGCGATCCCGACAAAGCGCTGGCCGCAGCGATCAAACAATACGAAGGCGATGGTCGCAACAGCGCCGGTGAGCGTAGCGAAAGCACAGCGCTGGCCCGTCAGTTCCCAGACTTTGCCGCCCTAAGCGCCAGCGAAGAATTTGAAGGCTGGTGTGAGTCGCTTTACCGTCCGATGTTCGATGCGCCCTGGCAGACCTTGGGCAATGAGGAGGCCGGCCAATGAGTCGCGCAGCACCCCTGGCACTGACCTTTCCCCTGCATGGCAGCCAACTGATCGAAGCCAGCGCCGGTACCGGCAAGACGTTCACCATCTCTGCCCTGTACCTGCGCCTGGTGCTCGGCCATGGCGGCGAGCAGGGGTTCGGCCGTGAGCTGTTGCCGCCCCAGATTCTGGTGGTGACCTTCACCGATGCCGCGACCAAGGAGCTGCGCGAGCGTATCCGCACCCGCCTTGCCGAAGCGGCGCGGTACTTTCGCGGTGAGCTGCAGGAGGCCGATCCACTGCTCCAGCAACTGCGCGACGATTATTCGCCCGACCTCTGGAGCGCTTGCGCCAACCGCCTGGACGTGGCGGCGCAATGGATGGACGAAGCCGCTGTATCGACCATTCACAGCTGGTGCCAGCGCATGCTGCGCGAGCATGCGTTCGACAGCGGCAGCCTGTTCACCCAGAGTCTGGAAACCGACCACAGCGAATTGCTCGGGCAGGTCATGCGCGACTACTGGCGCCGGTTCTGCTATGGCATGCAAGGTGAGGCACTGGACTGGGTCCGCGCCCACTGGGTCAGCCCCCAGGACTTGCTGCCACGGGTGCGTGCCCTGTTCGGCCGCCAGCGTGTCCTGAGCAACGATGAAGAACCCCAGGCATTGATCGAAGCAGTCTTGCAGCAGCGTGCCGAGCAACTGCGCACGCTCAAGGCGCCGTGGGCCAAATGGGCGGATGAATTGCTGCAGATTTGCCGTGACGGCGTCGCCGCCAAGCAGGTCGATGGCCGCAAGATGCAGGCGCGTTTCTTCGAGCCCTGGTGCGAAAAACTGGCGGCGTGGGCAACGGATGAACACGCGCTGGATCTGGACCTGGGCACAGGCTTCACCCGCCTGACCCGGGCCGGTATGGCCGAAGCCTGGAAGGGCGAGCCGCCCGAGCATCCGGCCTTGCAGGCGATGGAGAGCCTTGCCCAGCAACTCCAGGGCCTGCCAACGGCAGACGCCTGCCTGCTCGAACACGCGGCGGTCTGGGTCGGTGCGCGCTTTGAGGCGGAAAAGCGTCGGCGCGCCGAAATGGGCTTCGATGACATGCTGCTGCGCCTGGATCACGCCCTGCACAGCGACACCGGTGAGCGCCTGGCAGGCGTGATCCGCGAGCAATTCCCGGTGGCCCTGATCGATGAATTCCAGGACACCGACCCGGTGCAGTACCGGATTTTCCAGCGTATCTACCGTATCGAGGAAAACCTGCACGACACCGGCCTGTTCATGATCGGCGACCCCAAGCAGGCGATCTATGCCTTCCGTGGCGCCGATATTTTCACCTACCTGGGCGCTCGCCGCGCCACTGCCGGGCGCCTGCACAGCCTGGACACCAACTTCCGCTCCAGCCAGGCCATGGTCACGGCCGTCAACCATGTGTTCATGCAGGCCGAGACGCGTGTGCTCGGGCGTGGCGCGTTTCTGTTTCGCGACGGTGATGACAACCCGGTGCCCTTTGTCGAGGTCAAGGCCAAAGGCCGTAGCGAGCACCTGCAGATCGACGGGCAAGCAGTTGCTGCGTTGAACCTCTGGCAACTGACCAGCGAAGAGCCAGTGTCCGGTGCGGTATACCGGCAACAGCTGGCCGCCAGCTGCGCCAGCCAGATCGTGGCCTTGCTCAATGGCGGGCAGCAGGGCCGCAGCGGTTTTGTTCAGGCCGATCAGCGCGTGCGTGGTTGCCTGCCGTCGGACATCGCCATTCTGGTGCGCGACGGTCATGAGGCACAGTTGATTCGTGCCGAACTGGCGGCGCGCGACGTGCGCAGCGTGTACCTCTCGGATAAGGACTCGGTGTTCGCGGCCCAGGAAGCCAAGGACCTGTTGAGCTGGCTCAAGGCCTGTGCCGAACCGGACGCCGAGCGCCTGCTCAAGGCCGCGCTTGCCAGTGTCACCCTTGACCTGCCGCTCACCGCCCTGGAGCAATTGAATCAGGATGAGCGGGTCTGGGAACGCTGGGTCATGCAGTTTCGCCAGTACCGGATGATCTGGCGCAGCCAGGGTGTGTTGCCGATGCTGCGCCACCTGCTTCACGATTTCGACCTGCCCCAGGTGCTCATGGTCCACAGCGACGGCGAGCGGGTACTGACCAACTTGCTGCACCTGGCCGAACTGCTGCAGCAGGCTGCCACCGAGCTTGATGGCGAACAGGCATTGATCCGTCACCTGGGCGAGCACCTGGCCAACGCCGGGCAGGCCGGTGAAGAGCAGATCCTGCGCCTTGAAAGCGACGAACAGTTGGTCAAGGTGGTGACCATCCACAAGTCCAAGGGCCTCGAATACCCGCTGGTGTTCCTGCCGTTCATTTGCTCCAGCAAACCGGTGGATGGCCAGCGCTTGCCCCTGGGTTGGCACGACAGCGACGGCCAGGCCCACCTGACCCTCACCCCGGATGCCGAACAGATCGCCCTGGCCGATGAGGAGCGTCTGGCTGAAGACCTGCGCCTGCTCTATGTCGCCCTGACCCGAGCCCAGCACGCCTGCTGGCTGGGCGTGGCCGACCTCAAGCGTGGCAACGTCAAAAGCTCGGTGCTGCACCGCTCGGCCCTGGGTTATCTGCTCGGTGGCGGCGCGCCGCTGGCGTCCTCGGGTCAGTTGAGTGATTGGCTGAAAACGCTGCAGGCCGATTGCCCGGCCATCGCCAGCAACCTCATGCCGGAGGCGGACGACCTCAGCTTTATCGCCCCGGCCAACACGGCTGAGTTGCTTCCTGTGCGCCAGCCAAAACGCCGGGCGGCGGAAAACTGGTGGATCGCCTCCTACAGTGCGTTGCGTATTGGTGAAGAGTCGCTGTCACTGACCGCCGACAGTTCCCAGGCGCAGCACCTGCTCGACGACGAGCGGCCCGACCCGCAACAACTGCGCGAAGTGGCGCCTGGCAGCGGTGATATCCACCGATTCCCTCGCGGCCCGAACCCCGGCACCTTCCTTCACGGCCTGCTTGAATGGGCGGGGCACGAAGGTTTTGGCCCGGTGACGGCCGACCTGGAAAAACTGCAGCGCACCGTCGGCCAGCGTTGCAACCGCCGCGACTGGACCGGCTGGATCAATACCCTGACCTCGTGGCTGCAGACGCTGCTGGTGCAGCCCATGAACCTGGCGCCGGACAGCCCGCCAACGGCCCTGAATCAATTGGCCGAGTACCAGATCGAAATGGAGTTCTGGTTCGCCAGCCACAAGGTCGATGTCGGTCAGCTGGACCGCTTGGTCGGCGAGTTCACCCACCAGGGCATGAGTCGGGTCGCCGCTCAGCCGGCCCAGCTCAACGGCATGTTCAAAGGCTTCATCGACCTGGCCTTCGAGCATGACGGGCGCTATTACGTGGCCGATTACAAGTCCAACTGGCTCGGTCCTGATGACCTGGCCTACAGCGAGCAGGCGATGGAAGCGGCGATCCTCGCCCACCGCTACGACCTGCAATATGTGTTGTACCTGCTGGCCCTGCACCGCCAGCTGCGCGCGCGGCTGCCGGACTACGACTACGACCTGCACGTCGGCGGGGCATTGTTCGTGTTTCTGCGCGGCGTGCATGCGGCGTCGGGCGGCCTGTACTTCGTCAAGCCGCCACGGGAGCTGATCGAACGCCTCGATGACCTGTTCCGCGGCGTGAGCACCTTGCAACAACACGACCTGTTCCTGGGAGATGCATCATGAGCCGTACCCTCGACGACCTGCTGCCTACACCGCTGGATGCCCGGCATCTGGCGGCGCTCGAGCCGTTGAGCAACAGTGCCGACTTGCTGGCCCTGCTCGATCGCTGGGTCGAGCGGGGATGGTTGCGAGCGCTGGACCGTGCATTCGTCGGCTTTTTGCAGGAGCGCGAGCCGGGCAGTGATTCGCTGGTATTGCTGGCCGCTGCCCTGGCCAGCCATCAGTTGGGCCATGGCCATGTGTGCCTGGACCTGGGCGAAACCCTGGCCGAGCCGGACTTTGCCCTGTCCTTGCCGCCGGAAGGCGATGCTCTGGCCGGCCCGTTGCTGCTGCCCTCGCAGTTGCTCGAACGCCTGGTGCTGGGCACCTGGCTGCAACGGCTGGCCAGTAGCGGCCTGGTGGCCGATGCGGATCATCCGGCACATACATCGCGGCCCCTGGTGCTCAGTGGCCAGCGCCTGTACCTGCGTCGTTACTGGGCCTACGAGCGCAGTATCGACCGTGCCCTGCATCAACGTCTGGAGCAGGTCGAGCCCAGCCCGGCCGACTTGCCGGCGCGCCTGGCGCAATTGTTCGCAGGTGGCGGCCCGGCAGGGCAGGTGGACTGGCAGAAGCTCGCCTGTGCCCTGGCGACCCGGGGTGCGTTCAGCATCATTACCGGCGGCCCCGGGACCGGCAAGACCACCACCGTGGTGCGCTTGCTGGCCCTGCTGCAAGCCCCGGCCGTGGAGGCCGGGCGGCCTTTGCGCATTCGTCTGGCGGCGCCCACCGGCAAGGCGGCAGCGCGGCTGACCGAGTCCATCGGCCAGCAGGTGGAGCGCCTGGCGGTTGCCGCTCAAGTGCGCGAGAACATTCCCACCGATGTGTCCACCGTTCACCGCTTGCTGGGCAGCCGCCCGGGCTCGCGGCATTTTCGTCACCATGCCGGTAATCCATTGCCCCTGGATGTGCTGGTGCTCGACGAAGCCTCGATGATTGACCTGGAGATGATGGCCAATCTGCTGGCTGCGCTACCGCCTCACGCGCGCCTGGTGTTGCTGGGTGACAAGGACCAGTTGGCTTCGGTGGAGGCCGGTGCGGTACTGGGTGATCTGTGCCGGGATGCCGAGGCGGGTCGCTACAGTGCGCAGACCCAGGCGTGGCTGGAGCAGGTCAGCGGCGAAACGTTGACCGATAGTGGGCTCGAAGCGGGCACTGCCGAGCAATTCCCGCTGGCCCAGCAGGTGGTGATGCTGCGGTTTTCCCGGCGTTTCGGTGAAACCAGCGGCATTGGCCGTCTGGCGCGCCTGGTCAACCAGCAAGACGCCGACCAGGCGCGGGCTTTGCTCAAGGACAAGCTGGAGGATGTGTTTGGCCTGAGCCTGCGCGGCGAGCAGGATCGCGCCCTGGATCGCCTGCTGCTGGACGGATTGGGCCGCGGCGAGCAGGGCCCCCAGGGCTATCGAAGCTACTTGCAGGTCATCGGTCGGCAGCGCCCGGCTGCGGGTACTGCTGCCGATGATCCGCGCTGGGAAACCTGGGCCATGGCGGTGCTGCAGGGCTTTGAGACATTCCAGCTGCTGTGCGCGGTGCGCAAGGGGCCGTGGGGTGTCGAGGGGCTTAACGTGCGGGTCAGCCGGGTGCTGGCGGCAGCGGGCCTGATACCGGCCGACCAGCCCTGGTATGAAGGCCGTCCGGTGCTGATGACACGCAACGACTATGGCCTGGGGCTGATGAACGGCGACATCGGCATCGCCCTGCGCCTGCCGGATGAGCAGCACCCCGGGCACTCGGTCCTGCGCGTCGCCTTTGCCCGCAACGACGGTCGTGGCGGCGTGCGCTTCGTACTGCCGAGCCGGCTCAACGAGGTGGAAACGGTCTTCGCCATGACCGTGCATAAGTCCCAGGGCTCGGAGTTCACCCACACCGCACTGGTACTGCCCGATGCGTTGAATCCGGTGCTGACCAAAGAACTGATCTACACCGGGATCACCCGGGCCAAGACCTGTTTCACCTTGATCGAACCGCGCCAGGGTGTGTTTGAAGACGCTGTGCGGCGCAAGGTCAAGCGGATCTCGGGGTTGATGCTCAAGCAGGTGTGAGCGCGGCGGTCCGGTAAATGACCGGACCGCCCCTGGCTTGCCCCCTCGCTGGCAAATCGCCCACTGTGCTATCGTTGCGACAGTATCCTGCAGTGTTTTAAGAGATTTCCTTCATGAAAGTGGCCGCCCCGACATCGGGACGTGTGACGAGCCGGGGGCGTTCGCTGCTGGCCGCGTTGCCGTTGATGTTCGCAGCGCTGGCCCACGCCGAGACAGATTCAGCCTCGACCCTGGCAGAACAACGCGCCAAAGCCGTGACCCAAGTGGTACTGGGCATCCTCAGTTATGCGCGCTGGCCGGTGGAGCCCGAGCAGCTGCGCCTATGCCTGATCGGCCCCACTGAATACGCCGACGACCTGGTCAAGGGCACCACCCAGGCCAGCGGTCGCCCGGTGGCCGTACGCCGGTTGCTGGCCAACGATCCCCGTATCGTCACCGAGTGCGACGCCATGTACCTGGGGCGACTGGACCAGGATGAACGCAAACAGCTGTTCAGCGCCGTCACGGGCCATCCGGTGTTGAGCATCAGCGAGGCCCATGATCCCTGTACGGTCGGCAGTGTGTTCTGCTTGCGGGTCAGCGACCAGCAGGTGGCCTTCGACGTCAACCTCGATTCGGTGGCGCGCAGCGGCGTGCGTATTCACCCCAGCGTGCTGCAGTTGTCGCGGCGCCGGGCGGCACAGCCATGATGGGCTTTAAATGGAGGCGACAGCGCCCGACCTTGCGCTCGGTACTGGGCCGCCGACACTTGAGCGTGGCGTTGTTGGCCGTGGGCCTGGCCGGCATCTCACTGACCGTACTCGGCGTGCTGGCGCTGCGGGTGTATGCCAATCACAACCTGCACTTGATCGCCCGCTCGATCAACTACACCGTCGAAGCCGCCGTGGTGTTCAACGACAGCAGCGCCGCCAACGAAGCCCTGGCAATGATTGCCTCGACCGAAGAGGTGGCCGACGCCAAGGTATTCAACCACCGCAATCAACTGCTGGCCCGCTGGCAGCGCAGCGAAGACTCCGTGATGGCTCAGATCGAGCAACGGGTGGCTCGTGCATTGCTGGAAGAACCGATCATCCTGCCGGTGCTGCACCAGGACCGCCAGGTCGGACGCATCGAGCTGGTGGGGCAGGGCGGGAGTCTGTTGCGCTTCATGCTCAGTGGCCTGGCCGGCATCATCCTCTCCACGGTGTTGAGCGCGTTGGGGGCGCTGTACCTGTCGCGGCGCCTGTTCGGCGATATTGTCGGCCCGCTGCGCAGCCTGGCCACCGTGGCTCACGCGGCGCGGCGCGAGCGCAGTTTCGACCGGCGCGTGCCACCGGCACAGATCGCCGAGCTCAATGAACTGGGCAACGACTTCAATGCCTTGCTCGACGAGCTTGAGAACTGGCAGAACCACCTGCAAAGCGAAAACGAAAGCCTCGCCCACCAGGCCAGCCACGACAGCCTCACCGGGCTGCCCAACCGGGCCTTCTTTGAAGGCCGGCTCAGCCGCACCGTGCGCAATGCCATCAAGCACCAGGAACACCTGGCGCTGTTGTTCCTCGACAGCGACAACTTCAAGGACATCAACGACAACTTCGGGCATGCGGCCGGTGACGAAGTGCTGATCAGCGTCGCGGCGCGCGTGCGCTCGCAGTTGCGTGAAAATGATCTGGTGGCGCGCCTGGGGGGCGATGAGTTCGCTGTACTGCTGGCCCCCCTGCACAGCCGAGAGGATGCCCAGCGCATCGCCGAGAAGATCATCATCAGCATGCGCCAGCCCATCGGCCTGAGCGAGGGCAGGAGCATCGTCACCTCGTTGAGCGTCGGCATTGCCTACTTCCCGGATGACGGCCGTAGCCCGTCCGATTTACTCAATGCCGCCGATGCGGCGATGTACCAGGCCAAGCGCACTGAGCGCGGCCAGTGGCAAACGGCAGAGGCGGAGTGCTCTGCCCATCAAAAAAACAGGAGCTGAACCGTGACACATTTGAGTCGATACCTGCGTTTTCACTTTGCCTTCCTGGCCTTGGCGTTGTTGGCCTTGACCGGTTGCCAGAGTGTGCCGCCCAAAGGACTGACGGCCGAGCAGATTGCCGTACTCAAACAGGAAGGCTTTCGTCTGACCGACGAGGGCTGGGAATTCGGCTTGTCTGGCAAGGTGCTGTTCGGCAGCGACCTGGACTCGCTCAACAGCCAGAGCCAGGCCATTGTCGAGCGCATCGGCAAGTCGTTGCTGTCGGTGGATATCCAGCGTGTACGGATCGACGGTCACACTGACTCCACCGGCCAGGCCGCCTACAACGAGCAACTGTCGCTGCGCCGGGCCAAGAGCGTGGCCAACGTCCTGACCTCGGTCGGCATGCGTCCGGAAAACGTCGTAACCCGTGGCCTGGGCAGCAGTGAGCCGGTGGCCAGCAACGCCAACCGTGCCGGGCGCATGGAAAACCGCCGGGTGGCCATCGTCGTCGCCTCCGACTAATCGGCAAAACTCATCGAGCGCGACGTGCCCATCAACAGCGGCGCGTTGCGCTCGGTGACATTGCGGATGTAATCCCACAACAGGGTAATCCGCTTCAACTTGCGCAAGTCCTCGCGGCAGTACATCCAGAACTGCCGGGTAATCTCCACTTCCTCCGGCAATATCGCCACCAGGCGCGGGTCCTGTGCCGCCAGAAAACACGGCAGAATCGCCAGCCCTCGGCCCTGCTGGGCGGCCACGTACTGGGCGATCACGCTGGTACTGCGCAGGTTGGCGCTGGCCGAGGGAATCAGGTTGGCCAGGTACAGCAGCTCGGAGCTGAAGGCCAGGTCGTCGACATAACTGATGAACTGATGATTGGCCAGGTCGCTGCTGCGCGTGATCGGCTCATGGCTGTCCAGGTATTCCTGGGTGGCGTACAGGCGCAGGCGGTAGTCGCACAGTTTGCAGCACACATAGGGCCCGTGTTCCGGGCGCTCCAGGGCGATGACGATGTCGGCCTCGCGCTTGGACAGGCTGATGAAGTGCGGCAGCGGCAGGATGTCCACCGAGATGGCCGGGTAGGCATCGACGAAATGGCTTAGCTGCGGGGTGACGAAAAAGCTGCCAAAGCCCTCGGTACAGCCCATGCGCACATGCCCGGACAACGCCACGCCAGACCCCGACACCTGCTCGCACGCCATGTGCAGGGTGCTTTCGATCGACTCGGCATAGCTGAGCAGGCGCTGGCCCTCGGCGGTCAGGACAAAGCCGTTGGTCCGCGATTTTTCAAACAGCAACGTCCCCAGCGACACTTCCAGTGAACTGATCCGCCGCGACACCGTGGTGTAGTCCACACCCAGGCGCTTGGCGGCCGCGCTGGCCTTGCGGGTACGGGCTACTTCGAGAAAAAACTTGAGGTCGTCCCAGTTCAGCGACCCCAGCGAGGTGATGTTTTTTTGCATGTTGGTCCGGTTTTTATGTGCGTTCTTATTGGATCTTTGCACATCTATACTCCAAAACAAGCCCCAGACCCAAGCGTCCGTCGCGGCAAACCCGGCGGCGTTCTCTTCCTAACAACAATTTCAGGAGAGCCCACATGAACGCATCCCTCACTCCCGACCAGACCAAGGTCGAGCAGGTCAAGCTGCTGATCGACGGCCAGTGGGTCGAATCGAAAACCAACGAATGGCGCGACGTGGTCAACCCGGCCACCCAGCAAGTGCTGGCCCGTGTACCGTTCGCCACCGCCGAAGAAGTCGATGCCGCTATCGCCGCTGGCCAGCGTGCGTTCCAGTCCTGGCGCGACACCCCGATCGGCGCCCGCATGCGCATCATGCTCAAGCTCCAGGCCCTGATCCGCGAACACTCCAAGCGTATCGCCGTGGTGCTCAGCGCCGAGCAGGGCAAGACCATTGCCGACGCTGAAGGTGACATTTTCCGTGGCCTGGAAGTGGTCGAGCACGCCTGCAGCATCGGCAGCCTGCAAATGGGCGAGTTCGCCGAGAACGTGGCAGGCGGTGTCGATACCTACACCCTGCGCCAGCCCATCGGCGTGTGCGCCGGCATCACCCCGTTCAACTTCCCGGCGATGATTCCGCTGTGGATGTTCCCGATGGCCATCGTCTGCGGCAACACCTTCGTGCTCAAGCCGTCGGAGCAGGACCCGCTGTCGACCATGATGCTGGTGGAGCTGGCGCTGGAAGCCGGTGTGCCGGCCGGCGTGCTCAACGTGGTACACGGTGGCAAGCAAGTGGTCGATGCCCTGTGCACCCACACCGACATCAAGGCCATCTCGTTCGTTGGCTCTACCGAAGTCGGCACTCACGTCTACAACCTGGCCGGCCAGCACGGCAAGCGCGTGCAGTCGATGATGGGCGCCAAGAACCACGCCGTGGTGCTGCCGGATGCCAACCGTACCCAGACTCTCAACGCCCTGGTCGGCGCAGGCTTCGGCGCGGCCGGCCAGCGTTGCATGGCGACGTCGGTGGCGGTGCTGGTGGGCAAGGCCCGCGAGTGGCTGCCGGAGCTCAAGGCGCTGGCTTCCCAGCTCAAGGTCAACGCTGGCAGCGAGCCTGGCACCGACGTCGGGCCGCTGATTTCCAAGCGCGCCAAGGAGCGAGTCCTGGGCCTGATCGAAAGCGGCATCAAGGAAGGCGCCACGCTTGAGCTCGACGGTCGCGACGTGAGCGTGCCGGGTTACGAGCAAGGCAACTTCGTTGGCCCGACCCTGTTCTCCGGGGTGACCACCGACATGCAGATCTACACCCAGGAAATCTTTGGCCCAGTGCTGGTAGTGCTGGAAGTCGACACCCTCGATGAAGCCATCGCCCTGGTCAACCGCAACCCCTTCGGCAACGGCACTGGCCTGTTCACCCAGAGCGGCGCGGCAGCGCGCAAGTTCCAGAACGAGATCGACGTCGGTCAGGTCGGCATCAACATCCCGATCCCGGTACCGGTCCCTTACTTCAGCTTCACCGGTTCGCGTGGCTCCAAGCTCGGCGACCTGGGCCCGTACGGCAAGCAAGTGGTGCAGTTCTACACTCAGACCAAGACCGTCACCAGTCGTTGGTTCGATGACGACAGCGTCAACGACGGTGTGAACACCACCATCAGCCTGCGCTAAGGAGTTCACCATGCGTATTGCATTCATCGGCCTGGGCAACATGGGTGCGCCCATGGCGCGCAACCTGATCAAGGCCGGGCATCAACTGAACCTGTTCGACCTGAACAAGACCGTCTTGGCCGAGCTTGCCGAGCTGGGCGGGCAGATCAGCAGCTCGCCACGCGATGCCGCGCAGCAGAGCGACATGGTCATCACCATGCTGCCGGCCGCCGCGCATGTCCGTGGTGTGTACCTGAGTGAAGACGGTGTGCTGGCCGGTGTGCGCAAAGGCACGCCGGTCGTGGACTGCAGCACCATCGACCCACAGACCGCCCGTGATGTCTCGGTCGCCGCGGCCAAGCAAGGCATCGACCTGGCCGATGCCCCGGTATCCGGTGGCACCGGTGGTGCAGCCGCCGGCACCCTGACCTTCATGGTCGGTGCCAGTGACGAACTGTTCGCCACCCTGCAGCCAGTGCTGGCGCAGATGGGCCGCAATATCGTCCATTGCGGTGCAGTGGGGACCGGGCAGATCGCCAAGATCTGCAACAACCTGCTGTTGGGCATCTCGATGGTCGGCGTGTCTGAGGCCATGGCTCTGGGCAACGCCCTGGGCATCGACACCAAGGTACTGGCCGGGATCATCAACAGCTCGACCGGGCGCTGCTGGAGTTCGGACACCTACAACCCCTGGCCGGGCATTATCGAGACGGCTCCGGCCTCACGCGGCTACACCGGAGGCTTTGGTGCCGAGCTGATGCTCAAGGACCTGGGGCTGGCAACCGAAGCGGCGCGCCAGGCACACCAGCCGGTGATCATGGGCGCCGTGGCCCAGCAGCTGTACCAGGCCATGAGCCTGCGAGGTGACGGCGGCAAGGACTTCTCGGCGATTGTCGAGGGGTATCGCAAGCCGGAGTAATAAAGCATCGCGGGGCAGGCCCGCTCCTACCGTAGGAGCGGGCTTGCCCCGCGATCAATTTCAAGCAAACACAAAATACTTGCGCACCGTCTCCACCACTTCCCAGGTCCCCTTCATTCCCGGTTCGATCACGAACACATCCCCCGCCTTCAGATGCACCGGCTGCTCACCTTCCGGGGTGATCACGCAGTAGCCGTCGAGAAAGTGGCAGTACTCCCATTTTTCATAATTGACCTCGAACTTGCCCGGCGTGCAGATCCAGGTGCCCATGATCTTGCTGCCGTCTTCGGACAAATAGGCATTGAGGTTCACGGTGTGCGGGTCGCCGCCGATGCGTTTCCACTTGGTCGCGTTCAACACGGGAGTAGGGCAGGTGTCGCGCAGTACGGTGATGAAATCAGACATGTGAACTCCATAGGATCGGCTCAAAGATCCGTCACCATAGGCCCGAACTACGGGGTGGAGTTGTCTGGGTTCGACGTCGAGCGCTCGATCTGCGCCTTGCAGTGGTACACGAACGCGCTCACCTGTCCGGAATCATCCGCCAGGTTGTCTTTGACATGGCCAAGGTAAGCATCGCGCGCATGCCTCAACACGGCCTGGTGTTGTTGTGGCAGGCGCTCCAGCAGCCATGCCGCCGCCATATCCTTGGGCACGATCGCGCCGGTCTCCACGCTGTACCCGATGCGCGCCAGCGCCAGTACCACGGTCAGTTCATCACCTTGCCAATCGGCCGGGACCTGCCATTGCGCAAGCGTATCGGCGAAGGCCCGGGCCAGGTCCGCCGTTGGCACAGGCGCGAACCAGGCCGGCGCCGCGACGCCCGCCAAGCAGAAGCTGTGCTGCCGGGCCTTGGTCAGCAGGATCGCCAGGTCGGGGTCGGGCTGGGCGGGCTCGACCTGACCGGCCAGCACCGCGTTGCGCAGCCATTCGCCAAACTGCAGTTCGCGCCGTGGCGGGTAGCGCCAGGGCTGCACATCGGCCTTGACCACCACGGTCACTTCCAGGGCGCGCACCGGGCCTCCGGGTGGCGCCGAAACGCCGAGCAAGTCGGTCATCAGCGCCAGCCGCACCGGCCCCGGCAGCGGTGCGCTGACGGTCACCAGCAGGTCCAGATCGCTGGCCGGCTTGAGCCCGCCGTCGGCAGCCGAGCCGTACAGGTGAACAGCTTGCAGGGTGTGGGCGAGGTGGCGTTCAAGTACCGCGCAGGCCTTTACCAGCTGCGCCGCAACAGCGCTGGAACAGGTGGGGGGGAGCGTGAAGTCCATGGTCATTCTCCTTATGGGCGCAGGTGCTGCACCAACGCCAGGCTGTGGCCTGGCAAGGTGCTGAAGTCACGGGCGCACAGCCTCAGTTGGCGCTGGCCCCAGGGTTCCTTGAGGGCCACGCTGTGCAATGCCAGCACGCCCTGCCAACGGCGCACCGCTGCCAGCGGCACCACGCCCAGCCCGGCGCCATGGGCGACCATGCGGATCATGCCGTCGAAGCCCTCGGCCCGCACCCGGATCTGCAAGCGCCGGCCCAGGTGCAAGGCTTGCTCCTCCAGGTGCAGGGTCAGGGCGCTGTCGCTCGACAAGCCGACAAACCCATAGTCCAGCGTGTCGGCAAAGCGCAGGTCGGTGCGTGTCGCCAGTGGGTGCGCCGGCGGCATGATCAGCACCAGCGGGTCGTCGCGAAAGGGCAGGGTCTGCAAGTGCTCGCTGGTGACGGCGGTGGAGATGATGCCGATGTCCGCTGCGCCCTCGGTAATGGCCTGGACAATTCGCAGGCTGGGCAGCTCCTGGATGTCGAGGGTGATGGCCGGGTAGTCGGCGAGAAAGCCTGCCAGCCGTTCGGGCAGGTATTCGCTGAGGGCGGCGGTGTTGCACAGCAGCCGCACCTGGCCTTGCAGGCCCTGGGCATGTTGGGCCAGGTCGAACTGCAAGCGCTCCACTTGCTGGCCGATCAGGCGTGCATGCTGCAGCAACGCCTGGCCGGCCGGGGTTGCCTGCACCCCGCGGCGATTGCGTTCGAGCAGAGGCGTGCCGAGCGACGCTTCCATGGCGCGGATCCGCGCACTGGCGGCGGGCAATGACAGGTGGCTGCGCTGGGCACCGGCGGTGATGTTGCCGCACTCCAGGGTGTGCTGGAACAGTCGCAGGTCGATCAGATCAAAATGCATGAGCCTCTGCCTGAGCAATAGTCTGGCTCAGTATATGGCAGATTTTCAGGCAGCCGCAGTGCAGGCAGCATGGGCCCATGACGACCTTACTTGGCTTTTATCAGGACATCGGGCCGGCGCTGACGCTGCTGGTGATGCTGACGTTCTTGCTGGCGGGGGCGGTGAAGGGCGTGATCGGCCTGGGCCTGCCGACCATTGCCATGGGCCTGCTCGGGCTGGCTATGCCCCCGGCGCAGGCTGCAGCGCTACTGATCGTGCCGTCCACCCTGACCAACCTCTGGCAACTGGCGGCCGGCGGGCACTTGCTGGCCTTGCTGCGACGCTTGTGGCCGATGCTGGTGATGATCTTCGCCGGCACCTTGCTGGGCAGCGTGTGGCTTGGGATCGACAGCGGTCAGTGGGCCGTGCATGCCTTGGGTGGGGCGCTGCTGGTGTATGCCCTCTATGGGCTGTGTGGGCCTGGCCTGCGCCTGGCGCCTGGCCCGGCGCTCTGGCTGGGGCCGCTGTGTGGGCTGGTAACCGGGGTGGTGACGGCGGCCACCGGGGTGTTCGTGATCCCGGCGGTGCCCTATTTGCAGAGCCTGGGCCTGAGTCGTGACGAGATGGTCCAGGCCCTGGGCCTGTCGTTCACGGTCTCGACCCTGGCCCTGGCTATCGGCCTGGCCGGCCAGGACGCGCTCGGCGCCCAGGCGCTGGGGGCGTCACTGCTGGTGCTGGCGCCAGCGCTGTTGGGCATGCTGTGCGGCCAGTGGCTGCGTCAGCGCATCAGCGCCGTGCTGTTCAAGCGCTGCTTCTTTATCGGCCTGGCGGTGCTCGGCGCGCACCTGTTGCTCAACGGCTAGCCGAGGACGGGCTGAGCATCTCGACCAACTGAATATCGAAGTCGCGCTCGAGATAGTCCATGCGCGTTTCAAAGAACTGCTGCATGTGTGGCAGTGCCGAGTGCACGTCCAGCGCAGCCTTGCTGGCCCAGATCTCGTAGAACACGAACAGGCTCGGGTCTTCCTTGTCGCGCAGCATGTGGTACTCGATGCAGCCGGGCTCGGCACGGCTCGGCTCGACATAGGCGCGAAACAGCGCCTCGAACGCTTCGGCTTTTTCCGGACGGGTCTTGGCTTTGAGGATGAAGCCGTAGGGTTCGCTCATGAGGTGGACCTCTGGTGGGGGAGGCCTGATTTTATTTCAATAATAAGTGGTCTATTCGTGCCTTTTGGTCAAAAGCCTTTTGCCTGCGAGGTGGTTTTTCCATCGCTCGCGAAGCCCTAATCTGCCGCCATTCAAATTCACCCGATCCCAGGCTTCCAAGACGCAGCAGCGGATCGAACGACAGATGAGGCAAGTGATGAAAAAGGTCCTGTTGCTCAACGGCGGTAAAAAATTCGCCCACTCCGATGGTCGCCTGAACGAGACCCTGCACGAGGCCGCCCTGGCATTCCTCGACCGCGCGGGCTTCGACGTCAAGACCACCTATATCGACGGTGGCTACGACAACGCCGAAGAAGTGCAAAAATTCCTCTGGGCCGATGTGATCATCTACCAGATGCCCGGCTGGTGGATGGGGGCGCCCTGGACCGTCAAGCAGTACCTGGACGAAGTCTTCACCGCCGGCCACGGCAGCCTGTACGCCAACGATGGCCGTACCCGCTCCGATGCCTCGCAGAAGTACGGCAGCGGCGGCCTGATCCACGGCAAGCAGTACATGCTGTCGCTGACCTGGAACGCACCGCAGCAAGCCTTTGACGACCCCAGCGACTTCTTCGAGGGCAAGGGCGTGGATGCGGTGTACTTCCCGTTCCACAAGGCCAACCAGTTCCTCGGCATGACCGGCCTGCCGACCTACCTGGCAGTGGATGTGATGAAGCGCCCCAACGTCGAGGCCGCCGTGGCCGCCTACGAGCAGCACCTGGCCCGGGTTTTCCAGACACCGGCCTGATGAGTCCTTGCGTTGGCCGCGCCAAGCGGCTATCTATCACGGCTGTTGCTCACCCCAAGGTACAGCCGTGAAAGCCAGGTCCGATGAATTGCAGGTGTTTGTCTCGGTGATCGAGTGCGGCTCGATTTCCGCTGCCGCCGAGCAGGGCGGGCAGACGCCTTCGGCAATCAGCCGGACCCTGTCGCGCCTGGAGGCAAAGCTTGGCACCACGCTGATCAACCGCACCACCCGGCGCATGGACCTGACCGAAGAGGGGCGGTTTTTCTTCGAGCGGGCCAAGTCGATCCTGCAGCAGATGGACGAGCTTGAAGAGCACCTGTCGGTGCACCACCAGACCCCTTCCGGTCGCCTGCGCATCAATGCTGCCTTGCCTTTCATGCTGCACGCCATCGTGCCCTGGGTTGGCGAGTTTCGTGAGCTGTACCCGCAGATCCAGCTGGAGCTCAACACCAGCGACTTGATCATCGACCTGATCGAGCAGAGCACCGACGTCGCCATCCGCATCGGCGAGCTGGCCGATTCCAGTCTGCATGCCCGCTCGCTGGGTTGCAGCCCGTTGAATGTGCTGGCCAGCCCCGCATACCTGGCGCGTCATGGCATGCCCGAGCGGGTTGAAGACTTGCAGGCGCATTCGCTGCTCGGCTTCACCCAGACCGAAACCCTCAACCACTGGCCGCTGCGCCATGTGGAAGGTGACCGCCTGCTGATCCGTCCGAGCCTGTCGGCGTCCAGCGGGGAAACCCTGCGCGAGCTTGCCCTGGCCGGTGAAGGCATCGCGTGTCTGTCGCACTTCATGACCCATGAAGACATCCGCACCGGCCGCTTGCATGTGGTGCTCGGCGAGCACAACAGTGGTTATCGCCAGCCCATCAATGCGGTGTACTACCGTAACTCGCAGTTGGCGCTGCGCATCCAGTGCTTTCTCGATTTTATCCAGCACAAGCTGGCGGCCTACGCCTGCTGAGCACTCCGGCCACGACAAAACCTGCCTGCCTGCGGCGCATTTTCTTGCGGTGTTTGATTAGTTTTCGGACATAAGCCTTAATGGCTGTTCAACGAAAACAACACCAAGGAAGCTCTCATGCGCGTTGTGATGTTCCGAACCCTGGGCCTGAGTGCCGCAATAATCGCCAGCTCATCGGCTTACGCGGTGACCCTGGAAGGTGGCGCGGTAGCTGCACCTGATCAATATGGTGCACAGGTGGCCGCCGACGTCCTGAAAAAAGGCGGTAACGCGGTCGATGCCGCCGTCGCCACCGCGTTCACCCTGGCCGTGACCTACCCCGAAGCCGGCAACATCGGCGGCGGCGGTTTCATGACCCTGTACATGGATGGCAAACCTTACTTCCTCGACTACCGCGAAGTGGCGCCCAAGGCAGCCAGTCGCAACATGTACCTGGACGAAAAGGGCGAAATCATCGAGAACCTGAGCCTGGTCGGCGCCCGTGCCGCCGGTGTGCCGGGTACGGTGATGGGCTTGTGGGAAGCGCATCAGAAGTTCGGCAAATTGCCCTGGGCCGAGCTGATCACCCCAGCCGTGGGCTACGCGAAGAACGGCTTCAAGATTGCTGAAAAACAGTACCAGTACCGCGAAGACGCCCTGGGCCTGTTCAAGGACAGCACCAACTTCAACGACTACTTCGGCAACATGAAAGTCGGCGAGACCTTCAAGCAGCCAGAGCTGGCGCAAACCCTGGAGCGCATTGCCGACAAGGGCGTGAGCGAGTTCTACCAGGGCAAGACCGCTGACTTGCTGGTGGCGCAGATGCAGGCCGACAAAGGCCTGATCAGCAAGGACGACCTCAAGGACTACAAAGCCGTATGGCGTGACCCGATGGGCATCGAATGGCGCGGCAACATGGTCTACACCGCACCGCTGCCAAGCTCTGGCGGCGTGGCCCTGGCGCAACTGCTGGGCATCAAGGAAAACCGCGCGGCGGACTTCAAGGGCGTTGACCTGAACTCGGCACGCTACATCCACTTGCTGGCCGAAATCGAGAAGCGTGTGTTCGCTGACCGCGCCGACTACCTGGGCGACCCTGCGTTTTCAAAGGTGCCTGTGGATAAGCTGATCGCCAAGGACTACCTGGCCAAGCGTGCCCAGGAGGTCAACCCGACGGCCATTTCCGAAACCGAGAAAGTCCGCCCGGGCCTTGAACCGCACCAGACCACCCACTTCTCCATCGTCGACAAGCAGGGCAACGCGGTCAGCAACACCTACACCCTGAACTGGGACTACGGCAGTGGTGTAGTGGTCAAGGGCGCAGGCTTCCTGCTCAACGACGAGATGGACGACTTCAGCTCCAAGCCCGGGGTCGCCAACGCCTTTGGTGTGGTGGGCGGTGATGCCAATGCCATCGAGCCGGGCAAGCGCATGCTCTCGTCCATGGCTCCGACCCTGGTCACCCGTGACGGCAAGGTCACCCTGGTGCTGGGTACGCCCGGTGGCTCACGGATCTTCACCTCGATCTTCCAGGTGCTGAACAACCTGTACGACTACAACCTGCCACTGGAAAAAGCCGTGGCGGCGCAGCGGGTTCATCACCAGTTGCTGCCTAAGGACACCATCTACTTCGATGCCTATGCACCGCTGACCGGCAAGGTGGCGGATGAGCTGAAGAAGATGGGCTACACCCTGGAAGACCAGGGCTGGGAGATGGGCGATATCCAGGCGATCCGGGTCAATGGCACGGCGCTGGAAACTGCCTCCGATCCGCGTGGGCGGGGCGTGGGACACGTCGTCAAATAAAGCCCCCTGATGTAGGCGCGGGCTTGCCCCGCGATGGCGTCGTGTCAGTCACATCGCCATCGCGGGGCAAGCCCGCGCCTACGCAGGTGTTAGACGCGGAAGTGGCTGACCATGGTCTGCAGCTGGTTACCCAGGCGGGCCAGCTCGACACTGGAGGCTGCGGTTTCGTCACTGGCCGCCGCGGTCTGCTCCGACACATCGCGCACGTTGATGATGCTGCGGCTGATCTGTTCGGCCACCGCGCTCTGCTGTTCGGCCGCCGCTGCAATCTGCTGGTTCATCGACTGAATGTTCGACACGGTGCGGGTGATGCTTTCCAGCGAGGCGCCAGCCTTGCGGGTCAGCTCGACGCTGCTGTCGGTCAGGTTGCGGCTACCAAGCATCACATTGGCCACTTGCTGGGTACCGCTCTGCAAACCGGCCACCAACTCTTCGATCTCTTCGGTGGACTTCTGCGTACGCTGGGCCAGCCCACGAACCTCATCGGCCACCACGGCAAAGCCACGTCCGGCTTCACCGGCACGGGCGGCTTCGATGGCGGCGTTCAGGGCCAGCAGATTGGTTTGCTCGGCCACTGACTTGATCACATCCATGACGCTGCCGATCTTCTGGCTCTCCTGCTGCAGCAGGCCCATGGCCTCGGTGGAGCGGTGTACTTCTTCGGCCAGGCGTTCGATCTGGTTGATGGCTTCGGCGACCACTCGATCACCGTCCCGGGCCTGCGCGTCGGCATCGGTGGCGGCGGCAGAGGCGTGCTCGGCGTTGCGCGCCACCTCCTGCACGGTGGCGGCCATCTCGTGCATGGCCGTGGCGACCTGGTCGGTCTCGACTTTCTGGCTGTTGACCCCGGCGCTGGTTTCTTCGGTCACGGCCGACAGCTCTTCGGCGGCGCTGGCGATCTGGGTGACGCCGTCACGGATGCCGCTGATCAGGTCGCGCAGGGTCGCGCCCATGCGCTGGATGCCTTGTTGCAGCACGCCCAGTTCGTCGCGGCGGGTAACGCGCAGGTCATGGGTGAGGTCGCCGGCGGCGATTTTTTCCACCACGGCCAGGGTCTCGCGCAGCGGACGGGTGATCTGGCGGGTGATGACTACCGCCGCCAACACGCCCACCAACAGCGCCAGCAGGGTGGCGGTCAATTGCAGGGTACGGGCCTGGGCGCTTTCGCTGTCACGGCGTTCGAGCTGGATCGTGTACAGCGCGTCGCTGATCTTGACGATGGTGGCGCCTTGTACGGTCATTTCCTGGCGGGCCACGGCGACGTCGGCAGTGGCATCGCGGAACTGACGCACCGCTTCGCGGTAGGCCAGCACGGCGTTTTCAAACTGCTGGATGCGTGCGCCTTCGTGCGGCATCTGGCGGTTCAGGCTGGCAATCTCGGCCAGGGCGCCATCGAGCTGACGCAGGGCCAGTTGTTCGGCTTCGCTGCTGATGTCGGCTATGTAGCTGCGCACGGCCAGGCGCACCTGGAACAGCTGCTCCTTGGCCTGGGTGATGGTGCGAAACTGCTCCAGACGGCTGGCGTCGCCTTCGGGCAGGGCGAGGATATCGCGGTTGATCGCCTCGACCAGGTCGATGGCGCGCGAAGCGGCCAGGTTCATGGCGTCACGCGCCGCAAGGCTGGCCCGATAGCCGGCGCGCATCTTGTTGATCGAGACCTGGTATTCGTCGATGGTCTGGCCCAGCTCCTGGAGCAGCTTGACGTTCTCAGGGCTCTTGAAGCTCTTGAGCAGCTTTTGCTGTTGTTCGCTGAAGGCATTGAGCTTGACCTGCACGGTACCGGCGGAGGCATCGTCACCGTTGGTCAGCATGTATTGCAGGCGAGTGATACGCAGGTTGGTCAGGTCGCTGTTGAGCTGGGTGATATCGCTCATCCAGTTACTGCGGTCGATCAGCCCGCCCATGCTGTTCCAGCCGGTCAGGGCCAGCAGGCTGGTGAGCAGCAGCACCAGGCCGAAGCCCAGGCCGAGTTTCAGGTTGACGCTGATGTTGGCAAACCAGCTATTCATGCAATCCCTCCAGGAACGTTGTGCGTCTTGATCCGTATCGCTGGAAGGTTGTTGTTGTAGCCAGTCGATGTACTTGAGCATGGGTTATCGGCGGCTCGGTGCGGAGCTGAAACGCTTTTTCAGCAAAAATGACCGATGGTCGTAACCGGGTATGAAAACGGCAGCCCGAAGGGGCTGCCGTGCATCAGGGGCGGGAGTTTAGAGGGGGCGGCTGGTAAAAGTATCGCACTGGTTGATGTCGCCCTTGGCGAAGCCGGTCTTGAACCAGCGCACGCGCTGTTGCGAGGTGCCGTGGGTGAAGGAGTCCGGGACCACGCGGCCCTGGCCTTTCTGCTGCAGGCGGTCGTCGCCGATGGCGTTGGCGGCGTTCAGGGCCTCTTCGATGTCACCCGGTTCCAGCCAGTTCAGGCGTTGTTGCGCCTGATAGGCCCAGACGCCGGCCAGGCAGTCGGCCTGCAGTTCCTGGCGCACCAGCAGGCCATTGTCGCCTTCCATGCGCTCGCCGCGCTGGCGTGCCGCCTGGACCTTGGCCGACACGCCCAGCAGGGTCTGCACATGGTGACCGACTTCGTGGGCAATCACGTAGGCCTGGGCGAAGTCGCCGGCGGCGGCGAAGCGCTGCTCCATTTCGCGGAAGAAGCTCATGTCCAGGTAGACCTTCTGGTCGGCCGGGCAGTAGAAGGGGCCGACCGCCGAGGAGGCGAAGCCGCAGGCCGAATTGATCTGGCCGCTGAACAGGGTCAGGGTCGGGTCTTTGTACTGGCGGCCGGCCTGGGCAAAGATCGCCCGCCAGGTGTCTTCGGTGTCGCCGAGGATCGAGGCGACGAATTCGGCCTGCTCATCGTTGGCCGGTGGCGCCTTGGCCGGGCCCGTGCTGACCGGTGCGCTTTGCTGATCCATCTGCCCGGCCAGCTGGCCGAGAATCTGCAGGGGGTCCTGCCCGGTAATCCAGCCGATGCCGACGATCAGCAGGATCGCACCGATGCTTAGGCCCTTGCCACCGCCGAAGCGCATGCCGCCGCCACCCTCGCCACGGGCATCGACCACATTGTCGCTACGCCTGCCTTTTCGCCATTGCATAAGTGCTCTCCCGACCTTGGAAACATGAGCTAAAAGATTAGTTCACCGGGGGTCGCTCTGTCAGATTCCTGAAGGTTACATAACCATATGGTTATGAGTGAGCGGGCTCTTTTCAATATCGCCGCGGCTGAACATGCCGGAAACTGCAAGCTCGCCTGCCACGCCCAGGTGTTCCAATAATTCCAAGACAGGAGAACGGCATGTCTGCACAAGACAACAGTCGCTTCGCTATCCGTGATCGCAACTGGCACCCCAAGGCCTTGACCCCCGATTACAAAACCTCCATTGCCCGGTCGCCGCGCCAGGCATTGGTGAGCATTCCCCAGTCGATCAGCGAAAGCACCGGCCCGGATTTCTCCCACCTGAAGTTCGGCGAGCATGACCACGACCTGCTGCTCAACTTCAACAATGGCGGCTTGCCGATCGGCGAGCGGATCATCCTTGCCGGCCGCGTGTGCGACCAGTACGGCAAGCCGATCCCGCACACCCTGGTGGAGATCTGGCAGGCCAACGCCGGTGGCCGCTACCGCCACAAGAACGACCGCTACCTTGCGCCGCTGGACCCGAACTTCGGCGGTGTCGGCCGTGCCTTGACCGACAGCGAAGGCTATTACAGCTTCCGCACCATCAAGCCGGGCCCGTACCCATGGCGCAACGGCCCCAACGACTGGCGTCCGGCGCACATCCATGTGTCGATCAGCGGCCCGTCGATTGCCACCCGGTTGATTACCCAGCTGTATTTCGAGGGCGATCCGTTGATCCCGATGTGCCCGATCGTCAAGTCGATCGCCAACCCCGAGGCGGTACAGAGCCTGATTGCCCGGTTGGACATGAGCAACGCCAACCCGATGGACAGCCTGGCCTATCGCTTCGACATCGTGTTGCGCGGTCAGCGCAAGACCCACTTCGAAAACCGCTGAGGAGGTGACCATGCCCATTCAATTGCTGCCGGAAACCCCTTCGCAGACGGCCGGCCCGTATGTGCACATCGGCCTGGCCCTGGAAGCGGCCGGCAACCCGACCCGTGACCAGGAAATCTGGAACCGCATGGCCCGCCCCGATGCGCCGGGCGAGCATATCCTGGTGTTTGGCAACGTCTACGACGGCAACGGCCACCTGGTGCGCGACTCGTTCCTGGAGTTCTGGCAGGCCGACCACAATGGCCAGTACCAGGGTGATTTCGACCTGGAGCAGCCGTTCAACAGCTTTGGCCGTACCGCCACCACCTTCGATGCCGGTGAGTGGACACTGAACACCATCAAGCCGGGTGTGGTGCGCAACGCCGCGGGCGTGCCGATGGCGCCGCACATCAACGTCAGTCTGTTTGCGCGAGGGATTAACATTCACCTGCAAACGCGGCTGTATTTCGATGATGAGGCTCAGGCCAATGCCCGGTGTCCGGTGCTGAACCTGATCGAGCAGCCGCAGCGTCGCGAGACGCTGGTGGCGACGCGCTGTGAGGTGGATGGGAAGCTGGCGTACCGCTTTGACATCCGCATTCAGGGCGAAGGCGAGACAGTGTTTTTCGACTTCTGAGAACCGGTAGGAGCGGGCTTGCCCCGCGATGCGATGTGACGGACGGATCGCTATCGCGGAGCAAGCCCGCTCCTACAGCCATCATTCGTATTCGGTGACCCCGGCGATGTGCCGCCCGGCGATGTAGCCGAAGGTCGCCGCCGGTCCCAGGTTGATCCCTCCCGCCGGGTAATGCCCACCCATGATGCTGGCCATGTCGGTACCCGCCGCGTATAGCCCGGCAATGGGCTGGCGCTGGCTGTCGAGCACCTGGGCATGTTCGTTGGTCTTGAGCCCGGCAAAGGTGCCAAAGCAGCCCGGTTCCACTTTCACGGCATAGAACGGCCCTTGTTCGATGGGCGCAACGCAAGGGTTCGGGCCGTGCAGGGCATCACCCTGTTTGCGGTTGTAAGGCGTCGAGCCGCGGCCGAACGCCGGGTCTTCGCCCAGGCGGGCGTGGCGGTTGTACTCGGTCACGGTGTCTTGCAAGCCTTGCGGGTCGATGCCGCAGGCTTTGGCCAGGGCTTCGAGGGTGTTGCCGACCTTGAGGTAGCCCGAGTCGATACAGGGCTGCAGCGGCAGCGGGAAGGGGCGAGAAATGCCCAGCCCATAGCGGCGCTGGAAGGCATGGCTGCAGATCAGCCACGACGCCACCTGCTCCCCCGGCGCCTGGGCGACCATGGCACTGACATAGTCGTAATAGCCGTCGGCTTCGTTGACGAAGCGCTTGCCGTTGGCCAGCACGCCGATGATGCCGGGCTTGCCGCGTTCGATGATGTGCGGGAAGTGTCCGACCGTGCCGTCCTTGTGCGCCACACGCGACACCGGCGCCCAGGCCACCGGGCTGTGCAGGTCGTCCGCCACCTGGCCGCCGACGCTTTCGCCCAGGCGCAGGCCATCACCGTTGACGCCCAGTGGCGGCAAGGCCAGGTGTTCATGCCCGGTGGGCGTGCGCGGAAACAGCGCCTTGCGTCGCTCGATGTCGTTGGCAAAGCCACCGGCCGCCAGCACCACCGCCTTGCGGGCATGGAGGGTCACCGGGCCGTGAGCCGTGTCGACCACGGCGCCACTCACCCGGCCCTGCTCATGGATCAATGCCGTAGCCGGGGCCGACGCCCACAGGAGCACCCCCAGGTCTTCTGCCGACTTGGCCAGGCGTGCCACCAGCGCTACGCCATTGACCAGTTGCAAGGCGCGGCCGTGCAGGGCCAGATCGAGCAGGTGCCGGCTGACGCGTTTACCCACATGCAGCAGCGAGCGCCACGAGCGGGTGAGGGTGAGAAAGGCGCCGAGGTCTTTGCCGGCCATGATCGGCATGCCGATGAACGACGTTTCGCGCATGGTCTTGCGCAGGCGCTTGAGCAGTTTGCCCAGCTGGCGGGCGTCATAGGGCGCGGCGATCACTGAGCGTCCGCCGGTGCCGGCACCCGGTGTTTGCCCATGGATGTCGGCGATACCGTTGCCGTCGGCAAACTGCAAGGCTGTGTGGCGCTCGAAGAACGACACCATGCGCGGCGCGGCGTCGAGAAAGGCATCGATCATCGCGGCGTCGAAGCGCTCGCCCAGTTCGTGTTCAAGATAGGTGCGCGGTTGTGAGCGGTCTTCGATGATGCCGGCGCGCTGCGCCAAGGGGTTGCACGGTACCCACATCCAGCCGCCGGACCAGGCGGTGGCGCCGCCGAACACGGCGTCCTTTTCCACCACGATGACCTTCTGCCCGTGCCAGGCGGCGGTCACTGCCGCCGACAAACCGGCAGCGCCGGAACCGATGACCAGTACATCGCAATCCACGCGGGAGGACGTGGGGGTATCGACAGCCATGGGCAGTGTCTCCTGAATGTTGGGTTTTGTTATATTCTGGAACAAGATTCCATATTCTATGATTCGGGGCGTCTCGCGGCCAAGTGGCCGGAGCGACAAAGTGGGCGAAGATCGGACAGTGATTTGCGCTTTGCCCGCGGCTCTTTAGAATCGGCACAATTTTCAGGGACCGTGACCATGGCCGGCAGTCAGATCGAACGCGCGTTCAGCCTTGTTGAACGCCTTACCAGCGAGCCCCGCGGCCTGCCATTGCAGACCCTGGCCGACGAGCTGGATATCCCCAAGAGCGCCACCCACCGCATGCTCACCGAGTTGATGCGCCTGGGTTATGTGCGCCAGAACCCGGAGAGCAGCCGCTATCACCTGAGCACGCGGCTGGTGGCCATGGGCTTTCGCTACCTGGCCAGCAGCGGTGCCGATATCGTTCAGCCGATTCTTGATCAGCTGGCGCAACAGACCGGTGAGCTGGTGCGCCTGGGGGTGATCGACGGCGACCGCCAGACCTGGATCGCCAAGGCCCAGGGCGCCCGCTCGGGCTTGCGTTACGACCCGGACATGGGCCGCGATGCGCCGCTGTTCTATACCGCCTCCGGACATGCCTGGCTGTCGAGCCTGAGCGATGCCCAGGCCCTGGTGCTGGTGGAGCGCCAGGGCATTGCCCGGCGTGAAGACTTCGGCCCCAATGCCCCGGCCTCCAATGCCCAATTGCTCGAACGCCTGCGCTTGGCGCGCGAGCACGGCTATGCCTGGGTGGTGGAAAGCTCGGCGGTGGGGACGTCGGCATTGGCGGCGGTGGTGCGCCACCCGGTCGATGGCCATGCGGTGGGCGTGCTCAGCGTGGCCGGGCCCAGCGCGCGGATGAGCGAGGCGCGTATGCATGAGCTGGCGCCGGTGCTGCTGGCGGCGGCAGCAGAGCTGTCGGCGGCCAGCCCCGCTTCCGAGTTGTTCGTCTCGTAGGAGCGGGCTTGCCCCGCGATGCGATGTAACTGACACGACGCCGTCGCGGGGCAAGCCCGCTCCTACAGGTTTTTCTTGCATTGAAAATGGAACTTGGTTCTAAATAATCAAAATTCATTCTGCGAGATAACAACAATGAGTCAACGCGTGATGTCCCTGGCTGCCCTGACAGTGCTGGAGCTGTCACCCGAAGCAATGGTCGAGGTCGCCGCCCGTGCGGGCTACAGCCATGTCGGCCTGCGTCTTGAGCCGGCGACGCCGGAGGAACATCACTTCGCGCTGGTGACCGATGCCGACCTGCGCCGCCGCACGGCGGCCCGTTTGCGCGACACCGGCATCCAGGTGCTGGACTTGGAAATCCTGCGGCTCAAGCCAGAAACCTGTGTATCCGATTTTGAAGCCTTGCTGGCCGTGGGCGCCGAGTTCGGTGCCAGCGAATTGCTGGTGGCCGGCAACGACCCGGACGAGCGTCGCCTGACGGATAACTTCGCCGCCCTGTGCGACCTGGCCGGGGAGTACGGCCTGCACCCGCACCTGGAGTTCATGCCCTGGACCGACGCGAAGAACCTCACCCAGGCCCTGCGTATCGTCGAGCAGGCCGGGCGCGACAATGGCTGTGTGCTGGTCGATGCCTTTCACTTCGACCGCTCGGCGTCGTCGCTGGATGCGTTGCGCCAGGTCGCGCCGGCGCGTCTGCGATATGCTCAGCTGTGCGATGTGGCCGGTCCGCGTCCTGACGACATGGCCGAGATCTTGCGTCAGGCCCGCAACGAGCGGCGCTTTCCGGGCGACGGTGATTGCGACCTGGCGGGGCTGCTGCAGTGCCTGCCGTCGTCGATCCCCCTGAGTCTGGAAATTCCCACCCGGGAGTTGTATGAACAGGGCGTGAGCGCCCTGCAACGGGCACAGATGGCCCTGGACAAGACCCGTCAGCTGCTTGAGCAGCACTAACCTGCGAGCCGATTACATGCCCCGTCCCACCGCGCTTACCGACGCCACCCAGCCACTGCGGGGCATTTTGCTGGTGGTGCTGGCGACCTTCCTGTTTGCCAGCCACGACGCATTGTCCAAGTACCTGGCCGGGTTCTATCCGATCCTCTGGGTCGTGTGGGCGCGCTACCTGGTGCACACCTTGCTGATGATGGCGATCTTCCTGCCGCAGTCCGGGTTGCGGGTGTTGCGCACCCGTCGGCCGGGGCTGCAGGCGTTGCGGGCGTTGTGCCTGCTGGGTACCAGTCTGTTGTTCACCACGGCGTTGCAGTTCATCCCGCTGGCGGAAGCCACGGCGGTGAACTTTCTTGCGCCCTTGCTGGTGACGGCGCTGTCGCTGCCGCTGCTGGGCGAGAAGGTGACCCGGGGGCAGTGGGTCGCGGTGCTGGTGAGTTTTGTCGGCGTCACGGTGATCATCCACCCGGGCGGTGAGTTGTTCACCCCGGCGGTGCTGCTGCCGTTTGGCTCGGCGTTGTGCTTTTGCTTCTACCAGCTCTTGACCCGCAAGCTCAGCGGCATCGACAGCCCGACCACCAGCAACTTCTTCACCGGCGTGCTCAACACACTGATCATGAGTGCCATCGTGCCGATGTTCTGGCAGACCCCGACCCTGGTACACGGTCTGATGGCGGTGGCGCTGGGTACCTGCGGGATGACGGCGCACCTGTTCCTGACCCAGGCCTTCCGCCATGCGCCCCCGGCGATGCTGGCGCCGTTCAGCTACTGCCAGATCGTGTTTGCCGGGGTGCTTGGCCTGGTGCTGTTCGGACACAGCCCGGACATGGCCGGGCTGGTGGGGATTGCCTTGATCTGCCTGAGCGGGCTGGGCGCTGCCTGGTTGCAGCGCAAGCCTTAGGCTTCGACCTTGGGCACCTTGCGGGGGGCCGTCAGGTACATCCAGACCAGGGCGATGAAGTACATGGCCGGGATCATGGTGAACAGCAGGGTGTAATTGTTGTTGGTGGTGGTCAGGATGTAGCCCACCAACTGGGTCATGAACATTCCGCCGATGGCCGCGCACATGCCGCCGAAACCGAACACCGTGCTCATCATGTGCTTGGGGGTGTAGTCCATCACCAGGCTCCAGATGTTGGCTGTCCAGGCCTGGTGGGCGGCAATGGCCAGGGAGATGGCCAGTACCGCGACCCACAGGCTGCTGGCGCCGGCGGCGAAGATCACGCTGACGATGGTGGCGGCGAACAGCAGCATCGACAGCAGGCGCGCCTTGACCGGGGCCATGCCGCGACCGATCAGGAACGACGAGAGAATGCCGCCGCCGACGCTGCCGAAGTCAGCGCTCAGGTAGATGACGATCAGCGGGATGCCCATCTGGGTCACGCTGATACCCAGGTTGTACTGCTGATTGAGAAACGGCGGCAGCCAGTACAGGTAGAACCAGAACACTGGCGCGGTGATCGAGTAGGCCAGGGCGAAGGCCCAGGTGCCCCGCATGCGCAGGATCCGCGAGAACGGCACGCGGGTTTGTTCCGGCTCCAATTCACTTTGCACGTAGGCAAGTTCTTCCTGGCTGACGCTCGGGTGGTTCTCGGGGTTGTAGTACTTCAGGCCCCAGAACACCACCCACACCAGGCCCAGTGCGGCCATGCCCATGAACGCAGCCTGCCAGCCCCACACGGTGAGGATCAGCGGCAGCAGCATCGGGGTGAACATCGCGCCCACGTTGGTGCCGGCGTTGAAGATGCCGGTCGCCACAGCCCGCTCGCCGGCCGGGAACCACAGGCGCGTGGTCTTGACGCAGGCGGGGTAGTTGGCCGCTTCGGTGAGGCCGAGGATGAACCGGCAGACCATGAAGCCCACCGCCGAAGTCGCCAGGCCATGGGCACCGGTCGCCAGGCTCCAGAGCAGTACGGCGCAGAAGAACACGCGCTTGACGCCGATGCGGTCGATCAACCGGCCCTGGAGGACGAAGCCGATGGCGTAGCCCACCTGGAACCAGAAGTTGATGTTGGCGTAATCCATCGCCGTCCAGCTCATTTCCTTGGCCAGGATCGGCTGCATGACGCCCAGGGCGGCGCGGTCGATGTAGTTCAGGGTGGTGGCGAAGAACACCAGGGCCAGCATGACCCAACGGGTCTTGCCCACCGCCATGGCGCCACGGATTTTGTCGCCGATGCCGGCGTGCGGGGTGCTGGCCAGCGGCTGGGCCATGCGGGTGCTTTGTGAATGGATCATGGGAGGGTTACCCGTATTTTTATGTTTATGGGTCAAGCCTTGGGTCACGCATCACTACGGTCGCCGGGGTGCTCGGCGGTCGATTGAGCGGCAGGGGTCGACGGGCTTTTGGCCCCTCGAGCAACACTGCCCGGTGTCGAAATGGTGCGCCTGTGGTCAAAAAAGGGTCAATTCGCAGAACGCTATTATGGGCGATAATCGAACACAAAACTAACCAGTTCGTACATATTGCATTGAGCAATTTTTGCCCAGCGCCAATACTGGCTGCATCCGGGTTTTGCCTACCCATCGGAGCGAATAAAAATGCAGCGTTCGATTGCCACTGTGTCCTTGAGCGGTACCTTGCCTGAAAAACTCGAAGCCATAGCCGCCGCGGGGTTCGACGGGGTCGAGATCTTCGAGAATGACTTGCTGTACTACGCCGGCAGCCCGCGGGAAATCCGCCAGCGCTGCGCCGATCTGGGCCTGGCAATCACCCTGTTTCAACCGTTCCGCGACTTCGAGGGCTGCCGCCGCGACCGCCTGGTACGCAACCTGGACCGGGCCGAGCGCAAGTTCGACCTGATGCAGGAGCTGGGCACCGATCTGGTGCTGGTGTGCAGCAACGTCGCCGCCGATTCCCTGGGCGAACGCGAGGTGTTGATCGATGACCTGCGCCTGCTGGCCGAACGTGCCGGGGCGCGGGATCTGCGCATTGGTTACGAGGCGCTGGCCTGGGGTCGTCATGTGAACACCTGGGAGCAGGTCTGGGACATCGTCAAGGCGGGCGATCATCCAAGCCTGGGCATGATTCTCGACAGTTTCCACACCTTGTCGATCAAAGGTGATCCGCGCGGCATTGCCCAGGTGCCGGGCGACAAGATCTTTTTCGTGCAAATGGCCGATGCACCCGTGCTGGCCATGGATGTGCTGGAGTGGAGCCGCCATTTCCGTTGCTTCCCGGGGCAGGGCGAATTCGACCTGGCCGGGTTCCTGGCGCCGATCCTGGCCAGCGGTTATCGCGGGCCGTTGTCGCTGGAAATCTTCAACGACGGTTTCCGCGCAGCGCCACCACGGGCCAATGCCGCCGACGGCCTGCGCTCGCTGTTGTACCTGGAAGAGAAGACCCGCCAGCGCCTCGAGCAGGACAACCCGCAACCGCTGGACGACTTGCTGTTCGCCCCGCCCGCCGCCAGCGCCTACGACGGCATCGAGTTCCTTGAGTTCGCCGTGGACGACGCACTGGGCGCCAAGCTGGGCAATTGGCTGGAGCGCCTGGGCTTTACCCGCGCCGGTGCGCACCGCTCGAAGAACGTCAGCTTGCTGCGCCAGGGTGACATCAACCTGATCCTCAACGCCGAACCCTATTCGTTCGCCCACAACTTCTTTGAAAGCCATGGTCCGTCGTTGTGTGCCACGGCGATCCGGGTCAAGGACAGCGCCCAGGCCCTGGCCCGGGCCGTGGCCTATCACGGCCAGCCGTATCGCGGCCTGGTCGGGCCCAACGAACGTGAACTGGCCGCGGTGCGGGCGCCGGATGGCAGCCTGATCTACCTCGTCGATCAGGACGCCGAAGGCCGCACCATCTACGACACCGACTTCAGCCAGTTGCAGCCGTCGGGCAACAGCCTGGGGCTCAAACGCATCGACCACATGGCCCTGGCCCTGCCGGCCGATGGCCTGGACAGCTGGGCGCTGTTCTACAAGAGCCTGCTGGACTTCACCGCCGACGACGAGGTGGTACTGCCCGACCCTTACGGCCTGGTGAAAAGCCGTGCGCTGCGCAGTCGCTGCAGCTCGATCCGCCTGCCGCTGAACATCTCGGAAAACCGCAATACCGCCATTGCCCATGCGCTGTCGCACTATCGCGGCTCGGGTGTGCACCACATTGCGTTCGACTGCGACGATATCTTTGCGGCGGTCAAGCAGGCCAAGGAGGCGGGCGTGGCGTTGCTCGACATCCCGCTCAACTACTACGACGACCTGGCCGCACGCTTTGACTTCGACGACGAGTTCCTCAGCGAACTGGCCTACTACAACGTGCTCTACGACCGCGACGCCCAGGGCGGCGAGCTGTTCCATGTGTACACCGAGCCGTTCGAGGAGCGTTTTTTCTTCGAGGTGCTGCAGCGTCGCAATGGCTACAGTGGCTATGGCGCGGCCAACGTGGCCGTGCGTCTGGCCGCCATGGCCAAGGCGCGGGCCGGTGCGCCGGCGCAGGCCCGTTTGTAGGCAGGCTTTCTTCCTTATCCCCCGGGGCTCATAATCACCGGGTTAACCGTTGGCCACGAGTCCCGTATGACGACTACCCCAGCACTTTTCGCAGCCCCGGAACCGGCGGCGCGCAAAGGCCGCAAGAACAACCCGGAAAAAACCCGCGAGAACATTCTTCAAGCGGCGATCAGCGAGTTCGTCCAGCAGGGGCTGGCCGGGGCGCGGGTCGATTCGATCGCCGAGCGCACCCAGACCTCCAAGCGGATGATCTACTACTACTTCAACAGCAAGGAGCAGTTGTACGTCGAGGTGCTGGAGAAGCTCTACGGTGATATCCGCAACACTGAAAGCAGCCTGAACCTGGCCGAGCTGGAACCGCGCCAGGGCATTCGCCGGTTGGTGGAATTCACCTTCGATCACCATGATCGCAATGTCGATTTCGTGCGCATCGTCTGCAACGAGAACATGCACCACGGCGAGTACGTGAAGTGCTCCTCGACCATCCGCTCAATGAACAAGACGGTGCTTACCGCGCTGGACGAGATCCTGCACCGCGGTGCCGAGCAAGGCCTGTTCCGCCAGGGGCTGCAAGCGCTGGATGTGCACCTGCTGATCAGCTCGTTCTGTTTTTACCGGGTATCGAACCGGCACACCTTTGGTGAGCTGTTCCAGGTCGATTTCGAGGATGAGGCGATCAAGGATCGCCATCGCGAGATGATCTGCGAGTCGGTGCTGCGGTATTTGCAGGCGTGATCGCGAGGCAAGCCCGCTCCTACAGGGATGTGTAGGAGCGGGCTTGCCCCGCGAAGCTTTTCAGCCGCCCAGGCTGTTGAAGTGCTCGATCATCCGCGAAGCATCCGCAGTCACCCCGCTGAACAACTCGAACGCCTTCACCGCCTGGAACACCGCCATGTTCGAGCCATCCAGGGTCCGGCATCCCAACGCCCGCGCCTCACGCAGCAGCTCGGTTTCCAGCGGGAAATAAACAATCTCCGCCACCCACAATGCAGGGCGCAGCAACGCCTTGGGTACCGGCATGCCCGGCAGCTTGGCCATCCCCATCGGCGTGGTATTGACCAGCCCGTCGGCGGCGACCAGGGCACTTTCCAGGTCATGGCCGACGCGGGCGCGGCTGCCGTTGACGTGTTGATTGAGGTTATCCACCAGCGCCTGCGCGCGGGCCGTTTCGACATCGAACACGGTCAGTTGCGCGACGCCTTCGGCCAGCAGTGCGTGTGCCACCGCAGCCCCTGCACCGCCGGCACCCATCTGCACCACCCGGGCGCGCGGCGCATCGGCCAGGCCCCGGCGAAAGCCTTCGGCAAAGCCCAGGCAGTCGGTGTTGTGGCCGATGCGCTTGCCGTCCTTGAGCACCACGGTGTTGACCGCACCAATGCCCCGCGCTTCAGCCGAGAGATCGTCCAGCAATGGCAGGATCGCCTGCTTGCACGGGAAGGTGATGTTCAGGCCGGTGTAACCCATCGACTCGGCAGCGGTGAGCAGTTGCTCCAGCGCGGTGCTGTCCAGTTGCAGGCGGTCCAGGTCGATCAGCCGGTACAGGTAATTCAAGCCCTGGGCACGGCCTTCGTGCTCATGCAGCGCAGGGGTGCGCGAGGCCTGGATGCCTGCGCCGATCAGGCCGGCGAGAATGCCGCCGGAGGTGGCCGGGTTCATGGGGAAACTCCATTGTTGTTCTTGGAAATGGCGTTCAGTGAAAATGTACCGTTTGGTTAATAAGGTCAATTGGCGGAGCCGGGGGGCCGTACTTTTCTGTGCGCTGATCGCACAGCCTGTGCTACACCTGATGATTTGAGCTGCCTGCGGAGGGAGACATGGCAATGCCGTTCAACGATTCACAGTTGATGGGTGAAACCTGGCCGGGGCTGGCCAGCCTCACCCAGTCGATCTTCGCCGGTCTTGGCGGGCAGGGCTTTCGCAACAGCTTTCACCTCGACCGCTCGCAGGCTACCTGCCTGATGTTGATCGACGGCCTGGGCTGGAACCTGTTGAAGGCCCATGCCCGCCACGCGCCGTTTCTGGCTTCACTGGCGCAGCCGGATTCCAGTTTTCGCGTTGGTTTCCCCGCGACCACTGCATCGAGCCTGGCTTCGGTCACTTCAGGGCTGGGCAGTGGTGCCCACGGCATTGTCGGCTGCAGCTTTGCCCTGGATGAGCACACCGAGCTTTCGCCTTTGCAGTGGGCCACCGCTGCGCTGCAACCCGGAGCGCAGCCTTGTGCGGCGCCGGCTCCGGCGTCGTTCATCGTGCCGCCCGATGCGTGGAGCCTGGCTGCTGAACAGGGCATCGCCATCAGTACGGTGATGCTGGGGCGCTTTGCCAACTCGGCGTTCAGCCAGGCGATCTACAAGGCCGGACAGATACTGCCCGCACCCGCGTACGACGCTTATCCTTCGCTGGTCAATGCGGCGCTGGACGTAGCAGGGCCGGCGTTCTGCTTTGCCTATTTCGGCGACCTGGATTTTGCCGGGCACCTGTTCGGCCCCGGTTCGGACGGCTGGATCAATCAACTGCAGATTGCCGATCAACTGGCCCAGGCCATCGCCCGCGGGTTACCGGAACGCGCCCAGCTGATGATCATCGCCGACCACGGCATGCTGGCGCTGGACAGCGAGCAGGTGCGGGACTTCGACCTTGAGCCCGCCTTGCAGGAAGGCGTACGCGCTATCGCGGGGGATGTCCGCGCGCGCTATCTCTACACCCACGAACACCAGCAGGATCGCGTGCATGAGCGCTGGCAGAACCGTCTTGGCGACGACTACCGGGTATTGAGCAAGGCCCAGGCGATTGCCAAGGGATTGTTTGGGGATGTGATGCTCAGCCAGGCCGAGGCGCGGATCGGCGACTTGATCGTGGTGCCGAACGGGGCAGGGGGGATTATTCGCAGCGAGGTGGAGAAGCATGCCAGCCAGTGGCGTGGGCACCATGGGGCGTTGACGGATGAGGACCAGGTGGTGCCGTTGCTGATGTACTCGTGAAGCTGTCGCGGGGCCAGCCCGCTCCTACGGTAGGAGCGGGCTGGCCCCGCGATGTCGTCAGCGCCTGACCAGCAACACCCCACTCTCCATGTGGTGCGTATACGGAAACTGGTCAAACAACGCACACCGCTCGATACGGTGGGTGTCGTGCAGTTGGGCGATGTTGGCCGCCAGGGTTTCCGGGTTGCAGGAGATGTACAGGATGTTGTCGAAACGCCGGGTCAGCTCACAGGTGTCCGGGTCCATGCCGGCACGCGGCGGGTCGACGAACACGCTACCGAACGCGTAGCTCTTCAGGTCAATGCCTTCCAGGCGGCGGAACGGACGCACCTCATTGAGCGCCTCGGTCAGCTCTTCGGCAGACAAGCGCACCAGGCGCACGTTATCCACACCGTTGTCATCGAGGTTGTGCAGTGCGGCATTCACCGAGGTCTTGCTGATCTCGGTGGCCAGTACCTTGCGCACCCGGGTGGCCAGCGGCAGGGTGAAGTTGCCGTTGCCGCAGTACAGCTCCAGCAAGTCGTCCTGGCGTTCGCCCAGGGCCTCGTAGGCCCAGTTGAGCATCTTCTGGTTCACCGTGCCGTTGGGCTGGGTGAAGGCGCCTTCCGGCTGGCGGTAGCGGAAGCTGCGCCCGGCGACTTGCAGCTCTTCAACGGCGTAGTCACGGCCGATCACCACGCGCTTGCCCTTGGAGCGACCAATGATGCTCACACCCAGGTCGCTGGCCAGTTGCTGCGCCGCTGCTTCCCAGTGCTCGTCCAGCGGACGGTGGTAGCACAGGGTGATCATCGCGTCGCCCGCCAGGGTGGTGAGGAACTCCACCTGGAACAGCTTGAAGCTCAATGCCGAGCTGGCCATCCAGGCGGCCTTGAGGCGTGGCATCAGCTCATTGATGCGCAGGCTGGCGATGGGGAAGTCTTCGATCAGGATCGGCGTGTGCTTCTCGCCCGGCGCGAACATGGCGTAGAAGCGCTGCTCGTTCTCGCGCCACAGGCGAAACTCGGCGCGCAGGCGATAGTGCTCGCGCGGTGAGTCGAACACCGCAGGTTCCGGGGCATCGAACGGCGCCAGCAGCTCGCGCAGGCGGGCAGCCTTGGCGTCGAGTTGCTGGGTGTAGGACGAAGGATCGAGGACAGCACTCATGCGTTGAACCAGCCCAGCTTGATGACAAAGAGGATCGAGAGGATCACCAGCGCCGGGTTCAGGTCACCACGGCGGCCGGAGATCAGCTTGATCGCGGTCCAGGAAATGAAACCGAAGGCGATGCCGTTGGCGATCGAGTAGGTCAGCGGCATGGCCAGGGCAGTGATGACCACCGGTGCGGCTTCGGTGACGTCGTCCCAGTTTATTTCTGCCAGGCCCGAGGCCATCAGCACGGCGACGAACAGCAGCGCCGGGGCGGTGGCGAAGGCCGGCACGCTACCGGCCAGCGGGGCGAAGAACAGCGCCAGCAGGAACAGGATGGCGACCACGATGGCGGTAAGGCCGGTGCGACCGCCGGCACTCACACCGGCTGCCGATTCGATGTAGCTGGTGGTGGTCGAAGTACCCAGCAGGGAACCGGCCATGGCCGCAGTACTGTCGGCGATCAGGGCGCGGCCCATTTTGGGCATGTGGCCGTCCTTGCGCATCAGGCCGGCACGCTTGGCAACACCGATCAGGGTGCCGGAGTTGTCGAACAGGTCGACGAACAGGAAGGCGAAGATCACGCTGATCAGGCCCACATCCAGCGCGCCCTTGATGTCCAGCTGCAGGAAGGTCGGCGCCAGCGACGGCGGCATCGAAACCACACCGGCGAACGGGGTGAAGCCCAACGCGATGGAGGTCACGGTCACCGCCAGGATGCCGATCAGAACCGCACCACGGACCTTCAGGGCCTCCAGGGCGACGATCAGGAAGAAGCCCAGGGTGGCGAGGATCGGTGCCGGTTGCTTGAGGTCGCCCAGGCCCACCAGGGTCGCCGGGTTGTCGACCACGATGCCGGCGTTGTGCAGGGCGATCAGCGCCAGGAACAGGCCGATACCGGCTGCAATGGCCGAACGAAGCGGCAGGGGGATGCTGTTGACGATCCATTCCCGGATACGAAAGATCGACAGCAGGAAGAACAGCACCGCCGAGATGAACACCGCCCCCAGTGCCACCTGCCAGGTATGGCCCATGTGCAGGACCACGGTGTAGGTGAAGAAGGCGTTCAGGCCCATGCCCGGCGCCAGGGCGATCGGGTAGTTGGCGATCAGGCCCATGGTGGTCGAACCGATGGCCGCTGCCAGGCAGGTGGCAACGAACAGCGCGCCCTTGTCCATGCCGGTCTCGCCGAGAATGCTCGGGTTGACGAACAGGATGTAGGCCATGGCCAGGAAGGTGGTGACGCCCGCGAGAATCTCGGTACGCACATTGGTGTTGTGTGCTTTTAGTTGAAACAGCCTTTCCAGCATGCCTGCTCCCCGTGGCGCGCCCCGGCGCCGTGAATGTATCGACCCCATCAGCAAAGCACAGACCGTACCGGGTGGCGTGTGCAATTTGAATGGGCCGGAAAAAAGCCGCGCATCATACCAGCATGCTCGCCGAGCGGTAATTAATGTGTGGATACACTGCAGATGTGCGCAGTTTCAGGGCGTTTTTCCGATCAACTACGCTTGAGAGATACACACAGGAGAACGCCCATGAGCCACAGAGCCCTGATCGTAGTTGCCGAAGGCGTCGATGACCTGCAGTGCGTGACCTTGATCGATGTCTTGCGCCGGGCCGAGGTAGAGGTGGTGGTCGCCAGCATCGAGGGCAGGCGGATGCTGACCTGCGCCCGGGGTACGCGCCTGACTGCCGACGGCATGCTGGTGGACATCCTTGCCCAGCCCTTTGACCTGATCGTCTTGCCCGGGGGCGAGAAGGGCGCGATGCACATGGCGGCGCACCAGCCGCTGGAACAGCAGGTGAAGGACCAGGCCAAGACCGGTAAATTCTTTGCCGCCATCGCCGAGGCCCCCGCGCTGGCGCTGCAGGCGTTCGGTGTCTTGCGCCAGCGGCGCATGACCTGTCATGCCGATGTCAGTCAGCAATTGTCGGGGTGCAGTTTTGTCGACCAGCCGGTGGTGGTGGATGGCAACTGCATCACGGCGCAAGGGTCGGGAGCGGCCTTGGAGTTTGCCCTGGTGCTGGTGGAGCAACTGGCGGGAAAAGCGCTGAGAAAAAAGGTGGCGGCGCAGTTGGGGGTGTAAGCATCGCGGGGCAAGCCCGCTCCTACGGTAGGAGCGGGCTTGCCCCGCGAAAGGCCTTCATGACGAATGCATATGATCGCGCCGCGCCAACGTCGGAAACAGCTTGATCCACACCCCCGTCACCACCAGCGTCCCCACCCCGCCCAGCACCACGGCGGGCACCGTACCGAACCAGTGCGCCGTCACCCCGGATTCAAATTCCCCCAACTGATTCGAGGCGCCGATGAATAAGCCGTTCACCGCACTCACCCGCCCGCGCATTTCATCCGGGGTTTCCAGCTGCACGAAGGCACCGCGGATCACCATGCTGATCATGTCGGCTGCACCCAGCACGGCCAGTACCGCCAACGAGAACCAGAACGAGGTCGACAGGCCAAAGGCGATGGTGGCCACGCCAAAGATGCCGACCGCGGTAAACATCACCCGGCCCACGTTGCGCTCCACCGGGAAGCGCGCCAGCCACAGCGACATCAGCAATGCGCCCACCGCCGGCGCCGAACGCAACAGGCCCAGGCCCCAGGGACCGGTGAGCAGGATGTCCTTGGCGAATACCGGCAGCAGTGCAGTGGCGCCGCCCAGCAATACGGCGAACAAGTCCAGGGAAATAGCGCCAAGGATGTCCGGGCGGCTGCGGATAAAGCGAATGCCGGCCAGCAGCGAGTCCAGGCTGGCGCGGCCGGTTTGGGGCACTTGCGGGCGGACGCTGAGGCTCAAGGTCAGCAGGCAGGCGGTCACGTACAGCAGCACCGTCGGGCCATAGACCCAGACACTGCCAAAGGCATACAGAAAACCCCCGACCGCCGGCGCCACGATGGTCGCCGACTGCATTGCCGAGGCCGAGGCGGCCACCGCGCGCGGGAACAGGCCCGGCGGCACGACGTTAGGCAGCAGCGCCTGGGTGGCCGGCATTTCAAAGGAGCGGGTGGCACCGAGCAGGAAGGCCAGGATGAAGATCATCTCGCGGCTGACGCTGTCGGTGCTGCTGCCAATCACCAACGCGACGGCGATCAGCGCCTGGATGCTCTGGCACAAGGCGGCGACCCGGCGGCGGTCATAGCGGTCGGCAACATGGCCGGTGTGCAGCATGAACAGCACCCGTGGGGCGAACTCCACCAGGCCGACCAGGCCCAGGTCGAGCACGTTGCCGGTCAACTGGTACAGGTGCCAGCCGATGGCCACAGTGAGCATCTGGAAGCCGCTGGCGGTACATACCCGGGCCAGCCAGAACTTGAGGAAGGGACGATGGTGACGCAACAGCTGCGGATGGTCTGACATCGGCGGAACAGAGCCTCGGCGAGGGGGGCGGGGCAGCAGATTATCATCAGTTTGTAACAGCAGGTTGCAGGGTTCGCGGCTGTTGTGCGGTTAGCGCACTGTTTTGGGGCGCCGTAAAGGGGGTGAGACAACCGGTCACGCGGCAATCAACCACACAACCGCGCGGGGCTTTCAGGACTATCCTTTCTGGCAACCGTTGACCTGGATCAATAGTTTCATTTGCAACGGTTGGGCCGTACGGCCGAATTCCCTGCGATTTGATGTTTTTAGAACAATTCCAACCAGCCGCACTCAACTACCGTGGGGGCAGTTGGCGCCAAGGCGCGTTGCCTGACGCCGGATTACCTGACAGAGGAAGCACTATGTTCGGATTAGAGGCTCTAGATCTCGCCCGAATTCAGTTCGCATTTACCGTGTCGTTTCACATCCTGTTTCCGGCCATCACCATTGGCCTGGCGAGTTACCTGGCGGTACTTGAAGGGTTGTGGCTAAAGACCAACAACAGTGTCTACCGTGACCTTTATCACTTCTGGTCGAAGATCTTTGCCGTCAACTTCGGCATGGGGGTGGTGTCTGGCCTGGTCATGGCGTACCAGTTCGGGACCAACTGGAGCAAGTTCTCCGACTTTGCCGGTTCCATCACCGGCCCGCTGCTGACCTACGAAGTGCTCACCGCCTTCTTCCTCGAGGCCGGTTTCCTCGGCGTCATGCTCTTTGGCTGGAACCGTGTTGGCCGTGGCCTGCACTTCTTCGCCACGGTCATGGTGGCCATCGGCACCATCATTTCCACCTTCTGGATTCTTGCCTCCAATAGCTGGATGCAAACCCCCCAGGGTTACGAGATCGTCAATGGCGTGGTAATCCCGGTGGACTGGTTCGCCGTTATCTTCAACCCATCGTTCCCGTACCGCCTGGCGCACATGGCCACCGCTGCGTTCGTGGCCACCGCGTTCTTCGTTGGCGCTTCGGCGGCCTGGCATTTGCTGCGCGGGCGTGACAACCCGGCCATCCGCAAGATGCTCTCGATGGCCATGTGGATGGCCCTGATCGTTGCCCCGATCCAGGCGGTGATTGGTGACTTCCACGGCTTGAACACCCTCAAGCACCAGCCGGTGAAAATCGCTGCGATCGAAGGCCACTGGGAAAACATCCCCGGCGAGCCGACGCCGCTGATCCTCTTCGGCATTCCCGACATGGAAGCCGAGACCACCCGCTTCAAGCTGGAAATCCCCGCCCTGGGCAGCCTGATCCTGACTCACAGCCTGGACAAGCAAGTGCCGGCGATGAAGGAGTTCCCGAAAGAGGACCGGCCAAACTCCACCGTGGTGTTCTGGTCGTTCCGGATCATGGTCGGCCTGGGAATGCTGATGATCTTCGTTGGCTTGTGGAGCCTGTGGCTGCGCAAGAGCGACAAGCTCTACAGCTCGCGTCCGTTCCTGTACCTGACCTTGTGGATGGGCCCCTCCGGCCTGATCGCGATCCTGGCCGGGTGGTTCACCACTGAAATCGGCCGTCAGCCCTGGGTGGTCTATGGCCTGATGCGTACCGCCGACGGTGTCTCGAACCACAGCTACACCCAGCTGGGCGTGACCCTGGTGATGTTCGTGGTGGTCTACTTCGCCCTGTTTGGCGCGGGCCTGGGCTACATGATGCGCCTGGTGCGCAAGGGGCCGAAGACCGGCGAGGGTGATGAAACCAACCCCGGTGGCCCTGGCCAGAAACGCACGCCTGCACGGCCGCTGTCGGCTGCCGGTGACGATCATGACGATGGCGAACACGCCAGCCTGAGCAAGGGGAACTGAATCATGGGTATTGATCTTCCACTGATCTGGGCCGTGATCATCATCTTCGGGATCATGATGTATGTGGTCATGGATGGCTTCGACCTTGGCATCGGCATTCTCTTTCCCTTCGTCAAGGCCGAGCAGGACCGCGACGTGATGATGAACACCGTTGCGCCGGTCTGGGACGGTAACGAAACCTGGCTGGTACTGGGCGGCGCGGCATTGTTCGGCGCCTTCCCGCTGGCCTACGCCGTGGTGCTGTCGGCGCTGTACCTGCCACTGATGCTGATGCTGATCGGCTTGATCTTCCGGGGCGTGGCGTTCGAGTTCCGCTTCAAGGCCAAGGCCGACAAGCGTCACCTCTGGGACAAGGCCTTCATCGGCGGCTCGCTGGCCGCCACCTTCTTCCAGGGTGTGGCCCTGGGCGCCTTCATCGAAGGCTTCAAGGTGGTCGACCGCAGTTATGCCGGCGGCTCCCTGGACTGGCTGACACCGTTCAGCCTGTTCTGTGGCCTGGGGCTGATCGTGGCCTATGCCTTGCTCGGCTGCACCTGGCTGATCATGAAGACCGAAGGCAAGCTGCAGCTGCAGATGCACGACCTGGCACGCCCGCTGGCGCTGGTGCTGCTGGCGGTGACCGGTATCGTGAGCATCTGGACGCCGCTGGCGCACCCGGACATCGCCACCCGCTGGTTCAGCCTGCCTAACCTGTTCTGGTTCCTGCCGGTGCCGATCCTGGTGCTGGTGACCCTGTACGGTTTGCTCAAGGCCGTGGCCCGCAATGCGCACTACACCCCGTTCCTGCTGACCCTGGTACTGATCTTCCTCGGCTACAGCGGCCTGGGTATCAGCTTGTGGCCGAACATCATCCCGCCGTCGATCTCGATCTGGGACGCTGCCGCGCCACCGCAGAGCCAGGGCTTCATGCTGGTGGGAACGCTGTTCATCATTCCGTTCATCCTTGGCTACACCTTCTGGAGCTACTACGTGTTCCGCGGCAAGGTGACCCATGAGGACGGCTATCACTAGGAGTCCTGGCGATGACTGGCAAGCACACGTATGACGAAGAGAAAAAGCCGCTCTGGCAACGGCTGGGCTGGCTGGCGGTCATTTGGGCCGGCAGCGTGGCGGCCCTGGGGATTGTGGCCTGGCTGATGCGCATGTTCATGGCGGCAGCCGGCCTGAGCACCCACTGACAAACATTCCCATCCCGCCTTGCGGCGGATTTAGCGCCCTTCGCGACCCAGGTTGCGAAGGGTTTTTTTTGCCTGTAGGAGCGGGCTTGCTCCGCGATAGCGGTCTGTCAGCCACATCGCATCGCGGGGCAAGCCCGCGCCTACCGGCGGTGTATTACTTGCGAGCCTTGAGCACCACGAACTTGGGCGTGGCCGCCACTTGCTCGACACCACGGAACAAACGCGCCAGCTTGCTGTGGTAGCCCAGGTGTCGGTTGCCGACGATGTACAGCGAGCCGCCCACCACCAACGCCTCACGGGCTTGCTGGAACATGCGCCAGGCGAGGAAGTCGCCCACCACTTGTTGCTGGTGGAACGGCGGGTTGCACAGCACCACATCCAGCGATTGCGCCGGTTGCCCGGCCAGGCCGTCGTCGGCACGTACGCTGACTTCGCGCTCGCCCAGTGCCGCACGCCAGTTTTCCAGGGCCGACTGCGTGGCCATGTACGACTCATCCACCAGGGTGTAGTGCGCCTGTGGGTTGCTCAGGGCGCTGGCGATGGCCAGTACGCCGTTGCCGCAGCCAAGGTCGGCGACCCGGGCCGTGCCCAGGTTGCCCGGCAGGTGCGGCAGGAATGCCCGGGTGCCGATGTCCAGGCCTTCGCGGCAGAACACGTTGGCATGGTTGAGCAGCTCCAGGCGTGGCGACTCCAGCGCGTAGCGGGTCGGGTAGGGGGAGGTGAATGCCGGCTTGTCCGCGGCGGTGGCAATCAACAGGCGGGCTTTTTTGCGCGCCAGCGAGGCCTGCACCGGGCCGATGTATTTTTCCAGCAGGTCGCCGGCGGCGCGTGGCAGGTGCTTGATCATCGCCCCGGCAATGACCTGGGCGCCCGGGGCAAGGTGACCTTGCAGGCGGATCAGTTGCTCTTCGAGCAAGGCCAGGGTCTTGGGTACCCGTACCAGCACACGGTCGAACGGGCCTTGCCACGTGGTATTGGCCGGGATGAAGGCGACGGCATCGAAGGCCTGGCCGTTGCGCACCAGGTTCTTCTCCAGTGCCAGGTGAGCCAGGTGCGAGTCACCGCTGCTGTGGAGCGGAAAATGCCGGCTCAGGCTGATCGCCAAGGCCCCGAAGCTGTCATTGAGTACCAGGACCCGGGTCGAGGGCGCCGGTGCCTGCTCGGCCAGGTGTTCCAGCACGTATTCGTCGGCGGCGTCGAACGCTTGCAAGGGATCGTTGGCTTGCTCGGGCTGGCGTAGCAGGTCGAGTTCGGCAAAAGGGCTGGTCAGCAAGGGCATGGCGTAAGGCTCTGAGGCTATGGCGCGCCGCGCAATTGGCGGCGAGTGACAGGGGCGCAATTCTACAAGGGTTTTGCCAGGCAGGGGCCGATTCACGCAGGCATCGGCTGATCGGTGGCCGTCAGGGGTGACAGCGAAACGGATGCCACTACAATCCTGCGGTGTTTATCCGGGCCTGTTTGCGCGACACTGGGCGCATCTGTTTTTTGGAGGAAGTCATGACTGCCAGCGCTGAAAAGTTCACTCGCCAGACGTTGCTCGACGTCCAGCCGCTGACCCCCAGCCTGTTCAGCCTGCGTACCAGTCGCGATCCGGGGTTTCGCTTCCGGTCCGGCCAGTTCGCTCGCCTGGGCGTGACCAAGGCCGATGGCAGCGTGGTCTGGCGCGCCTACTCGATGGTGTCGGCGCCCCACGATGAGCACCTGGATTTCTTTTCCATCGTGGTGCCGGGCGGTGAGTTCACCAGCGAGCTGAGTCGACTGCGCGAGGGCGACAGCCTGCTGATTGATCGCCAGGCCTTCGGCTTCTTGACCCTGGATCGCTTTGTCGATGGCCGTGACCTGTGGTTGCTGGCCACCGGCACCGGCATTGCACCGTTCATGTCGATCCTGCAGGACTTCGAGGCGTGGGAGCGTTTCGAGTCGATCAAGCTGGTGTACTCGGTGCGCGAAGCCAAGGAGCTGGCCTACCTGGACCTGATCGCAGGCCTTGAGCAGCGCGATTACCTGGCCGAGTACGCGGGCAAGTTGCAGTTCATTCCGGTGGTTACCCGCGAGCAGCACCCGGGTGCCCTCAACGAACGCATCACGACCCTGATTGAGAACGGCGAGCTGGAGCGGGCCGCCGGGCTGGCACTGACGCCTGAGCACTCGCGGGTGATGCTGTGTGGCAACCCACAGATGATCGACGACACGCGTCAGGCGCTCAAGCTTCGGGGTTTGAATTTGAGCCTGAGCCGCCGGCCCGGGCAAGTGGCCGTGGAAAACTACTGGTAGGAGCGGGCTTGCCCCGCGATGCGATGTGGCTGACAGACCGCAATCGCGGGGCAAGCCCGCTCCTACAATGAAAAACGGCGCCATTGGCGCCGTTTTTCTTTGGATTCAGGGTTGCCGATTCTGCGACTTGAGCAGGTCGCGGATCTCGGTGAGCAGCTCTTCTTCCTTGGTGGGGACCGGTGGCAGGCTAGGCGCCTCGGCTTCTTCACGCTTGAGGCGGTTGATTACCTTGACGCCCATGAAGATTGCGAACGCGACGATGACGAAGTCCAGCACAGTCTGGATGAACTTGCCGTAGGCCAGCATCACGGCCGGGACGTCACCTTCGGCCGCCTTGAGGGTAATGGCCAGGTCACTGAAGTCCACGCCACCGATCAGCAAACCGATTGGCGGCATCACCACATCGCCTACAAAGGATGAAACGATTTTGCCGAAGGCCGCGCCGATGATGATACCGACGGCCATGTCGACCACGTTGCCTTTGACCGCGAAGGCCTTGAATTCACTGAGCACGCCCATGGTTTATTCCTTGTAACAGATGAGGTTGGTAGGCGAAGTGTAAATCAGCTATGCGCTTCATGCTCCGCGCTGCTGCAACAGACTGCGTTTATATCCAATAGTTTTGTCGATTTCTGTGGCGGCCCAGGTCACCCCGGTCGGCTATCATGGTCCCTTTTTCCAGAGGACCGTCCCCATGGCCAAGGCCAAGCGCATGTACGGCTGCACTGAGTGCGGCGCCACCTTTCCCAAGTGGGCTGGGCAATGTGGCGAATGCGGGGCCTGGAACACCCTGGTCGAAACCGTGCTGGAAAGCGGCGCAGCCGCGGCGCCCAGCGGTCGTACCGGCTGGGCCGGGCAGCAGGCGCAGATCAAGACGCTGGCCGAGGTCAGCATCGAGGAAATCCCGCGCTTCAGCACCGCCAGCGCCGAGCTGGACCGGGTGCTCGGCGGTGGCCTGGTCGACGGCTCCGTGGTGTTGATCGGCGGTGACCCAGGCATCGGCAAGTCGACGATCCTGCTGCAGACCCTGTGTGCCATCGCCACGCGCATGCCGGCGCTGTACGTCACCGGTGAGGAGTCCCAGCAGCAGGTGGCCATGCGCGCACGGCGCCTGGGGCTGCCCCAGGACCAGTTGCGGGTCATGACCGAAACCTGCATCGAAACCATCATCGCCACGGCGCGGGTGGAAAAGCCCAAGGTCATGGTGATCGACTCGATCCAGACCATCTTCACCGAGCAACTGCAATCGGCACCGGGCGGGGTTTCCCAGGTGCGGGAAAGCGCCGCCTTGCTGGTGCGTTACGCCAAGCAGAGTGGCACGGCGATCTTCCTTGTCGGTCATGTGACCAAGGAGGGCGCGCTGGCCGGCCCTCGGGTGCTGGAGCACATGGTCGACACCGTGCTGTATTTCGAGGGTGAGTCCGATGGCCGCCTGCGTTTGCTGCGGGCGGTGAAGAACCGCTTCGGCGCGGTCAATGAGCTGGGCGTGTTCGGCATGACCGACCGTGGCCTCAAGGAAGTCTCCAACCCCTCGGCGATCTTCCTCACCCGCGCCCAGGAGGAAGTCCCCGGCAGCGTGGTCATGGCCACCTGGGAAGGTACCCGGCCGATGCTGGTGGAAGTCCAGGCGCTGGTCGATGACAGTCATTTGTCCAACCCCCGGCGGGTCACCCTGGGCCTGGACCAGAATCGCCTGGCCATGCTGCTGGCGGTACTGCACCGCCACGGCGGCATCCCGACCCATGACCAGGACGTGTTCCTCAACGTGGTGGGCGGGGTCAAGGTACTGGAGACCGCCTCGGACCTGGCATTGATGGCGGCGATCATGTCCAGCCTGCGTAACCGTCCGTTGGACAACGGCCTGCTGGTGTTCGGCGAGGTGGGCTTGTCTGGTGAGGTGCGCCCGGTGCCCAGCGGCCAGGAGCGTTTGAAGGAAGCGGCCAAGCATGGCTTCAAGCGGGCCATCGTGCCCAAGGGCAACGCCCCCAAGGAGGCCCCGGCCGGCCTTCAGGTGATTGCCGTGACCCGGCTTGAGCAGGCGCTGGACGCGCTGTTCGAGTAGTCGCCCGAATCGCACAAACAAAAAGGGCCGGTGATGCGCACCGGCCCAGCTTCAATGGCCTTGGGAAAGATCAGTGTTCCGAGACGGCCTCTCGGCGCACAGGTGGCTCCCCGTGCTCCCCTTCACCCATCACAGGCACTTCCTTGCCTTCGGCATTGAACAGCTTGCCATCCTCGAAGTAGTCACCGTCACGCAGGGCGGAGATGTCCGAGTAATGGATGGTGCGTTCGTAGGCGGCGGCGAACACCGACTGCTGATCCGAGTTGCCGGCCGTGAAGTGGTTGAACACCAGGTTCAGGACGATGGCCATGATCGCAGCCGAGCTGATGCCGGAGTGGAAGATGGTCTCGAACCAGTTGGGGAACTGCGCGTAGAAGTTCGGTGCGGCGATCGGGATCATGCCAAAGCCCAGGGAGGCGGCGACGATGATCAGGTTGACGTTGTTCTTGTAGCTGACCTTGGACAGGGTACGGATACCACTGGCCGCCACGGTACCGAACAGGACGATACCGGCGCCACCGAGTACCGAGGTCGGCACTGCGGCAATCACGCGGCCCATGATCGGCAGCAGGCCGAGCACTACCAGGATGACACCGCCGGTGGCGACCACATAGCGGCTCTTGACCCCGGTCACGGCGACCAGGCCGACGTTCTGGGCGAAGGCGCTCTGGGTGAAGGAGCCGAAGATCGGTGCCAGGATGCTGGACGCCATGTCGGCGCGCAGGCCGTTGCCCAGGCGCTTGGAGTCGACTTTGGTGTCGATGATTTCACCCACGGCGAGGATGTCTGCCGAGGTTTCCACCAGGGTCACCATGATCACGATGCACATCGACAGGATCGCGGCGATGTGGAAGGTCGGCATGCCGAAGTGGAAGGGCGTCGGGAAAGCCACCAGCGGGCCTTCGAGCACCTTGCTGAAGTCAGCCATGCCCAGCGACCAGGCGATCAGGGTACCGATGACCATGGCCAGCAGGATCGACAGGCGCGAGATGGTCGCGCTGCCCAGTTTGCTCAGCACCAGAACGATGACGAAGGTCAGCGCTGCCAGGCCGATGTTGGCCATGCTGCCGAAGTCCGGGGCTTTGCTGTTGCCGCCCATGACCCAGCGTGCGGCGACGGGCATCAGGGTCAGGCCGATGGTGGTGATGACGATACCGGTCACCAGCGGCGGGAAGTATTTGGTGATGCGCGAGAACACCGGCGTGATCAGAAACCCGAGGAAGGACGCCGCCATGACCGCACCCAGTACGCCGGGCAGGCCGCCACCGCCTTCACTGCTGAGAATCGCACCCATGGTTGCCACACCAGCGAACGAAACCCCTTGCACCAGCGGCAGCTGGCAACCGAAGAACGGCAGGCCGAGGGTCTGCAACAGGGTGGCCAGACCACCGGCAAACAGCGATGCGGCGATCAGCAGGCCGATTTCCGCCGGTGTCAGGCCAGCGGCCTGTCCGAGGATCAGGGGAACGGCAACGATACCGCCGTACATGGTCAGAACGTGCTGCAGGCCGTACGCCAGGTTTGCACCTAGGCCCAGATTTTCGTCTTCGGGACGTGGGGCTGAAGACGTGCTAGGGGAGGACGTATTCATGGGGCAGGGTCTCTGTGTTTTATTTTTGTGGGGCTACTGTAGACATTTCCTACAGTCGAAAGCCAGCGCAATTGTATACAATTTTTAGATTGGCATAGGAACAGTAAGGCTATCCGTTTGGGTCCATTACTCAATGCAGGTATCGTTCCAACGCCCAGGCGCAGGCCTCGCAGGGCTGCGTGAAAGGTGACATTCGGTGGAAAAAAACTGTCCAAGTGGACAGAAAAAGAGAGAAGCCTGCCAGGAAGGGAAGTAGATAGCAGGCTAATAGATTCTAAACTTCGATCAGTTCTCGCAGTTCGCGCATCATTTCGGTGCTGTCGGCCAGGTTCAATTCCACCAGACGGTGCAAATGGGTCATCGAATCAATGTCGATGTGCAGGCAGATGAAGCCGAGCTGGTCGGACTCTTCATGGCGCAGTTCAACCTGCATGCAGACTTTTTCCAGGTCGCCCAAGTGAACAATGGCCTCGAAGTCCTGGGTCAGGTCGGCATCCCAGGGCTCGGGCCGTTCAACCAGCATGCCCTTGAGTGAAAGGTCGATCAGGGTCACGGGCCAGCAGCGCTCGCCCTGGCACAACTCGGTGGGCGCATCGAAGGCCACACGCTGAAAACGTCGACGTTCTTGGTGGTCGCTCATGATCGGGCACTCCGGGGTTCTTCCTGACTATAGCTCAGGCCTTGCCAAGGCCTGCGCATGGGCGCATAACAACAGCTGCCCATACCGCGTTGAGGGCTCTAGACCAACGTGGGGGCTGGCCTTTCCTGCCAGTATCGCTAGACTCCAATGGCTGTCTTTTATCCACTAGTGGAAGCAAACCATGAACAACAATAATAGCCTGCTACGCCACATTCCGTGGCTGGCGCTGGCAGTCATAGGGGCCTGTGCGCTGGGTGTGGTAGCCCTGCGTCGTGGCGAGGCCATCAACGCCTTGTGGATCGTGGTCGCGTCGGTCGCCATCTACCTGGTCGCCTATCGCTACTACAGCCTGTTCATCGCCACCAAGGTGATGCAGCTGGACCCGCGCCGGGCCACCCCGGCGGTGCTCAACAACGATGGTCTGGACTATGTGCCGACCAACAAACACATTCTTTTCGGTCACCACTTTGCCGCCATCGCTGGCGCCGGCCCCCTGGTCGGTCCGGTCCTGGCCGCGCAAATGGGCTACCTGCCCGGCACGCTCTGGCTGATCGCCGGCGTGGTGCTGGCCGGTGCGGTACAGGACTTCATGATCCTGTTCCTGTCCACCCGCCGCAACGGTCGCTCCCTGGGTGACATGGTCCGCGAGGAAATGGGCCGTATCCCGGGCACCATCGCCCTGTTCGGCTGCTTCCTGATCATGATCATCATCCTCGCGGTGCTGGCGCTGATCGTGGTCAAGGCCCTGGCCGAGAGCCCGTGGGGCATGTTCACGGTGATGGCGACCATCCCGATCGCGATGTTCATGGGCATTTATATGCGCTACATCCGCCCGGGCCGCATCGGTGAGATCTCGCTGATGGGCGTGGTGCTGCTGTTGCTGTCGATCTGGCTGGGGGGCCAGGTTGCCGCCGATCCGGTCTGGGGCCCGGCCTTCACCTTCACCGGTGTGCAGATCACCTGGATGCTGGTGGGCTACGGCTTTGTTGCCGCCGTACTGCCGGTCTGGCTGGTACTGGCGCCGCGTGACTACCTGTCCACCTTCCTCAAGATCGGCACCATCGTCGGCCTGGCCATCGGTATCCTGATCATCGCGCCCGAGCTGAAAATGCCGGCGCTGACCCAGTTCACCGACGGCACCGGCCCGGTCTGGAAGGGCACCCTGTTCCCGTTCCTGTTCATCACCATTGCCTGCGGCGCGGTGTCGGGCTTCCACGCACTGATTTCCTCGGGCACCACGCCCAAGCTGCTGGATAACGAAACCAACGCCCGCTACATCGGTTACGGCGGCATGCTGATGGAGTCGTTCGTCGCCATCATGGCCATGGTTGCCGCTTCGGTGATCGAGCCTGGCGTGTACTTCGCCATGAACAGCCCGGCTGCGGTAGTCGGTTCCGATGTGGTCAGCGTGGCCCAGACGGTCAGCAGCTGGGGCTTCACCATTACCCCGGACGCCCTTGAGGCGGTCGCCAGGGACATCGGCGAGCACACCATCCTGGCCCGTGCCGGGGGTGCGCCGACCCTGGCGGTCGGTATCGCGCAGATCCTGCACCAGGTGCTGCCGGGTGAAAACACCATGGCGTTCTGGTACCACTTCGCGATCCTGTTCGAGGCGCTGTTCATCCTCACCGCCGTGGACGCCGGTACCCGTGCCGGGCGCTTCATGCTCCAGGACCTGCTGGGCAGCTTCGTTCCAGCCCTCAAGCGTACCGAGTCGTGGGGTGCCAACCTGCTCGCGACCGCAGGCTGCGTGGCCCTCTGGGGTTACCTGCTGTACCAGGGCGTGATCGATCCGCTGGGTGGCATCAACACCTTGTGGCCGCTGTTCGGTATCTCCAACCAGATGCTGGCCGGTATCGCGCTGATGCTCGGCACCGTGGTCCTGATCAAGATGAAGCGCCAGCGCTACATGTGGGTCACCCTGCTGCCGGCGGTATGGCTGCTGATCTGCACCACCACCGCGGGCTTCATCAAGCTGTTCGATCCGAACCCGGCGGTCGGCTTCCTGGCCCTGGCCAACAAGTACAGCACCGCGCTCGACGCCGGTCAGGTACTGGCCCCGGCCAAGGACATCGGCCAGATGCAGCACGTGATCTTCAACGCGTACACCAACGCAGCCCTGACCGGCCTGTTCCTGCTCGTGGTCTTCAGCATTCTGTTCTTTGCCCTCAAGGTCGGTATCGCCGCCCTGAACAAAAAAGAGCGGACTGACAAAGAGTCCCCGTTCCAGGCCCTGCCGGATGCGTAACCTTCGAGGAATGCAGTGATGTTCAACGATCTCGGTCGACTGGGTAAGTACCTGGGGCAGGCAGCCCGCCTGATGGTCGGCATGCCCGACTACGACAATTACGTCGAGCATATGCAGACCAAGCACCCGGACAAGCCGGTGATGAGCTACGAGGCGTTCTTCCGCGAGCGCCAGGAAGCCCGTTACGGCGGCAAGGGTGGGCCCAAGTGCTGTTGAACCACAGTCACTGACGGCGCTAGAACCTGTGGGAGCCCGGCTTGCCGAGCTCCCACAGTCATTTTCAGCTCAGGAGATTTTCCGTTTGCACGCGCCCATACCCGTAACAGTACTCAGCGGTTTTCTGGGGGCCGGCAAGACCACCTTGCTGCGCCATCTGCTCAAGGCCGAGCACGGCCTGAAGATCGCCGTGATCGAGAACGAATTCAGCGACGCCGGTATCGACACCCAGTTACTGGGCGACGAGCCGGTGCAGGTCGTGACCCTGGCCAACGGTTGCGTGTGCTGCAGCATCCATACCGACCTGACCAAGGCGCTGGTGCTGTTGCTCGAGCGCCTGGACAGTGGCGAGATCGCCTTCGACCGACTGGTGATCGAGTGCACCGGCCTGGCCGACCCTGCGCCTGTGGCGCAGACCTTCTTCATCGACGAGGAGCTGCGTGATCGCTATATCCTCGACGGCATCATCACCCTGGTCGATGCCGCCCACGCCGAGCAGCACCTGACCCAGGCCATCGCCCAGGCGCAGGTGGGGTTCGCCGACCGCCTGCTGGTGAGCAAGACCGACCTGGTCGATGCCGACAGCTTCCAGGCATTGAGCGAGCGCCTGGGGCGCATCAACCGCCGGGCGCCGATCCGGGTGGTCGAGCACGGTCGCATTGACCTGGCCGAACTGCTGGATGTACGCGGTTTCAACCTCAATGCAGACCTGGGCGGCGGCTTGAGCTTGCGCCCGGTTTCGCAGCCTGTGACCCCGGACCGTATCTCGAGCCTTGTGCTGCGCACCGAGACGCCATTGGACATCGACCGGCTCAGCGACTTCATGAACCAGTTGCTGGAAGACCATGGCAAGCAACTGCTGCGCTACAAGGGCGTGCTCAACATTGCCGGTGAGGACCGGCGCCTGGTGTTCCAGGGCGTGCTCAAGCTCTATGGCTTTGACTGGGATACCGACTGGGCGCAAGGGGAGACGCGCGAGAGCGTGATGGTATTCATTGCCGACGAGCTGCCGGAGGCGAAGATCCGCGCAGGTTTCGAGGCCTTGACCACCTTGTAGGAGCGGGCTTGCCTCGCGATTCGAGGGTGCGGCCACTACCGCTATCGCGGGGCAAGCCCGCTCCTACAGGCACAAAAAAGCCCGGCTATTGAGCCGGGCTTTTTCACATCAGGCGTGCGATCAGTTGCCGTAGACCGGCAGCTTGGCGCAGATGGCCTTGACCTTCTCACGAACGGCGTCGATCACCGCTTCGTTGTTCAGGTCAGCCAGGATGTCGCAGATCCAGCCGGCCAGTTCCTTGCACTCTGCTTCCTTGAAGCCGCGAGTGGTCACAGCCGGGGTACCGAAGCGCAGGCCGGAGGTGACGAACGGGGAACGTGGGTCGTTAGGGACCGAGTTCTTGTTGACGGTGATGAAGGCGCGACCCAGGGCGGCGTCGGCGTCTTTACCGGAGATTTCCTGCTTGATCAGCGACAGCAGGAACAGGTGGTTCTGAGTACCGCCAGAGACGACGTCAAAACCGCGCTCGATGAACACGCCGGCCATGGCCTGGGCGTTCTTCACCACTTGCTGCTGGTAAGCCTTGAACTCAGGCTGCAGTGCTTCCTTGAAGCAGATGGCCTTGGCGGCAATCACGTGCTCCAGTGGGCCGCCCTGGGCGCCTGGGAATACGGCGGAGTTCAGCTTCTTCTCGATGTCGGCGTTGGCGCGAGCCAGGATCAGGCCGCCACGTGGACCGCGCAGGGTCTTGTGGGTCGTGGTGGTAACGACGTCGGCGAATGGAACCGGGTTCGGGTACACGCCTGCAGCGACCAGACCGGCAACGTGGGCCATGTCGACGAACAGGTAGGCACCGACCTTGTCAGCGATGGCGCGGAAGCGTGGGAAGTCCAGGATCTGCGAGTAGGCAGAGAAACCGGCAACGATCATCTTCGGCTTGTGCTCGACCGCCAGACGCTCGACTTCGTCGTAGTCGATCAGGCCGTTGGCATCGATACCGTACTGGACAGCGTTGTACAGTTTGCCCGAAGAGCTGACGTTGGCACCGTGGGTCAAGTGACCACCGTGGGCCAGGCTCATGCCCAGGATGGTGTCACCGGCCGACAGCAGGGCCAGGTAGACAGCGGCGTTGGCCTGGGAACCGGCGTGCGGCTGGACGTTGGCGTAGTCGGCGCCGAACAGTTCCTTGGCACGGTCGATAGCCAGTTGCTCGACCACGTCGACGTACTCGCAACCGCCGTAGTAGCGCTTGCCTGGGTAACCTTCGGCGTACTTGTTGGTCAGCACCGAGCCCTGGGCTTCCATGACAGCCGGGCTGGTGTAGTTTTCCGAAGCGATCAGCTCGATGTGCTCTTCCTGGCGCTGAGCTTCTTGCTCCATAGCGGCAAAGAGATCGGCGTCGTACTTGGCAATGGTCAAATCACGGCTGAACATGGCGGTCCTCAAGGATCGTGCTGAAATAGGCGGGCATTCTACCCCATCAGAAATTGTCTGGCATATGAAAGGGCATCATGTCGCAGACAAATGGGGTTCATGAGCGACAAGCTGCAAGTTTCAAGCGGCAAGAGGAGCAGGGTGGGACGTGAATTGTCGTTCACCCGATGCTTTTCGCTTGCAGCTTGCAGCTTGCAGCTTGCAGCTTGCAGCTTGCAGCTTGCAGCTTGCAGCTTGCAGCTTGCAGTCCTCAGTCGAACATGAAGAGTGTTTCGTTGCTGAATTGGGCTTCAAACTGGTTGGCCGGCATGGGCCGGCCGAACAGGTAGCCCTGTACTTCGTCGCAGCCGTGCTCACGCAGGAATTCCAGCTGCTCATGGGTTTCCACGCCCTCGGCGATCACCGCCAGGTTCAGGCTGTGGGCCATGGCGATGATGGCCCTGGCGATCTGGGCATCCTGTTCGCCTTCGGGCAGGCCGTCGACGAAGGTGCGGTCGATCTTCAGTACGTCGATCGGGAACTGCTTGAGGTAGTTGAGCGACGAGTAGCCGGTGCCAAAGTCGTCGACCGCAATGCTCAGGCCGAGGTTCTTCAGGCTGTCGAGAATCACCATGGCTTCGTTGACCTCGCGCATCAGGATGCTCTCGGTCAGCTCCAGCTCCAGGCACGCCGGCGGCAGGCCGGTGTCTTTGAGGATGGTGGCGATCCGCGTACCCAGCTGGCCGTCGGAGAATTGCCGGGCGGAGATGTTCACCGACACCTTGGGCACGCGCACCTTGTCCTGGTGCCAGGCCTTGAGCTGGCGGCAGGCTTCCTTGATGACCCAGTCGCCAACATCCACCACCAGCCCCAACTCCTCGATCACCGGGATAAAGTCACCCGGCGGCACCAGCCCGCGACGCGGGTGGCGCCAGCGCAGCAGGGCCTCGGCCCCGGTCAGGCGCTTGCCGTCGCCGCTGAACTGCGGTTGGTAATAAAGGATGAATTCGTTCTGCTCCAGCGCGTGGCGCAGGTCGCTTTCCAGTTCCAGGCGCTCCAGGGCGCTGGCGTTCATGTCGGCCTGGTAGAACTGGAAGTTGTTCTTGCCGCGCTCTTTGGCGTGGTACATGGCCGTGTCGGCGTTTTTCATCAGTTGGCTGAGCTCGCTGCCGTCCTGCGGACTCAGGGCAATGCCGATACTGGCCGTGACGAAGAACTCGCGGTTTTCCAGCACGAACGGTCGCACCAGGCTGGCGAGGATTTGCTCGGCCACATGGATGGCGCGATTGAGTGCCATCTCGCGGGTGGCCCGTGGTTGCAGCAGCAGGGTGAATTCGTCACCGCCCATGCGCGCCACGGTGTCGTCATTGTCGACGCAGTCGAGCAGACGCTCAGCCATGTCCTTGAGCATGCGATCGCCGGCGGCATGGCCGAGGGAGTCGTTGATCGGCTTGAAGCGGTCCAGGTCCAGGAACATCAGCACCACCCAGGCCTTTTGCCGCTCGGCCTGTTGCAGGGCCGTGTGCAGGCGGTCCTGGAACAAGGTGCGGTTGGGCAGGTGGGTCAGGGCGTCATAGTAGGCCAGGCGGTGGATGCGCTGTTCGCTGGCCTTGCGCTCGCTGATGTCGGTAAAGAAGCACACATAGCTGGCCAGGTCGCCTTCGTCATCGAGCACGGCAGTGATGCCGACCCAGGCCGGGTAATGCTCGCCGCTGCGGCGCTTGAGCCACACTTCACCTTCCCAGGTGCCGCGCTGGTTGAGTTGCTTGAGCACGTAGCGCAGGTGCGCTTCCTGGTGTTCATCGACAGTCAGCATGCCCGGCAGTTGGTCGAGGACATCGGCCACGGCATGGCCGCTGACCCGGCTGAACGCCTCGTTGGCCTGGACGATGTAGCCGGCCGGGTCGGTGATCAGGATCGCCGAGGTCGAGTGCTCGAATACCGTGGCAGCCATGCGCAGGTCCTTCTCGGCCCGGCGTTGCTGGCTGATGTCGCGGCCGACGCCGAGGATTCCCTCGAAGCGCTCCTGGTCGTCCCACACCAGCACCAGGCGCAACTCGATCGGAATCTTGCGGCCATCGGCGCGCAGGCAGTCGAACAGGAACAGCTGGGTTGGCAGTTGGGTGCGCAGTTGTTCGAGCTGCGCGGGGTCGCCCAGGGCGCGATTGACCCGCTCGACCAGGCTGTAGATGCCGGTCAGTTGCGCGGGGTTGGCGATGGTCGACTGCCAGCCATTGTCGAAGATCCACTGCACGCCGTAGCCGAGCACGGCGTGTACCGACGGGCTGACATAGTTGAGCTGTAGCTGGTTGTCGGTAGAGAAGATCACGTCGCTGATGCTTTCGGCCAGCATGCGGTAGCGCTGCTCGCTGTCGCGCAGCGATTCGCTGGCTTCGATCTGGTCGGTGACGTCCTTGCCCACGCCGATGATGCGGGTGACCTGGCCCGCGCTGTTGCGGGTCAGGGCCTGTTCGCGGATATCGAAGCGCCGCCAGCTGTTGTCGTGGTGACGGAAGCGCAACTGGCAATGCAGTTGCTGGGCGTAGCCGGAGTCGCGTTGTTGCCGGCGCATCTTCAGGTAGAGCTGGGCATCCTCAGGGTGCAGCAAGCGCTCCCAGAACTGCTCGCCCAACTGCGCGAGTTCCGCACGGTCGTAGCCCAGGGTCTGGCCCAGGTTGCGGTTGCTGAAGATCATCCGCTGGCTGTCTACATCCTGCACATAGAGTTGGTCAGGCACGGTTCGCACCACATCCGACCAGAAGCTTTCACGCTCCAGCAACGACAGCTCGACCTGCTTGCGGCTGGTGATGTCGCTGATGCTCAGAATCACCGCCTGGTAATCGCGGCGGTGTTCGGGGAAGCGCACCATCAACCACAAGTGCATCTCCTGGCCATCGGCCAGGGGCAGGCGGACCTCCAGTTCCAGCAGGTGCTGCTTGTCCAGCACTGCCTCGAGCAGTTGCAGGCCAATGCCGTCGCTGCCGTCCCCGGTGCCTTCGATCAAACGTTGCCAGGCGCCGTTGCTGCATTGCACGCCGAGCAACTGCAGGGCGACCTGATTCACTTCGGTCACTTTCAACTCTTGCAGCAGCGCACGGCGCAACGGCAGGTCGAAGCCCAGGCGTTGGGCGAGCGCCTGGCGGCTGGGCAGGCGGTGGCGCTCCAGCATCCCGGGCAGGCCGGAGAGATCGAGCACGCACAGGGCGACCCCGGTGCCTTCGAAGATGTCGTGATAGCGCCGGCGGCTTTCTTGCAGCATGCGATGGCGACGACGCATGTTGATCAGCGCCAGCAGCGGGATCAGGGCGCAGAACAGGCCCAGTACACATTTGCCGATCAGCGCCGGCAGCAGTTGCTGGCGGGCAAGTCCCGCATCGAACAGGCCGCGCAGTTGCCAGGTACTGTTGTCGAGGAACGCCAGCATCACGCTTTGCAGCGGCTCGTCACTGCCGGGCGTTGGCGGGTGGCGGTTGATGATGTGGCCGGTGCGGCTGTTTTCCAGCAGCCACAGCGGATGATTGGGGCGGTCCAGGTGCGAGGTCAGGTCGTTGTAGTAGGTCGCGTCCAGGCGCAGCAGCCAGTGCCCCGGTGCCGCATCGGGCTGGTGAAGCAGCAAGTAGATGAGCCGGTTGTCCGGGGTGTTGCTGTAGTAATAAGGACGATCCTGGCTCAACTGCAGCAGAGTGTGCAGGGTGCTCGAGTCGGGGGTGTCGCCGAGGCTGTCGGCGAGCACGGAACCGTTTGCGTCGATCCAGGCCAGGCTTTGCAGCGCAGGCATGCGGGCTTGCAGGTGCGCGAGCGTCTCCGGCAGTTGTTCCTTGGCAACCGACGAGCGGTAGGGCTGCACCAGGTTCAGGGCCTGCTGGGCCTTGAGTGCCATGTTCAGGGACAGGTGATCGGCAAGCTCGACGCTGGCGTCCAGGCTGTGCTGGTACTGGTCGGCCTGGGTGTGGCGGTACTGGTCGACAAGCTGCCAGAGCAGCAGGCCAAGCAACAGGAATACCAGCAGGGCCAGGGCACTCTTCAAGGAGCCGCGCAAGGGTGAGCCGGACGCGCTGGACGGTGTGCGCAAGGATGTCGGCTGAGTGAGATTGGTCAAACGATGATCCTGCGGTATGGCTGGATGGCAGGTTTAGAGCTGCTGGGGGGCAGGCACCGCGGTCCTGGCGGCTACTCCGGTTTCGCACTATAAGCCCGACGCCCGAAGGGCGGTTAGCATGCCCGCAAACGTGGCAAAGTGCCAGCCCTGTTCGTCGGCGGTTTGCCCAACCAGGCGCATTACGGTAGCTTTGGCCCTTTCCTGGGGGCTGCGGCTCCCCTCATCTGTTTCGTACTCATTTTTTCGTCTCTGACGCTAGGTTTTTCCATGGCTCAATACGTCTTTACCATGCATCGGCTGGGCAAAGTTGTCCCACCGAAGCGGGAAATTTTGAAGAACATCTCCCTGTCGTTTTTCCCAGGCGCCAAGATCGGCGTGCTTGGCCTGAACGGCTCGGGTAAATCCACCCTGCTCAAGATCATGGCCGGTGTCGACAAAGAGTTCGACGGCGAAGCCCGCCCGATGCCAGACCTGAACATCGGCTACCTGCCACAGGAACCGCAACTGGACCCGACCAAGACCGTACGTGAAGTGGTCGAGGAAGCGGTCAGCGTGATCAAGAACGCCCAGGCGCGTCTGGACGAGGTCTACGCGGCCTACGCCGAGCCGGATGCCGACTTCGACAAGCTGGCCGCCGAACAGGCCAAGCTCGAAGCCATTCTGCAGGCCAGCGATGGTCATAACCTGGAGCGCCAGCTGGAAGTGGCGGCCGACGCCCTGCGCCTGCCGGCCTGGGACGCGAAGGTCGAGCACCTGTCCGGTGGTGAAAAGCGTCGCGTGGCCCTGTGCCGCCTGCTGCTGTCGGCCCCCGACATGCTGCTGCTCGATGAACCGACCAACCACCTGGACGCCGACTCTGTCGCCTGGCTGGAACATTTCCTCCACGACTTCCCGGGTACCGTGGTCGCGATTACCCACGACCGTTACTTCCTGGACAACGTTGCGGGCTGGATCCTCGAACTCGACCGCGGCGCCGGTATTCCGTACGAAGGTAACTACTCGGGTTGGCTGGAAGCCAAGTCTGATCGACTGGCCCAGGAATCCAAGCAGCAGTCGGCCCATGAAAAGGCCATGAAGGAAGAACTGGAGTGGGTGCGCAAAGGCGCCAAGGCACGTCAGTCCAAATCCAAGGCCCGTCTGCAACGCTTTGAAGAAATGCAGTCGCAGGAATTCCAGAAGCGCAGCGAGACCAACGAGATCTACATCCCGGCAGGCCCACGCCTGGGTGACAAGGTCATCGAATTCAAGAACGTCACCAAGGGCTACGGCGATCGCGTCCTGATCGACAACCTGTCTTTCAGCATGCCAAAAGGCGCCATTGTTGGCGTGATTGGTGGTAACGGTGCCGGTAAATCGACCCTGTTCCGTATGCTCATGGGCAAGGAACAGCCAGATTCGGGCACCATCGAAATCGGTGAAACCGTGCAACTGGCGTGCGTCGACCAGAGCCGCGAGGACCTGGACGGCAGCAAGACCGTGTTCCAGCAGATCTCCGACGGTTCCGACCAACTGCGTATCGGCACCTACGAGATTCCGTCGCGTACCTACGTGGGTCGCTTCAACTTCAAGGGCGGCGATCAGCAGAAGTTCGTCAAGGACCTCTCCGGTGGTGAGCGTGGCCGTCTGCACCTGGCCCTGACCCTCAAGGAAGGCGGCAACGTCCTGCTGCTCGACGAACCGTCCAACGACCTGGACGTTGAAACCCTGCGTTCGCTGGAGGAAGCCCTGCTGGACTTCCCGGGCGCCGCCATCGTGATCTCTCACGATCGCTGGTTCCTTGACCGTGTGGCCACCCACATCCTGGCGTACGAAGACGACTCGCAAGCCGTGTTCTTCGAGGGCAACTACACCGAGTACGAAGCCGATCGCAAGAAGCGCCTCGGCGAAGCCGCTGCCCAGCCGCATCGGGTACGGCACAAAAAACTGGCATAACCTTTACCGGTTTGCACAAAAACGGGGCCTTCGGGCCCCGTTTTTTTTTTAGCGTTTTTTTTCGCGGGGCAAGCCCGCTCCTACAGGATGTGGGGCGGGGTTGCTTGGCGAACAAAGTGTATACACTTATACAAACGCACCATTTAATTTCATAAAAACGACATTCCGCCCTGTTGCGGTGCGACTGGTTCTTGGTAAAGTTCCGAAAAAATAAATAAGTCCCACTCTATCTGGTGAAATGTCTCATGTCTGAATCCGTCGAAGACTTCCTCTCTCGTCTAAAGCAACGCGACCCAGCCCAACCTGAATTCCATCAGGCCGTGGAAGAAGTGCTGCGCAGCCTCTGGCCTTTCCTTGAAGCCAACCCTCATTACCTGCAGGCCGGCGTCCTCGAGCGCATGGTCGAGCCTGAGCGGGCGATCCTGTTCCGTGTGTCGTGGGTCGATGATGCCGGCAAGGTCCAGGTCAACCGCGGCTACCGTATCCAGATGAGCAGCGCCATTGGCCCGTACAAGGGCGGCCTGCGCTTCCACCCGTCGGTGAACCTGGGCGTGCTCAAGTTCCTGGCCTTTGAACAGGTGTTCAAGAACTCCCTCACCTCGCTGCCCATGGGCGGCGGTAAAGGCGGTTCGGACTTCGATCCGAAGGGCAAGAGCGACGCTGAAGTCATGCGCTTCTGCCAGGCCTTCATGAGCGAGCTGTACCGCCACATCGGCGCTGACCTCGACGTGCCGGCCGGTGACATCGGCGTGGGCGCCCGCGAGATCGGCTTCATGTTCGGCCAATACAAGCGTCTGGCCAACCAGTTCACCTCGGTACTGACCGGCAAGGGCATGACCTACGGCGGCAGTCTGATCCGCCCAGAAGCCACCGGCTACGGCTGCGTGTACTTCGCCGAAGAAATGCTCAAGCGCCAGGACCTGCGCATCGATGGTCGTCGCGTGGCGGTCTCCGGTTCCGGCAACGTGGCCCAGTATGCCGCGCGCAAGGTCATGGACCTGGGCGGTAAGGTGATCTCGCTGTCCGACTCTGAAGGCACCCTGTACTGCGAAGCCGGCCTGACCGACGAGCAGTGGGATGCGCTGATGGAGCTCAAGAACGTCAAGCGTGGCCGCATCAGCGAACTGGCCGAGCGTTTCGGTCTGGAGTTCCGCAAAGGCCAGACGCCTTGGAGCCTGCCGTGCGACATCGCCCTGCCGTGCGCCACCCAGAACGAACTCAATGGCGAAGACGCCCGTACCTTGCTGCGCAATGGCTGCATCTGCGTGGCTGAAGGCGCCAACATGCCAACCACCCTCGATGCTGTGGATATCTTCATCGAGGCCGGCATCCTCTTCGCACCGGGCAAGGCCTCGAACGCCGGCGGCGTTGCGGTCAGTGGCCTGGAGATGTCGCAGAACGCCATGCGTCTGCTGTGGACTGCCGGTGAAGTGGACAGCAAGCTGCACGCGATCATGCAGTCGATCCACCACGCTTGCGTGCACTACGGTGAAGAAAACGGCCGTATCAACTACGTCAAGGGCGCCAACATCGCCGGCTTCGTCAAGGTCGCCGACGCCATGCTGGCCCAGGGCGTGGTCTAAGCCTCGGGTGTGATGGCGACGATCTCGATCTGTTGATCCCCGGCCGGTCGTCGCCATAACACTTCATCACCGGGGGCTGCGCCCAGCAGTGCCCGGCCCAGTGGTGAACCCCAGTTGATCAGGCCATGCGCAGCATCGGCCTGGTCTTCGCCGACCAGCTGCACCCGGTGTTGCTGGTTGTGTTCATCGACGTACGTCACCCGACTCCCTATCTGCACTTTGTCTTCAGCCGTTGCCTTGGGTACCACCTGGGCGCTCTGTACGCGCGCGTTGAAATAGCGCAGGTCGCGCTCGGTGTCGGCCAGGCGTTGTTTGTCGACGTGCTCACCCTGGGCTTGCAGCTCGCTGCGCAAGGCCTTGAGTTCGCCGAGCCGTTGCTGCAGCTGAGCCAGGCCCTGGGCGGTGACATAGTTGGGTTGCTCGCTGACGCGGCGCTCCACCGGCTGGTCGGCCTGGGTAGCGGCCTGGTCTTCGTTGACGAATGCTCGGCTCATGATGGCCTCCTTTCAGAGGAGACCATGCTGACAGGTTGGCGGTTTCATTGACTGTCTGTTTGCGACCTACGGGCGTCGGTATGCACGCGCGGCGTCGCGGTCTTTCTCTTGCTGCCACTGCTCATCGCGCTCATCCCAGTGACGGGCGCGGTAGTCCTGCAGGTCCTGGTTTTCCTGGAGGGCGTGGCACTGGCGAAAGCCGTCGTCCCAACCGCTTTCGTACTGAGGATTGTGCAGGTAGCGCGGCACGTCCTTGCGAAAGTCCCCGGCCATCACCCCGGCGGCCTGGCGACCACTGCTGCAGCCGTCCTGAAAGCCGTCGGCATAGGCCGGCGGATAACCCTGGTCGATCAATTGCTCATGGGTCGATTGGCAACCTGCGAGCCATATCGCCAACGCCATCATTACCCCGTACCGCCACATAGTCAGACTCTCCGCTTGCCGGGGAAAGTCTAGGTGGGGTGTTGTTGGTGGGGTGTCAAAACGGTGTGAAGGCGATGCAAAAGCTTCGCGGGGCAAGCCCGCTCCTACAGAGCCTGTAGGAGCGGGCTTGCCCCGCGATCTAATGAATCAATAGTGATACCACTTCAGTTCCAGCATCACCTCATTCTGCGCCGTCGACAGCTGGCTGAACTCGCGCTTGGCGCTCAGGCGCAGTCCCAGGTTCTGTGACAGCTCCCATTGCTGGTTCAGGCTCAGGGTGCGGCGTACTTCGCCGTTGGTGAAGTAGTCGCCCTTGGCTTCGAGCGTCATGTTCCCCAGTGGGTTGCGCCACAACAGGCCGGTATTGAAACCGGCGGCCGGGGCAATGAACTCGGCGAAGTCATTGTTGTGCTCCACCCGCACGGTGCCCAGGGCAAAGCCGAGCATGTCGTCGGCCAGTTGCCAGGTACCGCCTGCGCCGCCGTTGACGTGGCTGACCAGTACATCGTCCTCATGCTTGCCCAGCACACGCTCAAGGCCCCCGGTGACTTGCCACGACCAGGGTTGCAGCAAGGCATTGCGTGGCGTCAGCGAGCGGATCGTCGCCAGGTCCAGGCGCTGCACCTGCCAGTCGTTGTTCTCGTACTGGCGCACCTTGAGCTGCAGGATTTCGATCTGCGCGCCCAGGGGGAAGCCGTAGGCATTGTCGTTGAGGTCGTGGTAGGCCATGCGCAGGCCGTACTCGGCGAAGGCGCGGTCTTCGCGGGTGCCCACGCCAAGCTGCCAGGTGCGTGATTCGTGGCCGTCTTCGGGCAGGCCAGGGCGTTCGATGTCCAGCTCGGGCGCCGGATTGCGGTTGATCGCCCGCAGCAGCTCAAAACTGCGTTGGGTGCGCGCCGGATCACGCTCCTGGCCGTTGGCGCGGTAGCGCTCCAGGCGGTACGCCGCGTCCTGGATCAGCGCCTGGCGCTCGCGGGGCAGGGCAGTGAACTCGGCGCTCTGCAGTTGGGCGGTGTCGGCGCTGACCGCCAGCACTTGCTGCTGTTCTTCGACATCCAGCGGCTTGGCCCGCTCCAGCAGCTCGCGTTCGCGGGACGGACGATAGTCGATGCGCTCCACCAGGCCCGACTGCTTGACGGCCTTGACGGTGTCGGTAGGGATGGCTGTCAGCGGGAACTGCGAGGTGAGGTCCAGGCTCGGGCGAGCCACCTGCAACAATTCAAGCAGGCGGTAGGAGCAGTTCTCGTCGAAGAAGAAGTAATCGAACTGGATCTGCTTGAGTTCCCAGATGTGCTCGACCATGCGCCCGGTTTCTTCGGGGGTCAGGTTCAGCCGGTATTCCCACAGGTCGCGGTTTTCCAGGCTGCGGTACTCGGAGAGTTTTTCCTGGTAGGGCACCAGGGCGAACAGGCCGGGGTAGCCGCCCATCAGGCCCTTCCAGGCATAGAGAATGCTGTTGTCGTTGCCTTCGATGTAGGCGCCGAAGTTGATCGCGTAGCTGAGCAGGGCCGTCTCGTTGCTCTGCACATCGGCCTGGTCGATACGCAGCAGGGTATGGCCGAACATCGAGGAGGGGCTGTTGAGGTAGGCCGCCGGGAAGATCATCACCGCGCTGTGCGGCGACACATCCGTGAACCATTGGCGGTAGTCCTTGCAGTCTGGCGCTGGCAGGTCATCGAGCTGGAGTTGCTCGCGCAGCCAGCGGGTGCGTGCCGGGAATACGCACTGCGCATGCTGGTTGCCGAGGTTGGCCGGTGCGTAGAGCGCCTTGAGCGTGGCGCGCAGTTCCTGGTCCGGATGGTGGGCGCCGTCTTCGGCGAGGAAGAAACGTCGGTCATCGACGTAGCTGCGCCAGCCGCCGAGCTTGGCGGTTTCATAGTGACCCAGGGCGATCCAGTAACGGTCGGCAGCCAGTTGCGCAAGGCGCGCGTCATCGAACGAGGGGGCAGCATGCAGCGGGGCGCAGGCACAGAGCGCCAGGTAGGCAAGGCGTTTGAGCATGTCGGGCAACTAAGTCTGAATGATGCCGATAGAGGCGGAAAACAACCCGCCCCGGTAATGGGGCGGGTGGCCGAGCTTAAGCCTGGGTCGCGTACTTGGCCAGGCGTGGATCGCTTTTGAGAATGGCCAGGGTGTTGGAGTGGACATCTTCGGCGGTCACATCCGCCGTCTTGAAGATTTCCTGGAAGTGCTGGTGGGTGACGGCCGCGAAGTGGGCGCGGTCTTCCGGGGCTACACCGAGCACCACGGCATAGGTGGTCAGGGCTTCGCCCTGGCCCTTGGCCATGTCTTCGGAGAGCTCGTTCATCATGCCGTTCATGGCAAACCAGGATTTGCCGCCGTAGGTCAGTGCCGCGTTGGTCGAGCAGCCGTTGGTGCCCGAGGTCATGCCGAAGGTGGCGTTGCCAGACGTGCCGTTGGTGGTGGAAGCGAGGAAGTGGGCCGGTGTGCCGCGTTGGCCCTCGAACAGCATGTTACCCCAGCCGCAGTCCGGTCCGCCTGGCGCCTGGGCCATGGCGTTGAGGGAAACCGCGGTGAACAAAGTACCCAGAAGAATCCGTTTCATAGCGTTGTTCTCTTTCTAGTCGTACATACCAAAGGTCAGGGTTGTCTGGCGTGGCCTTGGGAGCGCTTGCCAGGGGCGGGTCGGTTGTTTACCCAGCCGCGCAGTTATGGAGTTTAGGCACGATCTAAGGGTTCCGTGATTTATTGCGAATAATTGGCTTGAAACATTGACGTAACGCGGCTTTTCGACCCTGCGACATATTGTTCCGATGAGCCTTGCAAGGCGCGGGCAGGCGGCGCCAGAATGCCGTCATCTGCCCCGCCGAAGTAAGGAAGCCCGATGCCCGATCCTGTCGCTGCGAGTCTGCGTCTTGCGCCTGAAGCCCTGACCCGGCCGTTTTCCGCCGAACAGTTCGCTTTTTCCACCACCAATGATCTGGAGCCTTTTCGCGGTGTGCTAGGCCAGGAACGTGCGGTCGAAGCCTTGCAATTCGGCGTCGCCATGCCACGTCCCGGCTACAACGTGTTTGTCATGGGTGAGCCCGGCACCGGGCGTTTCTCTTTCGTAAAACGTTACCTCAAGGCCGAAGGCAAGCGCCTGCACACGCCGTCGGACTGGGTCTACGTCAATAACTTCGACGAGCCCCGCGAGCCGCGTGCCCTGGAGTTGCCAGCCGGCAGTGCCGGCGCGTTCATCAGCGATATCGGTGGCCTGATCGACAACCTGCTGGCCACCTTCCCGGCAGTCTTCGAGCACCCGTCCTACCAGCAGAAAAAAAGCGCCATCGACCGCGGCTTCAATCAGCGTTACGACCGTGCCCTGGATGTGATCGAGCGCGCCTCGCTGGAAAAGGACGTGGCCCTTTACCGTGACAGCAGCAACGTCGCGTTTACCCCCATGGCCGACGGCAAGGCGCTGGACGAGGCGGAGTTTGCCCAGTTGCCGGAAGCCGAGCGCGAACGCTTCCATGAAGACATCGCGGCCCTCGAGGAGCGCCTCAACGAGGAGCTGGCGAGCCTTCCGCAGTGGAAGCGCGAGTCGAACAATCAGCTGCGTCAGCTCAATGAGGAAACCATCACCCTGGCGCTTGGGCCGCTGTTGGCGCCGCTGTCGGAGAAGTACGCGGAAAATGCTGCCGTGTGCGCCTACCTGCAAGCCATGCAGGTGTACCTGCTGCGCACGGTGGTCGAGCAACTGGTCGATGACAGCAAGACCGATGCCCAGGCGCGCAAGCTGCTTGAAGAACAGTACGCACCGAGCCTGGTGGTCGGTCATCACGCCAGTGGCGGCGCGCCTGTGGTATTCGAGCCGCACCCCACCTACGACAACCTGTTCGGCCGTATCGAATACAGCACCGACCAGGGCGCGTTGTACACCACCTACCGGCAACTGCGCCCAGGTGCCTTGCACCGCGCCAATGGCGGTTTCCTGATTCTTGAAGCAGAGAAGATGCTGGGCGAGCCTTTCGTCTGGGACGCACTCAAGCGTGCGCTGCAGTCGCGCAAGCTGAAGATGGAGTCGCCGCTGGGTGAATATGGTCGCCTGGCCACTGTTACCCTCAACCCGCAGATGATTCCGCTGAACATCAAGGTGGTGATCATCGGCTCGCGCCAGCTGTACTACGCGCTGCAGGACCATGATCCAGACTTCCAGGAAATGTTCCGGGTACTGGTGGACTTCGACGAAGACATCCCCATGGTCGACGAGAGCCTGGAGCAGTTCGCCCAGTTGCTCAAGACTCGTACCAGCGAGGAGGGCATGGCGCCGCTGAGCGCCGATGCGGTTGCCCGCCTGGCGACCTACAGCGCACGCCTGGCCGAACATCAAGGGCGCCTGTCGGCACGTATCGGTGATCTGTTCCAGCTGGTCAGCGAGGCGGACTTCATCCGTCACCTGGCCAACGATGAGATGACCGATGCCGGGCACATCGAGCGGGCGCTCAAGGCCAAGGCCACGCGAACCGGGCGGGTGTCGGCGCGCATCCTCGACGACATGCTGGCCGGCATCATCCTGATCGACACCGAAGGCGCAGCGGTTGGCAAGTGCAACGGTCTGACCGTGCTGGAAGTCGGCGACTCGGCCTTCGGTATCCCTGCGCGGATTTCTGCCACGGTCTATCCCGGCGGCAGCGGCATCGTCGATATCGAGCGTGAGGTCAACCTTGGTCAGCCGATCCACTCCAAGGGGGTGATGATCCTTACCGGTTACCTGGGCAGTCGCTACGCCCAGGAGTTCCCGCTGGCGATCTCGGCGAGTATCGCCCTGGAGCAGTCCTACGGTTACGTGGATGGCGACAGTGCGTCGCTGGGTGAGGCCTGCACATTGATCTCGGCCTTGTCGAAAACCCCGCTCAAGCAGTGCTTTGCCATCACCGGATCGATCAACCAGTTCGGTGAAGTACAGGCGGTGGGAGGGGTCAACGAGAAGATCGAAGGGTTCTTCCGCTTGTGCGAGGCACGCGGCCTGACCGGTGAGCAGGGCGCGATCATCCCCAGGGCCAACGTCGCCACGCTGATGCTCGACGAGCGGGTACTGCAGGCGGTGCGCGCGGGCATGTTCCACGTCTATGCGGTCAGCCAGGCCGACGAAGCGCTGAGCCTGCTGGTAGGCGAGCCGGCCGGTGAGCCCGATGCCGAGGGCGAGTTCCCCGAGGGCAGCGTCAACGCCCGGGTGGTGGAGCGCCTGCGCGTGATCGCTGAAATGATCAGCGAGGAGGACCTCAAGGAAGCCGAGAAGGAGCAGGCCGAGCAAGCCTTGGCCCAGGTCAAGCCGACCTGAGTCAAATAATCGGCGCCGCAGCGGGTCTGACCGCTCGGCGCCGGTTTTCCCACGCAGTATCGGAATTCTTCTATCCTGATAAACAGGGACCGTAGTCGCTAAAGGATCGAAACAGCCTTGTCCGCAGGGCTGAACAAGGGTTTACCGAGGGACGTCGCCATGCCGCGCAACCTCAGCCTCACCCGCCAATGCCTGGGCCTGGTGACCCGCATTGAATGCAGCATCCGCCCACTGGCCGGCGACAACGGCATGTGGACCCTCCTGTTTGCCGCCGGCATGGCTGGCGAGCAACCTTCAGCTATCAAGGCCCAAGGGCCGTTTCATGGGCCTTTCGTGGCCGAATCGGTCCTCAGCGCCATTGTCGACAGCCTGACCTTGCACGGTTATCAGGTGGCCGACGACCCGCAGATCTGGTGTGTACACCTGCAAGCCCAGCTACGCCGGATCAATGGTGAGCGGGTCCATCACGTCGGCGACTTCCAGTTCCATCCGGAAACCTGAGCCGCCTGCGCGCCATGCCTGTGGCAGCATGCCACGGGCTTTTTCTGTCATGGCTGGCTGTTATACTCGCGCTCGCTTTTTGGCCACCTGACGAGTTTTCAATGGAACGTATTATCGAAAATGCGATGTATGCCTCGCGCTGGCTGCTCGCCCCGATTTATTTTGGTCTGTCGTTGGGCCTGCTGGCGCTGGCACTGAAGTTCTTCCAGGAGATCTTCCACGTCCTGCCCAACGTCTTCGCCCTGGCCGAAGCCGACCTGATCCTGGTGCTGCTGTCGCTGATCGACATGGCCCTGGTGGGAGGTCTGTTGGTGATGGTGATGATCTCGGGCTACGAGAACTTCGTCTCGCAGCTGGACATCGACGAGGACAAGGAAAAGCTCAACTGGCTGGGCAAGATGGATTCTTCTTCGCTGAAGATGAAAGTCGCAGCCTCCATCGTGGCGATTTCCTCGATTCACTTGCTGCGGGTGTTCATGGACGCACGCAACATCGAGACCCAGTACCTGATGTGGTACGTGATCATCCACATGACCTTCGTGGTATCGGCCTTCGCCATGGGGTATCTGGACAAGCTGACCAAGCACTGATCACTCGCTCGGCGCAGTACTCGACCGCCCGTCCGTTGCAAAACGGACGGGCGGTTGCGTTTTTGCCTTGTGCTTTGCGCCGTGCTGTACGAAAAATGAACGGTCACCCGAAGTGCCAGTCATGAGGTATCGCAATGAACCTTCAACAACTGAACACCGAGGCCAGGGCCGGTCATGTCGAAGAGCTCAACCTGATCGCCATCGAAGGCGGGGATTACATTCTCGAAGCCCGCGTAAAAGGCCACGCCCATCCGCTGTCGGATACCCACGGCGAGCGCCTTAAAGTCCATTCCGTAGTTGATGCGCAGCGCCTGCTCAATGGCTTGCCTGCTGTGCCGCTGCACCTGGTGCATTGGTCGATGGACGATGAGATGTGCGGGGGAGACGTCACCGGCGACGGCGACCTGAAAATACCGATGCCCCGTCGTTCCGCCTGGTAGCTGATCTGCTTTGCCGCAGTGTGCTAGGCTGCTCGCCCTTTTCATAAAGGGCGCAGTTGTCGTGCGCCCTGCTGCGGAGCAAGCAAATGTCCGAAATCAACCTGTCTACCGACGAAACCCGCGTCAGCTACGGCATCGGCCGTCAACTGGGTGGCCAACTGCGTGACAACCCGCCACCGGGCGTGAGCCTGGAAGCCATCCTGGCCGGCCTGACCGACGCCTTCAACGGCCAGGACAGCCGCGTCAGCGAAGCAGACCTGTCGGCCAGCTTCCAGGTCATTCGTGAAATCATGCAGGCCGAAGCCGCTGCCAAAGCCGAAGCGGCTGCTGGCGAAGGCAAAGCCTTCCTGGCCGAGAACGCCAAGCGTGACGGCATCACCACCCTGGCATCGGGCCTGCAGTTTGAAGTGCTGACCGCTGGTGAAGGCGCTAAGCCAAGCCGCGACGACAGCGTTCGCACCCACTACCACGGCACCCTGATCGACGGCACTGTGTTCGACAGCTCCTACGATCGTGGCCAGCCAGCCGAGTTCCCGGTCAGCGGCGTGATTGCCGGCTGGACCGAAGCCCTGCAACTGATGAACGCCGGCAGCAAATGGCGCCTGTACGTTCCGAGCGAGCTGGCCTACGGCGCTCAGGGCGTTGGCAGCATCCCGCCGCACAGCGTTCTGGTATTCGACGTCGAGCTGCTGGACGTCCTGTAACACCTGATCGCGGGGCAACTCCTGCTCCTACCTGTAGGAGCGGGCTTGCCCCGCGATGCTTGTATCAGTTCCACTCAGTCCCACCCCCAGGGCGCAACGCCCGGGCATAGCAGAACAGGAACAGGTTCCTCACCAGCTCCTTGAGCACGATCGGCTCGCTCGAATTCAAACCATTGAGATCCAGGTCACCCTGGTCGCGAAGTTCGTCCAGTGCTTCTTCTTCAAGCACGGCACAGACCTCGCCGGTCTCCCGGTGCAGGATGCGCAGGTACGGATGGGGGCGGTCAAGCCAGGCGTCTATCAGATAAGTCATGGCTATTCTCCTTGGAAGCGTCCAATGAGAATAATTCTTATTATCAAAATAGCAAGTGTCTATTGGCAGAAAATTGCCGGCATGTGCTTGCGCCGTGCTTCGAGGCTGGTGGCCAGCCCCGAAACCACTGGGGTCAGACCTTGCGGACGAACTCCGACTTGAGCTTCATCGGACCGATGCCGTCGATCTTGCAGTCGATGTCATGGTCGCCATCGCACAGGCGGATGTTCTTGACCTTGGTGCCGACCTTGACCACCAGCGACGTGCCTTTGACCTTCAGGTCCTTGATCACGGTGATGGTGTCGCCGTCCTGCAGGACGTTGCCTACCGAATCCTTCTTGACCGCTTCGTCGCTCACTGCTTCGGCGTCACCGGCGGCAGACCACTCGTGTGCGCACTCGGGGCAGATCAGCTGGGTGCCGTCTTCGTAGGTGTATTCGGAGTTGCATTTAGGGCAGGGTGGCAAAGTGCTCACTAGGGTTCCTCAAGACGTACAGGTACAAAGCCTACATTGTATAGGGTTTTGTCCGTCAGAGGTGAGTCGGGCCCATCGAGCGATGGGCCACAGGGCGGGCTCAGTGGGTACGGGCGACAGCGAATTCGCTCAGTTCCACCAGGGCGTCGCGGTATTCGCTGGCTGGCAGTACATCCAGGCAGGCGATGGCGCGGGCCACGTAGTCACGGGCCAGTTGTGCGGTGTAGTCGAGGGAACCGGAGGCTTCGACCGCAGCGCGGATGCTTTCCAGGTCCTCGATACCGCCTTTCTGGATCGCCTGGCGAACCAGTGCGGCCTGTTCGGCAGTGCCTTCGCGCATGGTGTAGATCAGCGGCAGGGTTGGCTTGCCCTCGGCCAGGTCGTCACCGACGTTCTTGCCCAGGGTCTGTGCATCGCCCTTGTAGTCGAGCAGGTCGTCGACCAATTGGAACGCCACGCCAAGGTGATCGCCGAAGGTGCGCAGGGCTTCGCTCTGCTCGGCGGTGGCCTGGGCCAGGGCCGCGGCGCTGTGGGTCGAGGCCTCGAACAGCATCGCGGTCTTGCCACGGATGACGTCCATGTAGACTTCTTCGGTGGTGCTGGCGTCGCGGACCTTGGACAGCTGCAGGACTTCGCCTTCGGCGATGACCCGGGTGGCCTTGGAGAGGATCTGCATGACCGGCATCGAGCCCAGTTCGACCATCATCTCGAACGAGCGCGAATAAAGGAAATCACCGACCAGTACGCTCGGCGCATTGCCCCACAGGGCATTGGCGGTGGAGCGACCACGGCGCATGCCCGACATGTCGACCACGTCGTCGTGCAGCAGGGTGGCGGTGTGCAGGAACTCGATGGTGGCGGCCAGCAGGCGCAGGTCGTCGCCTTCGCGGCCCAGTGCCTTGCCGCACAGCAGCACCAGCAGAGGACGCAGGCGCTTGCCGCCGGCCGAAGTAATGTAGTCGCCGATTTTCGATACCAGCGGTACACGCGAAGTCAGCTGTTTCTTGATAATCTCGTCAACGGCGCTGAAGTCGTCCGCTACCGCGCGGTAGAAAGCTTGGGGTTGCATCGGCCACAGGTGCTCCATAAAGGTTGCGCGGCATGCTAGGTCGCGGGTCCCGGCCTGTCAAGGCGCGGTCCCGGCGGGCCGGGGTCGGGACTTGCAAGGGGCCGGCGGCTTGCGTACAATCGCGCACCCTGAACTTCCTGGGCAGCACCTGCCTTACGCAATTGCACTGGGCCGTTCCAGCCCTATGCAGCCATGCCAGCCAATACTCTTCCTATAAAGAGCTGGGTGAGCAGGATTATCGGAGAAATACCATGTACGCAGTAATTGTTACCGGTGGCAAGCAGTACAAAGTCGCCGAAGGTGAATACCTGAAAATCGAAAAACTGGAAGTCGCCACTGGCGAATCCGTGACTTTCGACCGCGTTCTGTTGGTTGCCAATGGCGACGACGTGAACATCGGCGCTCCAGTCGTTGCTGGTGCAAAGGTTGTTGCTGAAGTGATCTCGCAAGGTCGTCACGACAAAGTGCGCATCATCAAGTTCCGCCGCCGTAAGCACCACATGAAGCGTATGGGCCACCGCCAGTGGTTCACCGAAATCAAGATCACCGGTATTTCGGCGTAATCGCCTAAATCCCATTTCTGGAGAATTGAACCATGGCACACAAAAAAGCTGGTGGTAGTACCCGTAACGGTCGCGACTCAGAAGCCAAACGCCTTGGCGTGAAGATGTATGGCGGCCAGGCTATCATTCCTGGCAACATCATCGTCCGTCAGCGCGGCACCCAATTCCACGCTGGCTACGGCGTTGGCATGGGCAAGGATCACACCCTGTTCGCCAAGATCGCGGGTAAGATCAAGTTTGAAGTAAAAGGCGCCTTCGGTCGTCGTTACGTGAGCGTTGTCGCCGAGTAATCGCGCGAACGCTGGAAAAGCCCTGTCTCGCGACGGGGCTTTTTCGTTTGTGGGGTGAGTCTCTTGCAAAGCTGTTTGTATGGGCTGCCGGCGCTGGTGTTTCGGTCGTTGACGGGGGCCGCCGCGCTCACTTTTGCAAGAGCCTTATGTCTTTGTGTCACTCAGCTCGTCCAGCTGACGAGAGGCGGTTTTTATGAAGTTTGTTGACGAAGTATCGATCCGGGTCAAAGCCGGTGATGGCGGTAACGGTTGCATGAGCTTCCGCCGCGAAAAATTCATCGAGAACGGCGGTCCCAACGGCGGTGACGGTGGCGACGGCGGCTCGGTGTTCATGGTTGCCGACGAAAACCTCAACACCCTGGTCGACTACCGCTACACCCGTCATTTCGAGGCCCAGCGCGGCTCCAATGGCGGCAGCACCGACTGCACCGGGAAGAAGGGCGACGACCTGATCCTGCGCGTGCCGGTCGGTACCACCGTGATCGACTCCGCCACCCAGGAAGTCATCGGCGACCTGGTCAAGCCGGGCCAGAAACTGATGGTGGTCCAGGGCGGCTGGCACGGCCTGGGCAACACCCGTTTCAAATCCAGTACCAACCGTGCGCCACGCCAGACCACTCCGGGCAAGCCCGGTGAGCAGCGTGACCTGAAGCTGGAAATGAAAGTGCTGGCCGACGTTGGCCTGCTGGGCTTGCCGAACGCCGGCAAGAGTACCTTCATCCGCTCGGTCTCGGCCGCCAAGCCGAAAGTCGCCGACTACCCGTTCACCACCCTGGTGCCGAACCTGGGCGTGGTCAGCGTCGACCGCTGGAAAAGCTTCGTCATTGCCGACATTCCCGGCCTGATCGAAGGCGCCTCCGACGGTGCCGGCCTGGGTATCCGCTTCCTCAAGCACCTGGCCCGTACCCGCCTGTTGCTGCACCTCGTCGACCTCGCGCCGCTGGATGAAAGCAGCAGCGCCGATGCCGCCGAAGTGATCGTCAACGAGCTGACCCGCTTCAGCCCGTCGCTGGCCGAGCGTGACCGCTGGCTGGTACTGAACAAGACCGACATGCTGATGGACGACGAGCGTGACGAGCGGGTCAAGGAAGTGGTCGAGCGCCTGCAGTGGGACGGTCCGGTCTATGTGATCTCGGCCATCTCCAAGCAGGGCACCGAGCAGCTCAGCCGCGACATCATGCGCTACCTCGAAGACCGTGCCGATCGCCTGGCCAACGACCCGGCCTACGCCGAAGAGCTGGCTGACCTGGATCAGCGCATCGAAGACGAAGCCCGTGCCCAGCTGCAAGCCCTGGACGATGCCCGTGCCCTGCGCCGCAGCGGCGTGAAGAGCGTTCACGACATCGGCGACGACGATGACGACGACTGGGATGATGACGACGAAGACGGTCCGGAAATCATTTACGTGCGCGACTGATTCGTTGCAGTACACTAAACGCCGCTCTCTGGAGCGGCGTTTTAGTATCTAAAGATCTCTATAGGTTGGAAGAAGATGCGGAGCAAGGTGACGGGTGCGCAGCGCTGGGTAGTGAAGATCGGCAGTGCCCTGCTGACAGCAGATGGCAAAGGCCTCGATCGCACGGCCATGGGCGTCTGGGTCGAGCAGATGGTGGCGTTGCATGAGGCGGGTGTCGAATTGGTGCTGGTATCGTCCGGGGCGGTTGCCGCCGGGATGAGCCGGCTGGGCTGGTCCAAGCGACCCAGTGCCATGAATGAGCTGCAAGCGGCGGCCTCGATTGGCCAGATGGGCCTGGTCCAGGCCTGGGAGTCGAGCTTCGCCGAGCACGACAAGCACACTGCGCAGATTCTCCTGACCCACGACGACCTGTCGGACCGCAAGCGCTACCTCAACGCGCGCAGTACCCTGCGCACGCTGGTGGAGCTGGGCGTGGTGCCGGTGATCAACGAAAACGACACCGTGGTGACCGACGAGATCCGTTTCGGTGATAACGACACCCTGGCGGCCCTGGTGGCCAACCTGGTCGAAGCCGACCTGCTGGTGATCCTCACGGACCGCGACGGCATGTTCGACGCCGACCCGCGCAACAACCCCGATGCCCAACTGATCTATGAAGCCCGCGCCGACGATCCGAGCCTGGATGCGGTCGCTGGCGGTACCGGTGGCGCGCTGGGCCGTGGCGGCATGCAGACCAAGCTGCGCGCTGCGCGCCTGGCGGCCCGTTCCGGTGCCCACACCATCATCGTCGGTGGTCGCCTGGAGCGCGTGCTCGATCGCCTCAAGGCTGGCGAGCGCCTGGGCACCTTGCTGTCGCCGGAGCGCGGCATGCTCGCTGCGCGCAAGCAGTGGCTGGCCGGGCACCTGCAGACCCGTGGCACCCTGGTGCTCGATGCCGGTGCCGTTCAAGCCCTGCGCCAGGCCAACAAGAGCCTGCTGCCGGTCGGCGTCAAAACCGTGCAGGGGAGTTTCCGCCGTGGCGAGATGGTCGTCTGTGTCGGTCCGGACGGTATGGAAGTCGCCCGCGGCCTGGCCAACTACAGCGCCCTGGAAGCACAGAAGATCATCGGCCAGTCTTCCGAGGCCATCGAGAGCCTGCTGGGCTACATCGCCGAGCCTGAGCTGGTTCATCGCGACAACCTGATTCTGGTCTGAGGAAACAACCGTGTTCAAAGGGATAGTTGCAGCGGCGTTGCTGGCATTGCCGGCAGTGGCGGCGGCCGAAGAAATCGGTCAGGTATCGACCGTGTTCAAATTCGTCGGGCCGAACGATCGCATCGTCGTCGAGGCTTTCGACGACCCGAAAGTCGAGGGTGTGACCTGCTACCTGTCCCGTGCCAAGACGGGCGGTGTGAAGGGCGGCCTGGGCCTGGCCGAGGACCGTGCCGAAGCCTCCATTGCCTGTCGCCAGGTAGGGCCGATTCGCTTCAAGGAGCAGCTCAAGGACGGTGACGAGGTGTTCAAGGAGCGCACCTCGCTGGTGTTCAAGACCATGCAGGTGGTGCGCTTCCTGGACAAGAAGCGCAATACCCTGGTCTACCTGGTGTACTCGGACCGGCTGATCGAAGGTAGCCCGCAGAACGCGGTGACGGCGATTCCGATCTTGCCCTGGCCCCAGCAGTAATCCTCGCGGGGCAAGACCGCTCCTACGCTAGGAGCGAGCTTGCCCCGCGATTGCGTCAGACCGAAGCCTCTTCCTCTTCCTCGCGCACAACCGCCTTCACTTCATCCAGCCGGCTGATGAACTTCCAGTCTGCTTCGTCGATGTAGATCCCGTTCGGCCCGCTGCCGCCTTCCAGGTCGATGGCGACATGCGCTGAAACCTGCGGCTTCACGCTCGCCAGAATCGGTACGAAGCCCAGCTGCAAGCTGGTTTCCAGCAAGGCAGCCTGGTTGCGTTCGTCGATGTCCGCGGCCTCGTCCAGGTAGTACGGCAGACGCACGCGGCCGGCCAGGTCGCGGTCCATCAGGTGCAGCAACAGGTACATGTTGGTCAGCGCCTTGATGGTCATGGTGGTGCCGTTGGACGCCGCACCGTCGATGTCGGTGTGGATCACCGGCTGACCATTGACCTTGGTGATCTCGAAGGCCAGTTCAAACAGGTCCTTGAGGCCCAGCTGGTTGTGGTTGGACGCTACCAGGCGGGCCAGGTACTCCTTGGCTTCCTCGTTCTTGTTGTCCTGCTCGGCACTGGCGCTCAGGTCGAACACCGACAGGGTCTCGCCTTCTTCGTACTGACCGGCGCTGTGGATGATCTGGTCGATGTGCTTGAGCGCTTCCTTGTTCGGTGCCAGCACGATGCGGAAGCTTTCGAGGTTGGACACCTGGCGTTTGTTGATCTCGCGGTTGAACAGCGCCAGCTGGTGCTCGAGGCTGTCATAGTCGCTGCGGATGTTGCGCAGGGTTCGGGCGATGTCGGTGACCGCCGCGCGGCGCGCCTTGCCCAGGGTCAGGGCTTCGTCGGTGCGGTGCGCGTAGGCGTTGATCAGCAGTTGCAGGCGGCGCTCCATGTCGTCTTCGCTGTCGAACTTGGCCACGCCCTTGAGGCGTACCTGGGCGTACAGCGCCTCGATCTGGCCATCGACCCGCAGCAGGCTCTGCCAGCTGTCCTGATAGTCGTTGAGCAGTGGCAGCAGGTTGTCCATGGAGTCGTCCACCGACTCCATGAACGGCGTACCGAACGGCAGGTCGGCCGGCAGTAGCTGGCGGCGGCGCAAGGCGTCGTCGAGGGTGCGCTGCTTGGCTTCCATGTCGGCGATCTGGCGGCCGACCAATTGCAGTTTGGCCGACAGCTGCTGGACCCGTTCGGTGAACGCATCGCTGGAGCGCTTGAGCTCGTCCTGGGCGGCTTCCATCTGCGCCAGCTGCTCGAGCTTGTCGCCTTCCTCGGCAGACAGCGTCTGGGTGCGGCGGAAGTCTTCCAGGGCCTTTTGCGCGTCCAGTACCTGCTGGTACAGGGTTTCGGTCTGGGTTTTGCTCGCCGCGCGGTCGGCGGCTACCGCCTGCTGGGTCTTGAGCTGCTTGAGCTCTTTTTCCAGGCGCTCCTTCTGGTCGCGCAGGGCGGCGCGGTCGGCCAGGGCTTGCAGGGCCGGCGGCTCGATGTGCGAGAGGTCGATCGACAGGCCGGGGACTTCAAAGCGCTCGCCCTTGAAGCCGTCGAGCACTGCTTCCAGGGATTTGACCCACAGGTCGCTGTCGTCCAGCTCGATGCCGCGCTCACCCAGCGGCAGACTGAACAGCGCGCCATTGAACAGGCGCATCAGGCGCTCGACATCCTGCTGGGAGAACTCTTCGCGCAGACGGGCGTAGCTGTTGTTGTCGGCGTGGTCGAGCTGCTGCTTGACCGACTTGAGGCGTTTTTCCAGGTCGCGCAGACGCTCTTCGAGGTCTTCGGCGCTGAACTGGCGGGACTGGGCCAGCGCGCCGGCCAGTTCGTCGTGGGCGTCCTTGGCGGCCAGCAGTTGCTGCTCCAGCACCTTGACGTCATCGACCAGGGCGAAGCGGTGCTTGAGCACCGACAGCTCGCCGAGCCAGCGCTGGATGCCGGTGATTTCGCGCTCCAGGCGCATCAGCTCCTGGGTGCCGCCACGCTGGTCGTTCTGCAGGCTGTCCTGTTCGTTCTTGTAGTGCTCGGCCTGGATCACCAGCTCTTCCTTGCGGGCGCTGGCGTAGTCCTGCCAGGTGCCCAGCAGCGAGTCGAGCAGCGGCGACAGGCGATGCAGCTTGCCACGCAGGATGTCGCGCTGGGTCACGCCGTTGGCTAGGGCCTCGACCAGGGGGCCGGCGGCGACCAGGGAGTTGTAGTCCTGCTCCATGCGGCGCACGTCGCGGAAGGCTTCTTCGCAGGCGGCGATGTAGTCGACGCTGCCCGAGCGCAGGCTGTGCTCGAAGGCGTCGAGGAACAGCTGCTTGAGCTTGGCCGCGGTGATCTCGCGCATGTGCAGCAGGTTGATGAACAGCGCGCGGAAGGTCTTCAGGCTCTGCTCGCTGGTGGAGCGCAGCGGGATCAGGGTCAGGTCCAGCGGGATCGAGGTGTGGCCGCCGACCAGCAGGCGACGCAGCTCATCGGGCTTGAGCTCGTAGGCCTTGAGGCCGTTGCGCTCCAGGTTGCTGAACAGTTCTTTCTGGCGCAGGCAGGTGTCGTTCTTCTGGTAGTGGGCCAGGTCCAGCTCGCCGGCATAGGCAAAGAACTGGTGACCGAAGCCGCCACCCGGGCCGCGACCGACCACACCGATCACATGCGGGCCGTGGGGCAGGTTGACCTCGCAGAGGATGTAGCTGGTGTCGCTGGCAAAGTAGAAGCGCCGGGACTGTTCCAGGCTGTACTTGCCGAAACTCATGTCCGACATGCGCGCCAGGATCGGGAACTGCAGGGCGTTGATCGAGGCGGATTTACCCAGGTTGTTGGCGCCGTAGACCGACAGCGGGTGTTCCAGCGGGAACAGGCCCAGGCTGTAGCCGGCGGTATTGAGCAGTGCAAAGCGGCGAATGCCGTAGCGTTCCTGGCTCATGCATCAATCTCCTGTTGCTCTTCGGCAATGGCGCGGGCCAAGGCGTCTTCTTCACTTTCCTCGAACGGGCTCAGGTCGAGCGGGTCGTCGGTCCGGTTCAGCACTTCGGGGTTTTCTTCTTCGACCAGTACCGGCGTTGGCAGCGGCAGGGTGCTGTGCAGGCTGGCGGCGAGGTCGCGGTCCTGCTGCACCGACAGGCACACGTCGAGGAAGCGGTGCATCGGCGGCAGGAAGCGGTAGATGCCGTTTTCTTCATGGGCAAAGCCCAACTGGGTCATGCGGCGCATGATCTTTTCTTCCAGCTCGTCCGGGGTCTGCACTTCGGCCTGGATGAACAGGTCGCGGTACTTCTCCAGCATCGAGGGCAGCTCGTCACGGCCCAGGCTGCCGCCATCGAGCACCGACATCGGGTCGCGGCCCTGGTCGGCCAGGTGCTCTACCAGGATGAAGGTGAACAGCGACAGGCGCTGGGCCGTCTTGTTGACCTGGGCGGCGGCCTGGTCGGGAACGAAGTAGTAGAAGCCACGGGTGTCGCACACCAGCTCGAAGCCCAGGGCCTTGAACAGGCCACGGTACTGGTCCTGGAAGTTCGACAGCTGGCCGTACAGCTCCGGGTCGCGGCGACTGATGTGAAAGCCCTTGAACAGCTCGCGGAAGATCGGTGCGAGCTGGGACAGTTCGGAAAGATCAAGATGCATGGGCAGGGCTCGCAGTTGGTTCAGGCGATGGTTCGCGGCTGGATGTCAGGGCGAAGGAACGCAGGCTGACCAGGTGTTCGCGGGTGGTGTATTCGCGGCGTTCGAGGCGCTCGCGGGTAAAGCGCTTTTCCCGCGACAGGCGCGAGAACCAGTACAGCAATTCGTCGGTGGCGCCGTCGGGCTCCTGGTCCAGCAACCAGACCATCAGGTCGGGCAGTGGCAGGGCGCTTTCGCAGCGCTGGAGCATCTCCTTGACCGTGCGCGGCGCCTTCTGGTTGTCGCTGCGGTTGCTCTTGTGGGCCTTGGGGAACTGCGCAGGCTTGGGCTCGAAGCGGGCCAGGGCGTAGACATAGGCCTCGACCTGACTGGCGCTGCCCAGGAAGGTGCTTTGCGGGCGGGTGAACAGTGGCATGGCCGCCTGCGGCACGGCGTCCAGCCCCTTGCGGCGGATGACCGAGAGGGCCAGGGCGGCGCCACGGGTCACGGCGTTGTGGCGGCGGGCTTCTTCGCGCAGCGGCAGCAGCAGTTCGCGGGCATGGCGCAGGGTCAGCTGGGCGCTGGTCTGCATCTCAAGGATTCGCGCGTGGGTGCGCAGGAGCATGTCGTCGTCGACCAGATGGCCCAGGCGGGCCTGTTCGCCCAGCAGGCGCAGCAGCACCGTCTCGACCTTGCGCACGCCTTGCTCGAAGGCGCCGTCAGCGTTGACCAGCTGGATCATGGGCTCGACGTACTCGTCCCAGGTCGCCAGTACTTCGGCATAACGCTGGCGCAACGGAATCTGCCGGTCGCTGGTCTTGGCCCGTTCGGCCACGGCAACCAGGGCCTGTTCGTCGTTGTCGAGTTTTTTCAGTACGTCGCGCACGCGCATGTCGAGCAAGCGCAGCTGGCGGGCCAGGTCGTTGCTGTCACGAATCTCGAAGGCGTCCTGGATATGCCCGGCCAAACGCTCGAGGTGGCGCAGGTAGGCTTCGATCTCGAGGCACAGGCCCAGGCGGTGTTCGCGGCGCAGGTAGGCGAGGAAGTCGTGGATCTGCGCATTGAGCTCGAATCGGTTGGGGCTCTTGGCCACCGGCACCAGAATATCGAGGCGAATCCAGACGTCGAGCAGGCTGGTGATGTCCTGGGGCGTGCTCTCCAACTGCTGGCTGGCCAATTGCTGGCGCAGTTCGCCGAGGCTCAGGGTGCCTCCGTCGAAGCGCTCGCACAACGGCTCAAGCAAGGCCCAGTGTTCGGCTAGGGCGCGCAGGACGCGCTTGGGTTCGATCATTGGCGGGTCGACTCGTTGCCAAATAAAAGCGCCGATTGTACTGCATCAAGTGCCTGTCGATTCACCCCCTGATCGTTTCGCGAGGCTTCCCGGCGGATTTGTGCCGATCAACAGCGGCGCAGCGTGGCGAACAACGTTAGAATGGCGCCCCTGACTTATCCACAGATGGCCGACCCTTCTTGTTAATCGAGTCCCGCCGCCGCGCTTACCTCAACGCCATGCAAGTGGTGCACTGGCTGCCACGTGCCGAACTGCCGTTCGCCGCACCGTCGCGCCCGGCGCTGTTGCAGCCGGTGGCGCCGCTGGAGGAGCCGGTATTCGAGCCGCAGGCACAGGCACCTGCTGCGGTAGCCGTGGCACCCAGCGCACCGGTAGCGCGCAGTGGCGAGCGACCGAAGATCGAAATCCCGCGCCCTGGCAGCACGCCAAAAGTGGCCGGCAAGCCGGCGGCGGAGGCCGAAAAGGCGCCTGTTGCAGCGCGCCCGGCACCCGTACCGCCACCGCGATTTGCCCTCCAGCTGCTGCGTGCCGGCAATTGCCTGCTGCTGGTCGAACTCGCCACGGGCGAGCCGTTCCAGAGCCGCGACCCGTCGTACCTGCTGCTCAAGGACATGCTGCGCGCCGCCGGTTTGCCCGACAGCCCGCAGATCATCGGTGAGCCGGTGCGTTGGCCGTTGCTGGTGCGCGGCAACATCGACCAGGGGCCGCAAGCGGCCACCGATTTCGTCCAGGGCTTTATCCAGGCCCGGCTTGAAGAGGCGCCGTGCGTCTGTTTGTGGCTGGTCGGCCTGCCTGCCGTGCGTTTTGCCGGCGAGGCGGATGCCGAAAGTTATTACCGCGAGCTGCCCGTCGAGAGCCTGGGCGCTGCCTGGGCCTTGCCTGGCCTCGAACTGTTGATGGACGAGCCGCAGCGCAAGGCGGACGTCTGGCAAGCCATGCGCCGGCTGATGGCGCGCTGGAAACCAAGTGATGAGTGACACGATCAGCTTCCGCCGGATGACCGAGGCGGATCTGGATGCCGTACTGAAGATCGAATACGCCGCCTTCAGCCACCCCTGGACCCGCGGGATTTTCCTCGACGGGCTCAAGTCCTATGAGATCTGGCTGATGTTCGAGGGCGAGCAGCAGGTCGGTCATGGCGTGATCAACGTGATCATCGACGAGGCCCACCTGCTCAACATCACCATCAAGCCCGAAAGCCAGGGCCGTGGCCTGGGCTTGCGCCTGCTCGAAGAGTTGATGACGCGCGCCTACGCGCTCAACGGCCGCGAGTGCTTCCTTGAAGTGCGTGCCAGCAACCAGTCGGCCTACCGCCTGTACGAACGCTACGGCTTCAACGAGATCGGCCGGCGTCGCGACTACTACCCGATTGCCGGTGGCCGTGAAGACGCGCTGGTCATGGCCTGCACCCTGTTCGAGTAACGCCTCAGCGCTCGGGCTTGCCGTCCAGCGGATCGCGCCGGGCAAGCTCAGCTTCATCCAGGCCGGTGCCGCCACCGATATCGTCTTCATCGACCAGGCTCAGGTCCCAGTCGGCGGGGTTGTCTGCGCCGTCTTCAGTGGCCGAGCGGGCACCGTCTTCATGAATCAGGGTTTCCGGGCTCAGGTCATCGTCGGTGGGCTCGTGGTCGTCGCTTGAGGCGCCGGTCATGCCGGCTTCGCGTACGCGCTCGGCGGGCATCAGTTGCTCGCGCTCCTGATCGGGAATCAGGTCACCGATCTTTTCGCTGGGCGTATCATCGTCAAAATCCAGGCTTTCCATTGAGCCCATGCGGTCTTCGAGGGTGTCGATGGGGGCGGGTTCCGGGGCGTGGGGCGGGCGTCTTGAATCGTTCATGGGGCTTTTCTCCTGCAGGTGCCTGTCTTTGGGTGGACCGGGCCCTGGCGGGAAGATTCAAAGGCGTGACCCGAACGGGGTCTCGCCTGTCACAACATGCGCATCAACCATGAGGCTTGAACATGCACGACCTACAAGAACTGATTGATAACAACGCGCGTTGGGCTGATGCAATCAAGCAGGAAGACCCGGATTTCTTCGCCAAGCTTGCCCGCCAACAAACCCCCGAATTCCTCTGGATCGGCTGCTCCGATGCCCGTGTACCGGCCAACGAGATCGTCGGCATGCTGCCGGGCGACCTGTTCGTCCACCGCAACGTGGCCAACGTGGTGCTGCACACCGACCTCAACTGCCTCTCGGTGATCCAGTACGCCGTGGACGTGCTCAAGGTGAAGCACATCCTGGTGACCGGCCATTACGGTTGCGGCGGTGTGCGGGCCTCGATGCAGGACCGTCAGTTGGGCCTGATCGACGGCTGGCTGCGCTCGATCCGCGACCTGTATTACGAAAACCGGGTGGAGCTGGGCAAATTGGCCACCGAAGAGGAACGTGTTGACCGCTTGTGCGAGCTCAATGTGATTCAGCAAGTGGCGAACGTCGGTCACACTACCATCGTCCAGAACGCCTGGCACCGTGGCCAGAGCCTGTCGATCCATGGCTGCATCTATGGCATCAAGGATGGACGCTGGAAGAGCCTGAACGCCACCATCAGCGGCCTGGACCAGCTACCGCCGCAATACCGCCTGTGCCCGCAAGACTGACCCCTGTAGGAGCGGGCTTGTCCCGGGTACAAACCGGAGACATCGTTTACATTTCAAACCGGGGACATGGTTTACAGGCTAATACGCATGATCAGGAGGTATCTGATCATGCCCTGGAACCAAGAGTCCCCCATGAATCAACGCATCAGATTGATCAGCGACTGGCTTTGCGGTGACTACACCAAGAGCCAGCTCGCACGACGTTTCAACGTCAGCCGTCCCACCGTGGACAAATGGATCGCCCGCTACACCGCTGCTGGTGCCAGCGGGCTGGTCGATGCCTCGCGCAAGCCGCACAGCAGCCCTCATCAGGTCGATGATGAAATCCTGATGCGCCTGATCGCCATGAAAGAGGCGCACAGCAGTTGGGGGCCGAAAAAACTCATCCAGCTTCTGCACCTTGAAGACCCATCCGTCGCCTGGCCCGCGCCAAGCACGGCCGGGCAATGGCTTGATCGCTGTGGGCTGGTGAATAAGCGCCGCCCCAAACGACGCTACGGCAAGAGCGCCACGCAGATGCGTGAGGCCAACGAGCCCAATCAGACCTGGTGCGCGGACTACAAAGGCCAGTTCAAAATGCTGAATGGCCAGTGGTGTTTTCCTTTGACGGTCACCGACCATGCCTCTCGGATGATTCTGGCCAGCCGCGCGCACGCCAAGGTCATGACCCAGCCGGTGCGTCAGACGTTTGAGCGGTTGTTCGAGGAACACGGCATGCCCGATGTCATCCGCAGCGATAATGGCATCCCGTTCGCCTCCCCAGGCTTGGCGCGGATGTCGACCTTGGCGGCGTGGTGGATCCGGCTAGGCATCTATCCCGAGCGAACCGGGCTGGGACGTCCGGACCAGAATGGTCGACACGAACGCATGCATCGCAGCTTGAAGGCCGAGCTTCCACTGGGGCAAAACTTCCTGGAACAGCAGCTTCTGCTGGAGCACTTTCGCCACGAGTTCAACCATGTGCGCCCTCACGAAGCGCTTGAAATGAAGCGCCCGGGCGAACTGTATGTGCCATCCAATCGCCCTTATCCGGGCTGTTTGCCCGATGTGGAATACCCGTCAGAAATGGTGGTACGAAGCGTCAGACAGAACGGCTCGATCAAATGGAAAGGCAAGCTGCTCTTCGTCAGCGAAGCCCTGGCCGGCGAGCGGATAGGGCTTAAGGAGGTGGAGGATGACACCTGGGAGTTGTACCTGTGTGACTATCCCTTAGGGAGGCTGGGACGCGGTGAGAACCGCGTCCAGGCCTAAAATGTGTAAACCATGTCTCCGGTTTACGGTGTAAAGGATGTCTACGGTTGTACACCCGCGATAGCAGTAGCCCAGACTACGCTGATCACGGGGCAAGCCCGCTCCTGCAATGTCATGGATCAGATGGGGGAAGGGACGATGAAGCTCTGGAGCAAGGCCGGACTCGGCACAGGCGTTCTACTGGCCGGGCTGTGCAGCGCCCATGCCGACCCACGCGATCTGTACATGTTCGCGCAATGGGCCGGTGACCATGAAACCCGCGCTTTTCGCGAAATGCTGGTGGATGCGCGCCTGTACGGCGTTGTGCCGATCTACCAATTGCTGCGCTCGGCCAGCGACTGGCGCCTGTGTCACGCCGAGCCCTTCGCCGTGACCCCCGCCAGCCAGTGGCCAGCGGTGCGCTCTACGGTGCAGCTGCTCAAGACGTTGGGCGATCAGGGTATCTTGCGGCAGTTTGAAGTGGTCTCGGCCTATCGCGACCCGCAGCTCAATCGCTGTGCCGGCGGTGCGGTGGCCAGCGCCCATACCCGGGCCTTTGCCGTGGATGTACTGCTGCCGCGCTGGACCGACCCCACGCCGCTGTGCACGTTCTGGCAAACCCACGGCAAGGCCTGGAACATGGGCCTGGGCCGCTATCCGTCGGGCCGCATTCACATCGACACTGCGGGGTTTCGCACCTGGGGCGGGGACTTCAGTGCCAACTCGTCGTTCTGCGCCTTGCCAGTGGCGGGCAAGCCTCAGAGCAAGTGAGCCAGGCAGGCCTGCGCTTCTTCGCTGACCCACTGCGCAAAGCGCCGGCATTTGTCGTCGGCCAGGATCGGTTGCGGGCACAGCAGGAAGTAGGCCGATTGATCCTGCACAAAGCTGCGCGGCGCGCGCAGCTGGCCGCTGTCGATTTCATCCTGGACCATCAGGAACGACGCCATGGCCACGCCGAGCCCCGCCACGGCCGCCTGGATGCACAGGTAGAAGTGTTCGTAGTCGGTGCGGCTGGCGCCGTTGGCCGATTCGCCACTCAGGCGCAGCCAGGTGTTCCACGCCCCCGGGCGTGAGGCGCTGTGCAGCAGGCGCTGGCCGTCGAGGCTGTCATCGGGCAGCGGCAGGTGCGCGCTGCACACCGGCCCCACCCATTCGTCGCAGATCTTCAGGCTGTGCAGGTTGGCATCCCAGCGAAAGTCATCGCGGCGCAGGGCCAGGTCGACGCCGCTGCGCGAAAAGTCGATGGGCCCGCCGGCCGCCACCAGGTGCAGGTGAATGTCGGGATGTGCGGCATGAAAGGCCGGCAGCCGCGGAATCAGCCATTTCATGGCGATGGTCGGTTCGCACGACAGCACCAGCACGTTTTCCCGGGCTTGTTGCTGCAAGCGGTACACCGTTCCTTCCAACTGCTCGAAAATCGACTGCGTGGTGCCGTGCAAGGTGCGTCCGGCGGCCGTCAGGAAGATCGCCCGGTTGCGCCGCTCGAACAACTGCACACCCAGTGACTCCTCCAGCAGGCGCACCTGGCGGCTGACCGCGCCATGGGTGACGTTGAGCAGTTCGGCGGTGCGCACGAAGCTCTGGGTCTGGGCGGCGACATCGAAGTAGCGAAAGGCGGAGAGGGCTGGCAGTTTCATATCTGTGAGAAAAACTAGCGGATTTCCAACACTATAAATCGCTTTTGGCTCGCCATTAAGCTTTCGATAATGGGCGTGCACGGTGCTATCTGTGCAATTGCCTAGCAGATCGAGGAGCTTTTCGTGAATGAACTCATAGCCGTTGCCCTGTTCACCATCCTGGCGGTGATCAGCCCCGGCGCCGACTTCGCCATGGTCACCCGCAGCAGCTACGCCTTTGGCCGCCGCGCCGGGTTGTCGGCAGCGCTGGGCATTGCCCTGGGGGTGCAGGTCCATGTGCTGTACACCGTGTTCGGCATCGCCGTGATCATCAGTCAGTCGCCGGCGCTGTTCATGGCGATGAAGGTGGTGGGGGCGGGGTACCTGGTGTACCTGGGCTACAAGTCGCTGACCAACACCACGCGAATCTCGCTCGACGATAGCGAGGCATCAAACCGGCTGGGGGTGCTGGCGGCCTTTCGCTCGGGCTTTTTGACCAACGCAATGAACCCCAAGACCATGTTGTTCGTGGTCAGTGCCTACACGCAGGTGGTGCAGCCGGGCAGCTCGCTGGTCAGCAGCCTGGGCTACGGCCTGTTCATGTCGGTGGCGCACTGGGTGTGGTTCAGCCTGGTGGCGATCTTCTTCTCATCCCACGGCCTGCGCCGGATCATGCTCGAGCGTCAGATCCTGGTCGACCGGGTGATCGGCGTGGCGCTGATCGGCTTGGGCCTGGCGGTGGTGATGGCCAGCGTGCGCTGAACGTTTCGCGGGCCAAGCCTGCAGTAGGAGCGGGCTTGTCCCGCGATCAAAAAATCAACGCATAAAAAAAGGGCCTACCTTTCGGTAAGCCCTTTTTAGTACTTGGTGGCTACACAGGGACTTGAACCCCGGACCCCAGCATTATGAATGCTATGCTCTAACCAACTGAGCTATGTAGCCAAGTGGCGCGCATTATTCGCTCGAAACGAAGTTGTGTCAACACCTCTTTCAAAAAAATTTTACGCGCGATCAACCGCTTAGCCGATTACCGGCTCAGAAGTCGTATTTGAACGTGGTCATCAGGTTACGCGGCGCGCCGTAGTTGCCGTAGGACGAGGCCATGGAGAAGTACTCGCGGTCGAAGGCGTTGTTCAGGTTGACGGTGGCGCTGAGGTTTTTGCTGATCTCATAACGCGCCATGAGGTTGACCAGCGCATAGCTGCCTTGATCGAAGCTGTGCAGGTCCTGGCCCACCTTGCTCTGCCAGTTAACCCCGCCCCCTACTGTCACTTTGTCGAGCATGCCCGGCAGGCGATAGCTGGTGAAGGTCTTGAGGCTGTGGCGCGGCACGATGGTGGCAATGCGTTCATCCTGATTGTCGGTGGTCAGGGTGTAGGTATAGCCCGCCGACGCCTGCCAGCCTTGCGCCAGCTCGCCATTGAGCTCCATCTCCAGGCCCTTGGAGGTGGTGTCCTGTTTGGCTTCGTACACGTTGTCATGCATCCAGATCGCCAGGTTGTCCTGTTCGAGCTTGAACAGCGCCAGGCTCGAGTTCAGCGCGCCATCGAAGTGATTGCCCTTGATGCCGACTTCATAGCCCACGCCTTCCATGGGGTCGAGCGGCTGGTTGTTCGCATCGGTTACCCACGAGGCTTGCGGGTTGAAGATCTTGGTGTAGCTGGCGTACAGGGCCCAGGTCTCGTCGAGGTCGTAGACCGCACCGGCGTAAGGGATGAAAACGCCGGTCTCCTTGCGATTGACCTCGGTGGTAGCCCCGCCGTACGGACGGTCTTCGGTGTCGCGCCTCCAGTCGATCACCCGGCTGCCGAGGATCAGGTTCAGGTCATCGGTCAGTTGCAGGCGTGACGTGAGGTAGGCCGCGTACTGGGTCTCTTCCATCGAAGATTTGCCGCTGATGCTCCAGTCCGGTTCGGGCTGTTTGCCGTTCCAGTCGAAAATGTTCTCGACCGCCGCGCCGGGTGTGGCGTTGTAGTCGTAGCGCCAGCCGCCCCAGCTCGGTACGTTTTCGTTGTACCTGGACAGGGTCACGCCGCCGATCAGCTCGTGTTCCCGATTGAACAGGCTGAACGGGCCCGTCACGTACACATCGAGGTTGTCCTGGCGCGGGGTGCCGGAAAAGCGCACCGGCAGCTGGCTCAGGCCGCTGCCATCGGGTTGCAGGTCGCCCATGAGAAAGCCGAACACTTCGTCGAACTGGTTCTCGGAGTGGCTGTACTCGACCTTGCCGCTCCAGCCGTTACCCAGTTGCTGCTCAATGGAGGTAAAGAAGCTGGTCTGCTCGTGGTCGTTGTACGACCAGGTCGGCGCCATGTTGATCGAACGCTTGAGGTCCGAGCGTTCACCGGTGCTGAAGCGGGTGGGCAAGCCGGTCCGCAGGGGCGAGTCGACGTCGGTGCGCTGGTAGCTGAAGCCCATGGTCAGCAGCGTGTCTTCGCTCAGGTCGAATTCGGTGATGCCGTAGAGCAACTGGCTTTCCAGCTTGTAGCGGTCAACCCAGGCGCCTTCGGTCTTGTAGTCGGCGACCAGGCGGCCGCGGATGTTGCCGGTTTCGGTCAGCGGCCCGGACACGTCGAAGCCGGTACCGTAGCGGTCCCAGGTGCCGGCCGAGCCGGTGACGCTGGCCTGGGTGTCGGCGGTGGGGCGCTTGCGGATCAGGTTGATGGTCGCCGAGGGGTTGCCCATGCCACTGATCAGGCCGCTGGCGCCCCGCACGATTTCGATGCGGTCATACATCGCCATGCTCTGGGTGTAGTTGTCCATGCGCGAGATGGTCGGCACACCGTCGATCTCGTAGTTCTGGATGACGAAACCGCGCGAGTAGTAGGTGTCGGTTTCCGCGCCCAGGCCGTCGCGTACCACGATGACGCCTGGCGTTGCCTCCAGGGCGTCGCTGAGGTTGGTCAGGCGCTGGTCGTCCAGGCGCTGGCGGGTCATCACCGTCAGCGACTGCGGGGTTTCCTGGGGCGTGAGGTTAAGGCGCGTCGAACTGCTGGAGGAGTAGGTGGTGTACAGCCCCGTGCCTTCGGTGGTGGAGCCCGGTGCCTTGCCGGAAATGCTCAAGGCATCCAGTTGCAGGGCGTTGCCCAGTTCCACGGGCAGGTCGATCACGAAGCTGCCGGCATTGGGCTGGCTGAGGCGGGCATTGCTACCGGCGGTCAGGGCCTGGAGCGCCTCGGTCGGGCTCAGCGTGCCCTGCACACCGGGCGAAGTGCGACCGGTCAGCTGACTGGCGTCGTAGATCACCTGCAATCCGCTCTGGGCGCTGAACTGGTCCAGGGCATCGGCCAGGGGCTGGGCCTTGATGTTGAAGTCCAGGCGCTGGGCCTGGCCTTGCGCGGCGGCGGGTTGTGCCGCCAGGGCAGCCAGCGGCAGCGCCGAGAGCAAGGTGGTTGCAAGAATGGCGCTGGCCAGTGGCAAGCGGGCGAAGCCGAAATCGCGTGGGTACTGCATGTGTTCTCCCCCAGAAAGTGCAAATGCTAATGCTTCTTATCCGAGGTGTGACGCAGCAGCGAACGGAATTACCGCAGGCCGCGAAAATTATTTACCGGGGCCATCAGCGCACGAGAATCAACTGCCCGGCCAGGTTGTGAATGTTCAGGTCCTGGCTCTGGGCCAGGGCGTCGAGTGCGTTGTCGGCCTTGTCGAGGTTGAAGCTGCCACTGACCAACCGTCGTCCGACCTGTTCATCGAGCAGTACCAGCCGAGCGCCCTGATAACCGGCCAGTTGTTCGAGTACCTGGCGCAGTGGCACCTCGCGAACGCGCAACTGTCCATCGCGCCAGGCCGTCAGGCGTTCGGCATCGACAGCCTGCACCGCGTCCAGGCGCTGGCTGTTGAAGGTGACGCGCTGGCCGGGGTCGAGCAGGCGCTTCTGGCCATTGTTGCTGACTTCGACCTTGCCCTTGAGCAACACCACCTCGTCGTGATCCTTGGCCCGGCTGACGGAAAAACGTGTCCCCAGCACCTGCACCTGTGCGCCATCGACCTCCACGACAAAGGGTCGGCCGTCATGGCTCACATCAAGGAACAGCTGCCCCTGAACCAGGCGGATTTTGCGCACCGGCCCCCGCAGGTCGACATCCACGGCGCTGGCACTGTCGAGCACCAGCAGCGTGTCGTCGGCCAGGCGCAGGTGACGGCGTTCGCCGGCCGAGGTGGCGTAGTCGCTGTTCAGTCGCTGCAGAGTGGGCAGTTGCAGCACCAGCAGGCCGCTGACCAGTATGATGCACGCGGCCACCGCCAAACGCCGCCAAGGACGTTTGGCCGGGCGGTACTCAGCGCGGCGCACCCGGCGCGCCGGCAGTTCCAGCTGTTGCCAGAGCTGCTCGAGTTCGGCAAAGGCCCGGGCGTTTTCCCGCTGTTGGTGCCATTGCGCGAAGGCCAGTTGCTCGGCGGCGCTCAGGTCGTGGGCGCGCACACGGGTAAACCAGTCCAGGGCTTGCTGTTCCCGGTCGCCCGGTTCGATCGTTGACGTAGTTTCAGGCGATGGGTTCATGGCGAGACATCTTTGTGTTGGGCATGAAGTGCAGCCGCGGCGCAATGGCTCAGGGCCTTGTTCAGGTGACGCTCGACGGCGCGCGGGTCCAGCCCCAGGCGCGCGGCGATGTCCTTGTAGCTCAGCTGTTCGACCCGGGCCAGCAGGAACACCTCGCGGGTGGGCGAGGGCAGGCCGTCGATCAGGCGTTCCAGGTGGTCGAGGGTATTACCGGCCACGGCGCTGCGCTCCGGTGAGGTTTCATTGAGCAGCAGCCCCAGCGCCTGTTCGTCGTTGACGCCGCGTACCTGGGTGCGACGGGCATGGTCGATGCTCAGGTTGTTGGCAATGCGGTAGAGAAAGGCGCGCAGGTTGCCCACCTGGCCACGCTCGCTGTGCATCAGGCGGACGAAGGCATCCTGTAGCAGGTCCAGGGCCGTTTCCCGGCAACGTACCCGCCGGGTAAGGAACGCCAGCAGTTCGCTGCGATGACGCTGGTAGAGCAGCGACAGATTGCGTTGATCCTGGTTGTCGGGCATGGCGAATGCGGCCTCTGGACAGGCGGGCAGTGGGGGTTTGCAAGATTCGGCGATGCTAACGTTATTGAGAATTATTAACAAGCACGTCTGTCGGGAGCCGCGGAAAAGAATAATGCGCTTGCTAACGAATTCTGGATAATTGGATCCCGCCTACCGAATGGACGCTTTTGTCATGGCTGTGAGCAGTGCCTCGTCAACTTCACCCGCCAGCACCGCGACTGCCCAGAGCAGCCCGCTGGTCATGCGCATCATTGCCGCCTGCGCCCTGGCGCACTTGATCAACGACCTGATCCAGGCGGTGCTGCCTTCGATCTACCCATTGCTCAAGGCCAACTATGGGCTGACCTTCACCCAGGTGGGCCTGATTACCCTGACATTCCAGATCACCGCTTCGCTGCTGCAGCCGTGGGTCGGCTTTTACACCGACCGAAAGCCGATGCCGAACCTGCTGCCGCTGGGCACCCTGTGCACCCTGGTGGGGATCGTCATGCTGGCCTATGTCGGCAGCTTTGCGATGATCCTGCTGGCGGCGGCGCTGGTGGGCATTGGCTCCTCGACTTTTCACCCCGAGACTTCACGCATTGCGCGCCTGGCCTCGGGTGGGCGTTTCGGGCTGGCGCAATCGACCTTCCAGGTGGGCGGCAACGCCGGCTCGGCCTTCGGCCCGTTGCTGGCGTCGGCGATCATCATTCCCTTCGGCCAGGGCAACGTGGTGTGGTTCGGCCTGTTCGCGATCTTCGCCGTGCTGGTCACCTACGGCCTGAGCCGCTGGTACAAGGAGCACCTGAACCTGTTCAAGGCCAAGCAAGGCCAGCGCGCCACCCATGGCCTTTCGCGCCAGCGGGTGATCGGGGCGCTGGTGGTGCTGGGCCTTCTGGTGTTCTCCAAGTACTTCTACATGGCCAGCTTCACCAGCTACTTCACGTTCTACCTGATCGAGAAGTTCGACTTGTCGGTGGGCAGCTCGCAGTTGCATCTGTTCCTGTTCCTGGGCGCCGTGGCGGCCGGTACCTTCTTTGGCGGGCCGATTGGCGACCGTATCGGCCGCAAGGCGGTGATCTGGTTCTCGATCCTGGGCGTTGCGCCGTTCACCTTGTTGTTGCCCTACGTGGACCTGTTCTGGACCAGCGTGCTGAGCGTGATCATCGGCTTTATCCTGGCCTCGGCGTTCTCGGCCATCGTCGTGTATGCCCAGGAGCTGGTGCCGGGCAACGTCGGCATGATCGCCGGGATTTTCTTCGGCTTGATGTTCGGTTTTGGCGGCATCGGCGCCGCGATGCTGGGTTACCTGGCCGACCTCAAGGGCATCGAGTACGTCTACAGCCTGTGTTCCTACCTGCCATTGTTCGGCCTGCTGGCGATCCTGCTGCCCGCTACCGGCAAGCGTTGAAGGCTCAAGCACGGGCTATTGACGGGTGGCATGGGTTCTCCTAGAGTGCCGCCCGTCCTTTACTGCGTAGCCGACGAATGAATCGCTCCAGCCTCCCTTGCCAGTACTGCCAGCCGGTCATCCTGACCCGCTGCTGCGATTGGCCGAGCGATACCGTCCTCAAGCGTCGGCGCAGTGTGCTCTTCGCCTTCACCTTCTCCCCACCCCGTCAGGCCCTCTGACAAGGCTGTCGTGTGCCCGGCGCTTTGCCGTGGCCTGGCCTGTGTGTACCTGAATATTTTATCGGTCGTGTTTACCACGCCTGGGGGCGGTGTCGCTCCTGTGCGGGTGGGTGGAGTTGTGATGAACAAGCGTTTTCTGGCGGGCCTGTTGTTCGCCGTGTCGGTGGTTGGTTTCAGCCTGGGGGCGAGCCTGCCACTGGTGTCCCTGCGTCTGCTCGAAGCGGGCGCCAGTACCCTGCAGATCGGGGTGCTTTCGGCCATTCCGGCGGCGGGGATGATGCTCTCGGCGTTCATGGTCGATGCCTGCTGCCGGCACCTGACCCGGCGCACCATCTACTTGCTGTGCTTTGGCTTGTGCACCTTGAGCATCGGCTTGCTGGAGTGGGCGTTCTCCTCGATCTACCTGCTGGGCCTGTTGCGCCTGGGGCTGGGGATCGGCATGGGCATCGCCATCATCCTGGGCGAGTCGTGGGTCAATGAACTGAGCCCGGAGCACAACCGCGGCAAGATCATGGCGCTGTACGCCACGGCCTTTACCGGTTTCCAGATGCTCGGCCCGGCGATGCTGGCGCTGGTGGGGGCGCAGAGCACATCGGTGACCGCCGTGGTCACGGCCTGCTACGGCCTGGCGTTGCTGTGCATTGTGCTGACGGTGCCCAACGACCATGTCGAGCATGGTGAGGAAGGCGAGAAGAGCTTCTCGCTGGCAGGCTTTTTCCGTGTGGCGCCGGCGCTGTGCATGGGCGTGTTGTTCTTCTCCTTCTTCGATGCCGTGATCCTTTCATTGATGCCGGTGTATGCCTCAAGCCACGGCTTTGCCGTGGGTGTGGCGGCGTTGATGGTCACCGTGATCCTGACCGGCGACATGCTGTTCCAGCTGCCGCTGGGCTGGCTGGCGGATCGCAGCGAGCGCACCCTGGTGCACTTGGTGTGCGGTGTGGTGGCGATGCTGATCGGCATCGCCTTGCCGTGGTTGCTGCAGGTGCAGTGGCTGCTGTGGCCAGCGCTGGTGTTGCTCGGTGCGGTGGCGGGCGGGGTGTATACCCTGGCGCTGGTGCTGATCGGCCAGCAGTTCAAGGGGCAGGACCTGGTGACCGCCAATGCCAGTGTCGGCTTGCTGTGGGGCGTTGGCAGCCTGGTCGGGCCGCTGGTCAGCGGTGCAGCGATGGACGTGGCGCCGCATGGCTTGCCGATGGCGCTGGCGGTCATGGCCGCGTTGTTTGTGTGCTTTGCGCGCAATGCCAATCGCAAGGCACGCGGCTTGCGCAAGAGCGGGCTTGTCTCGCGATAGCGGTAATCAAGCCCCGTCGTATCGTGGGACAACGCTCGACAAACCTCTTTTTCCAACCACCAATCCCTTCACCCACTCCACGTGGGTGGGGTCTTGGTGGCTGCCGGCGCATTAGGCTGCACTTATCGTCACGCGCCGGTCTGCCCGGGGCGTGATTTGCCCGAATTGAAGAGGTACGCGTTGTGAACCGGAGTATTTCCACCCTCTCCAGCGGCAGCCGCACGCTCGATGGCGGCGTCATGTTCGGCGCTACCCCACGAAAAGACTGGGCAGCGGTGATCGAACCCGACCACGAGAACCAGGTGCAGTTGCCCTCACGCGCCTTGCTGGTGCAGCAGGGCGACAAGAACATCCTGGTCCTGGCAGGCACCGATGCGCTGCTGGCGCCACTGCCGCGCACCTGTCGTTGCCAGAAACACACCCACGGCCTGCTCGACAGCCTGGCCCGGCACGGCCTGGGCGAGCACGACATCCATGCCGTGGTGCTGACCCACCTGCAAGCCCTGGTGTCGGCCGAGCTGCGCCATGCCATCGAGGACGGCGACACCCCGCGCCTGCTGTTTCCCACCGCGCGCTACATCACGGGCAGGCGTCATTGGCTGCGGGCATTGCGGCCGCATCCGCGTGATCGCGCGATGTTCATCAACCCGATCCTGGGCCAGCTGCAAGTCAGCGAGCGCCTGGAGCTGGTCGATGAAACCAGCGAAGACGTGCTGGGCAGTGGCTGGCGTTTTCATTTCAGCGATGGGCACACCCCCGGCCAGCTGTTGCCTGAAATCGACCTGCCCGGTGGCTGCGTGGTGTTTGCCGGCGACCTGATTCCCGGCACTCACTGGCTGAGCCTGGACGCAGGCAGTGGCTTTGATCGCAACCCCGAAGGCCTGGCCGACGAGAAGGAGCGCCTGCTCGACCACCTGGTGGCCAAGCGGGGGCGGTTGGTGCTGGCGCGTGATCCCAGCGTGGCAATGATCAAGGTGATGCGTGACCGCAAGGCACGCTACGCACCCTATGACCAGTACGCCCGTCTGCGCTCCTTCGACAACTGAGCGCAAGACGCAGGCGTAAAACACAGCCCGCCCACTCACTACGGGTGGGGCCGCCGACCGTGCGCTCTGCTTTACTCGCACCCTCAAAAGCCCCGCCCGATACGAGTACTGAGCCATGAGTGAATACACCGCGCCGCTGCGCGACATGCAGTTCGTCCTCAACGAACTCGGCAACCTGGACCAGGTCCGCCGCCTGCCTGGCTGCGAAGACCTGGGCAGCGATCTGGTCGATGCCATCCTCAACGAAGCCGGCAAGTACGCCCAGGGCGTGCTCTCGCCGCTCAACGTCAGCGGCGACCGTGAAGGTGCACGCTGGGTCGATGGTCAGGTGATTACGCCCAAGGGCTGGCGTGAAGCCTATGAACAATTCGTTGAAGGCGGCTGGAACGCGCTGTCCTGCGACCCGACCTTCGGCGGCCAGGGCTTGCCACGGCTGGTCTCGGCCCTGGTCGAGGAAATGTGGAACGGCGCCAACGTCTCGTTCGGCCTGTGCCCCATGCTCACCCGCGGCGCCATCGAAGCCATCGAACTGCGCGGCGGCGACCTGCTCAAGCACACCTATCTGGCCAAGATGATCAGTGGCGAGTGGACCGGCACCATGAACCTTACCGAGCCCCAGGCCGGTTCCGACCTGGCCGCCGTGCGCAGCCGCGCCGAACCCCAGGACGACGGCAGTTACCGGGTGTTCGGTCAGAAGATATTCATCACCTACGGCGAGCACGACCTGACCGACAACATCGTCCACCTGGTACTGGCCCGGGTGCCTGGCGCACCGGAGGGGGTCAAGGGCATCTCGCTGTTCGTGGTGCCCAAGTTCCTGGTCGAAGCCGACGGCAGCCTGGGGGAGCGTAACGATGTGCGTTGCGTGTCCATCGAACACAAGCTCGGCATCCACGCCAGCCCGACCGCAGTGCTGGCTTTTGGTGACAAGCAAGGGGCCACCGGCTGGCTGGTGGGCGAAGAGAACCGCGGCCTGGAATACATGTTCATCATGATGAACGCGGCGCGCTTCTCGGTTGGCATCGAAGGCGTGGGCCTGTCCGAGCGTGCGTACCAGCGCGCCCGCAGTTATGCCCGCGACCGGGTCCAGGGCACTGAGATCGGGGTGAAAAGCCGCGACAAGGTGGCCATCATCCGCCACCCCGACGTGCGCCGCATGCTCCTGTCGATGAAGGCCCGCACCGAAGCCATGCGCGCCCTGGCCTGCACCGTGGCCGCGGCCATGGACAGTGCCGAGCGCAATGGCGACCCGCAACAGCGCGAGCTCGACCAGGCCTTTGTCGATCTGATGATTCCGGTGGTCAAAGGCTGGAGCACCGAGCAATCGGTGGACATCGCCTCCCTTGGCGTGCAGATCCATGGCGGCATGGGCTTTATCGAAGAAACCGGCGCGGCCCAGCACCTGCGAGATGCCCGCATCACCACCATCTATGAGGGCACCACCGGAATCCAGGCCGCCGACCTGATCGGCCGCAAGATCGCCCGTGACCAGGGCCGGGCCATCGGTTGGGTGATAGAACAGATTCGCCAGGTGACCCAACAACTGTTGGCGGCCGACGACCTGACACTGACGGCGATCGCCGCTGCCCTGGGGCAGAGCGTCAGGGCGCTGGAGCAGGCTGTGGCCTTCATCGTCTCGAACTACGACAGCCGTGTGGCGGCTGTCAGCGTCGGCGCGGTGCCCATGCTGGAGCTGTTCAGCACCGTGGTCGGTGGCTGGCAGCTGGCCCGCTCGGCGCTGGTGGCGCAGCAACGCTTGCAGGCTGGCACCGGCGAGCAGGACTTCTACAGCGCCAAGCTGGTGACGGCACGCTTCTATGCCGACCACCTGCTCTCCCGTGCTCCAGGCCTGGCCCATGTGCTGATCCAGGGTGGTGATGCGGCCTTGGCGCTTGCCGACGATCAGTTTTAGGACTCGCCGCTTGCTGATCGGGTCAGCAAGCGGCAGTAACGCAGTGCCGGCGACGGTGGGTTCGTCGGCCTGCTTTCTTGGGCCGTCGATGTGACGGCCTTTTTTTGTTCTTCACGGATTGTCGGGAAGGTTTGGCTTGGGTGGTGGTGGTGGTGGTGGTGGTGGTGGTGGTGGTGGTGGTGGTGGTGGGGAGCTTATCCATTTTGTGTGGTGGGGCCACTGGCCCCTTCCGCCCTTACGGCGGCTTACTTTTTTTCAGTCGAAAAAAAAAGTAAGCAAAAAATTCTTGCCCCACCAGGGGCCCTGCGCTTCGCTCCGGGTCCCCTCGCTACGGTGTCGTTACGGGGCATTGCGAGCTACGAGTTGCAAGCAACTCTACGCTTCGCAACTTCGGCCACGGCCGAAGGCGCTTCGCGCTAGCCCCTCCACGACACCTACGCTCGGCCCTTCTGGTTAACGGGGCGGGTGGATCAAGATCAAGAGCACAATTCGCTGCGCTCTTGCTTTTGGACCACGGTGGGTCAGTAAACACAGCTTTTGCTTTTGCTTTTGCTTTTGATCTTGCTTTTGATCTATCTGCCCCGTTAACCAGAAGGGCCGAGCGGAGGTGTCGTGTAGGGGTGAGTGCGAAGCACCTTCGGCGTTAGCCGAAGTCGCGAGACGTAGACTTGGCGAAGCAAGTCGTAGGCCGCGATACCCCGTAGCGGCACCGGAGAGAGGGGACCCGTAGCGAAGCGTAGGGCCCCTGGTGGGGCGAGAATTTTTTGCTTACTTTTTTTTTCGACTGAAAAAAAGTAAGGCGCCGTAAGGGCGCAAAGGTGACTCAGCGCCGCCTTGGCAAACGGATAATCCCGCAACACTCAAAGCCACAAAGCCACAAAGAACATCAAACCCGTAAATCCGTGAAGAACCTTTTTTATCTGCAGGCGCGGGCTTGCCTCGCGATACGATGATGGCTTCACTATCGCAATCGCGGGCAGAGCCCGCACTGACCAGGCGGCGGTACGCGCGAACAGGAGAGTCACAGGTCATGAATCAGGAACGCCAATCACTGAACTACCCCTGTGGTCCCGCGCCAGAGCCAGGCTCGGCGGTTGAAATTGCCCCGGGGGTTTTGTGGCTGCGCATGCCGCTACCGATATCGCTGGATCACATCAATCTGTATGCGGTACGCGACGGTGAAGGCTGGGCGATCTTCGATACCGGCATGCACACCCCGGGTACCGTCGATGCCTGGCAGGCCCTGCTTGCCAGTGACGGGCCACTGGGTGGCCTGGGCATCACCCGGGTGTTCGCGACCCACATGCACCCCGACCATATCGGCATGGCCGGCTGGCTGAACGAGACCTTGGGCTGTGAGCTGTGGATGACCTTTGGCGAGTACATGAATTGCCGGGTGCTGGTAGCCGATTGTGGGCGCGCGGCACCCGCGCAGGGCGTGAACTTCTATCGGCGCGCCGGTTGGGAGGCCAAGGCCATCGAGAACTATCGCGTGCGCTTTGGTGGCTACGGCCGCTACATCACGCCATTGCCCCAGGGGTATCGGCGCCTGCGTGACGGCGACAGCTTGCGCATAGGCGAACATGACTGGCAGGTGGTGGTGGGCGAGGGGCACTCACCGGAGCACGCATGCTTTCATTGCCCGGCGCTGCAGTTGTTGATTTCGGGCGATCAGGTGCTGCCGCGTATTTCTTCCAACGTCTCGGTGTTTCCTACCGAGCCCAATGCCGATCCGCTGGCGTTGTGGTTGGCGTCGCTGGAGAAGCTCAAGCGCCAGGTCCCCAATGACGTGCTGGTGCTGCCGTCTCATAACGAGCCGTTCAAGCCGTTGCATGCCAGGCTCGATCAATTGCACGACAGTCAGCACCGCGCCATCGAGCGCTTGCAGCAAAAACTGCTGGAGGGGCCGATGCGTGCGGTGGATCTGTTCAGTGTGTTGTTCAAGCGCACGATCGACGATGGGGTGCTGACCATGGCCACCGGGGAGTGTCTGGCCAATCTCAATTACCTGTTGCATCGGGGGTTGGTGCAGGTGACGGAGGATGATGAGGGGGTGGCGTGGTATAGCAGTGCGCGGTAGCGACCCATCCGGGGCATCGCATCGCGGGGCAAGCCCGCTCCTACCGGTAGGAGCGGGCTTGCCCGGGTACAAACCGGAGACATCGTTTACATTTCAAACCGGGGACATGGTTTACAGGCTAATACGCATGATCAGGAGGTATCTGATCATGCCCTGGAACCAAGAGTCCCCCATGAATCAACGCATCAGATTGATCAGCGACTGGCTTTGCGGTGACTACACCAAGAGCCAGCTCGCACGACGTTTCAACGTCAGCCGTCCCACCGTGGACAAATGGATCGCCCGCTACACCGCTGCTGGTGCCAGCGGGCTGGTCGATGCCTCGCGCAAGCCGCACAGCAGCCCTCATCAGGTCGATGATGAAATCCTGATGCGCCTGATCGCCATGAAAGAGGCGCACAGCAGTTGGGGGCCGAAAAAACTCATCCAGCTTCTGCACCTTGAAGACCCATCCGTCGCCTGGCCCGCGCCAAGCACGGCCGGGCAATGGCTTGATCGCTGTGGGCTGGTGAATAAGCGCCGCCCCAAACGACGCTACGGCAAGAGCGCCACGCAGATGCGTGAGGCCAACGAGCCCAATCAGACCTGGTGCGCGGACTACAAAGGCCAGTTCAAAATGCTGAATGGCCAGTGGTGTTTTCCTTTGACGGTCACCGACCATGCCTCTCGGATGATTCTGGCCAGCCGCGCGCACGCCAAGGTCATGACCCAGCCGGTGCGTCAGACGTTTGAGCGGTTGTTCGAGGAACACGGCATGCCCGATGTCATCCGCAGCGATAATGGCATCCCGTTCGCCTCCCCAGGCTTGGCGCGGATGTCGACCTTGGCGGCGTGGTGGATCCGGCTAGGCATCTATCCCGAGCGAACCGGGCTGGGACGTCCGGACCAGAATGGTCGACACGAACGCATGCATCGCAGCTTGAAGGCCGAGCTTCCACTGGGGCAAAACTTCCTGGAACAGCAGCTTCTGCTGGAGCACTTTCGCCACGAGTTCAACCATGTGCGCCCTCACGAAGCGCTTGAAATGAAGCGCCCGGGCGAACTGTATGTGCCATCCAATCGCCCTTATCCGGGCTGTTTGCCCGATGTGGAATACCCGTCAGAAATGGTGGTACGAAGCGTCAGACAGAACGGCTCGATCAAATGGAAAGGCAAGCTGCTCTTCGTCAGCGAAGCCCTGGCCGGCGAGCGGATAGGGCTTAAGGAGGTGGAGGATGACACCTGGGAGTTGTACCTGTGTGACTATCCCTTAGGGAGGCTGGGACGCGGTGAGAACCGCGTCCAGGCCTAAAATGTGTAAACCATGTCTCCGGTTTACGGTGTAAAGGATGTCTACGGTTGTACACCCGCGATACTCAATTGGCCTCTTTCACCGCACTCAGAAACGCCCGCGTCCGCTCCTGCTGTGGGTTCTCGAAGATCTGCTTCGGCGTGCCTTGCTCGTGGATCTGGCCCTTGTAGAAAAAGCACACCCGATCCGCGAACTCGCGGGCAAACCCCATCTGGTGGGTCACCATCAGCATGGTCAGGTTGTGCTCGCTGCCAAGCTTGCGAATCACGTTGAGCACTTCACCACACAACTCCGGGTCCAGCGCCGAAGTGACCTCGTCAAACAGCATCACCTTGGGCCGCATGGCCAGCGCCCGGGCGATGGCGACCCGTTGCTGCTGCCCGCCCGACAACTGCGAGGGGTAGTGATCGAACTTGTTGCCCAGGCCCACCAACTCCAGCAATTGCGCGGCGCGCTCGCGGGCCTCCGCAGGCTTGACCCCCAGCACCTGCACCGGCGCCTCGATCACGTTCTGCAGGGCGGTCATGTGCGGGAACAGGTTGAAGCTCTGGAACACCATGCCGATCTTGGCGCGTACCTTGCGCACATGGCGATCATTGGCCGGCACCAGGACGCCGTTGCGGTTGCGCATGTGGGTCAGGGAGTCGTTGTCGACCTCGATCATGCCTTCATCGATGCCTTCGAGGGTCATCAGTACCCGCAGCAGGGTCGATTTGCCCGAGCCGCTGGGGCCGATGATGGCGACTTTCTCCCCGGGTGACACGCTGAGGTTGAGACGGTCCAGTACGGTAAAGCTGCCGTAGCGCTTGGTCACGTCGTTGAAGCTGACGATGGACTGGGCACTGTCCAGGGCAGGCGTCGCCACCTGCTGCAGCGGGTTGGTGTTGACGGCAAGGGTCGAGACGGGCGCGATCATTAGCGTAACTCCAGGCGCACTTCGAGGCGCCGAACCAGGTAAGCCAGAGCAACGCTCAGGGCCAGGAAGAACAGGCCGACCAGGGTGATCGGTTCCAGGTAACGGAAGCTCTCGGAGCCTGCGTTTTTGGCTTGCTGCATGATTTCCACCACGGTGATCGCCGACAGCACGGGCGTGTCCTTGAGCATCGCGATCAGGTAGTTGCCCAGCGGCGGCAGGATCGGCCGGATCGCCTGGGGCAGGATGATGGCGCGGTAGGCAGTCCAGGGTGCGAAGTTCAGGGCGATGACCGCTTCCCACTGACTGCGCGCCACCGAGTCCAGGCCACCGCGGTACACCTCGGCGATGTAGCAGGCGTAGTGCAGCCCGATACCGAGTATCCCCGCCTGCATGGCCGTGAGGCTGACGCCGTAGTTGGGCAGTACGTAGTAGAGGAAGTACACCTGGATCAGCAGCGGCGTGCTGCGGATGAACTCGATCAGCAGGGTCGTCGGCCACGACAGCCAGACCTTGCGACTGCGCCGGCCTATGGCCAGGAACAGTCCCAGGACGATGGCGATCATAAAGCCCACCAGGGTGATGCCCAGGGTGTTGAGCGAAGCGCGTAGCAGGTCGGGAAGAATCTGCCAGACGTAGTTCCAGTCCCACAGGTTCATGACAGACCTCCACGCAGACGACCACGGCTCAAGCGGCGTTCAAAGCCACGCATGGTGAAGTTGATGACCTGGGCCAGGACGAAGTACATCACCAGGGCCAGGCTGAAGATTTCCAGGGTCTGGAAGGTCGCCTGGTCCAGCTGGCGGGCCCGGAAGCTCAAGTCCGACAGGGTGATCAACGACACCAGCGAGGTGTTCTTGAGCAGCTCGATCAGCAAGTTGGTGCCCGGTGCGATGGCCGCGAGCAACGCCTGGGGCAGGATGATCCGCCGAAAGCGTGTGCGCGCTGGCATGTTCAGGGCAATGGACGCTTCGTACTGACCCTTGCCGACCGAACTGATGGCACCGCGCATCACCTCGGCACCGTAGGCGCCGATGTGCAGGCCCAGGCCGACGATGGCCACGGTGTAGGCGCTCAGCTCGATGTTGAAAGGCGGCAGCGGCAGGACGAAGAACAGCCAGAACAACTGCACCAGCAATGAGGTGCCACGAAACAGCTCGATGTAGGCCACGCAGAACCAGCGTAGCGGCCGCCAGTTGGAGAGGCGCCCGAGGGCGGCGAGGATCGCGGCCACCACGGCCAGGATCGAGCCGAAGAAAGTGACCTGGATGGTGATCCAGGCACCCTGCAGTAACAACGGTATCAATTCACCCATGGTTCGACCTGACTATTCAGACTACGCAGGGAACGGCATGGCAGGGGCCATGCCACCTCGACTCACTGGGCGCAGAGCTCGGCAGCGGTCTTTTTGGTCACGTTGGACTGGTCGAAGCCAAAGGGCTCGACGGCCTTCAGATGCTCTTCGCTGCCCAGCCACTTCTGCAGCTCGGCGTTGACCGCATCGCGCAGCTCCTTGTCTTCGGGGCGGAAGGCCAGGGCGCCGTAGCCGGTGTGCGACGGGTCATCGGTGAAGTCGCTGATGGCCTCGACTTTTTCACCGCCTTTCTTGGCCAGGCCCTTCATGGTCAGTTGGGTGCCGACGGCTGCATCGGCGCGACCGGCGCGCACGGCCTGCAACTGGGCGGTGGTGTCGGGGACCTGGAGAATCTGTGCTTCTTTGACGCCGGAGTCGCGGGCGTAGGCCAGGTTCACGGTGCCGGCCATGATCGCCAGCTTGACGTCGGGGTTCTTGGCCACGTCGGCATAGCTGTGCAGGTTTTTCGGGTTGCCCTTGGCCACCAGCAAGGTGTCGGGCAACTGGTACTGCGGGTCGGTGAAGATCACCTGCTTGCAGCGCGCCGGGGTGATGTACATGCCCGCGGCAATCACGTCGAAGCGCCCGGCACGCAGGCCCGGGATCAGCGAGCCCCATTCGGTGAGCACGCCATCGACTTTCTTGATGCCCATTTTCTCGAAGATGATCTTGGCGATTTCCGGCGACTCGCCAGTGACCCGGCCGTCGGTTTCGGTAAAGGCGAAGGGGGTTTCGTTGGCATAGCCGATGCGGATGCTGTTGTTCTGCTTGATCGTTTCGAGTGTGGTTGCCGCCTGGGCGCTGGCCATCAGGCCGAAGGCGGCGCAGGCAAGCACCAGTTGCTTGAACGGTGTTGCTGCGTTCTTGAACGTTGGGCTCATCGTTGAAATCTCCTGTTTGTTATACGTCCGTCGCTGACGGCACTGTGTTAGGAGGCAGTGGAGCAAGAACTTCAAACGTGCAGGGCCGTTCCTTTTTGGAGCGGGCAAACGGTGGATCCGTTCCGGCACCGGTCGAGTTGGCTATTGTTGACGCCGGCGAACCGGGCGAATGATCGACCTTGGACCGAGCATACAAAAGCTGCGCCAGCGATTGCATTGCACTAGGACAATTGCCTGCAATCGCTTCCCGGGTGATGCTGTGCATCCCGTCAGTCCTTGCGGTGCGATCACTATGGAAAGCTGGAAAACGGCCCTCGGCACGGCGCGTATCGGCGAGTCGAAGTACAAGATTCTGGTGCAGGCCATCACCCGCGAAATCGAGCAGGGCCAACTGGTCAACGATCAGCGCCTGCCGCCCCAGCGCCAGGTGGCCGATGCGCTGGGCATCAGTGTGCAGACCGTAACCAATGCCTACAAGGAGCTGGAGCGCCAGGGCCTGGTGCGTTGCGAGATTGGCCGTGGCAGCTTCGTCACCCGGCGCATGAGCGATCGTGTGGCCAATGACATTCTCGATGCACCGGAACGGGCCCTGGTGGATTTCTCCATCACCCGCATCCTGCACACCCAGGCCCATGAGCGGATCTGGCGCGATACCTGTGCAGAGTTGAGCGTTGAAGAGGATCAACCGTGGATTCATGCCTTTCGTCCCATCGCCGGGTTCGAGGCACACCGCGAGGCCGCCGCGCAGTGGGTGCGCGGCCTGGGGCTCGACGTGGCGCGCGAGGATGTGCTGATCACCAACGGCGCGGCCCATGGAATCTTCCTGGCGCTGGCCTCGCTGGCAGGCCCGGATGATGTGGTGTTGTGCGAAGGCCTGACCGACCACGGCGTGATTGGCAATTCCCAGGTGCTGGGCTTCACCCTCAAAGGCCTGGAGCTGGACCGCGACGGGATTGATCCGGAGCATTTCGAGGACATGTGCAGCAACGAGCGCATCACTGCGCTGGTGTGTACGCCGAACCTGAACAACCCCACCACCAGCCTGATGCCCGATGCCCGGCGCCGCGAGATTGCCGCGATTGCCCGGCGCTTTGGCGTGCATATCATCGAAGACGATGTGTACGGGCCGCTGCTGGGGGAGCGCCACGCGCCACCGCTGAGTCATTACGCGCCGGAGCTGTCGTTCTACTGCACCAGCATGACCAAGTCGGTGCTCACGGGCCTGCGCGTGGGTTACCTGGCAATGCCCAAGCGCCTGGCGCTGCGCACCGAAAGCATCCTGCGGGTCAACAGCTGGATGGCCACGCCCATGGTCTCGGAGATCGCCAGCCGCTGGATCCGCGACGGGCGTGCCGAGACGCTGGTGCAGTTGCAGCGCAAGCTGCTGGGGGCGCGGCAGGCCATGGTGCGCGAGTACCTTGATGAGTATCTGCTGGGGCACCATCCCCAGGCACTCAGTGCCTGGCTGGGCATTCCTGCGCACTGGGAGGTGGACAGCCTGGTGCGGGCTCTGCGCCACCGGCACATCGCCGTGACACCGCCCGAGCCGTTCCTGGTACGGGGCACACCACGGCCGCGGGCGGTGCGTTTGTGCGTGGGCGCCGAGTGCAGCGACAAGGAAATGCGCCAGGCGCTGGCCGGCATGCGCGAGCTGTTCGGGCAGTATCCGCAGATCCACGACTTCTGATTGCACAGCGAAAATAAAAATCTGGGTAAATTGACCTAGTACATTCATCACGACAATTTGCCGCTCTTACACTCCGCCCAACACCAGACCTCCTGTTGGGATTCGGATATGTCAGCGCTCTCGCTCAACGCTATCTACCTTGCCCGCCAGCGTATCGCCGGCCTCGTACGGACAACGCCGATGGAGCATTCGCCAAGCCTGTCCAAGCGCTTGGGCGTGGCGGTCTACCTCAAGCTCGAATCCCAGCAGATCACCGGCAGCTTCAAGCTGCGCGGTGCCAGCAACGCAATCGCCCAGCTCGATGCCGACAAAAAGGCCAAGGGCGTGGTGGCCGCCTCCACTGGAAATCATGGCCGGGCATTGGCTTATGCCGCTGCACAATTGGGGGTGCGAGCCACCATCTGCCTGTCGCAGCTGGTGCCGGCCAACAAGGTGCAGGCGATCCGCGACCTGGGCGCCGAGGTGTGCATCGTCGGTCACTCCCAGGATGACGCCCAGCGCGAAGCCGAGCGCATAGCCGCCGAGCACGGCGCCACCTTGCTGCCGCCGTTCGATCATCCCGACATCATTGCCGGCCAGGGCACCCTGGGCCTGGAGATTCTTGAGCAGCTGCCTCAGGTGGCCCAGGTGCTGGTGCCGCTCTCGGGGGGTGGCCTGTTTGCCGGCGTGGCGCTGGCGCTCAAAAGTGCCAACCCGGCCATCTGCCTGCACGGCATCAGCATGCGCCGTGGCGCTGCCATGCACGCCAGCCTGTTTGCCGGCCAGCCGGTGGAGGTGCCGGAGCTGTCCACCCTGGCCGACTCCCTGGGCGGCGGCATTGGCCTGGACAATCAGTTCACCTATTCCATGACCCGCGAGCTGTGCGACCAGGTACACCTGCTCGATGAAGCTTCGATTGCCGCCGGCATGCGTCACGCCTACCGCCAGGAGCGCCAGGTGGTGGAGGGCGCGGGCGCCGTGGGCATCGCCGCCTTGCTTGACGGTCTGATCCCGGCGCGGGGCCCGATCGTGGTGGTGGTCAGCGGTCGCAATGTCGACATCGAACAGCACCTGCGGGTGATGAACGGCGCCGACGCCTGAGACGTTTTTCAACGGAGGATTTGTGATGCCTGCTACTACCTTGCTCAGCGAAGCCGATCTGCGCGCCTGCGTCAGCCTTGACCAGGCGGCGGTCGATGCCATCGAGCATGCCTTTTTGTTGCTGGCGACGGCGGCGGTGGCCATGCCACCGATCCTGCGCCTGGATGTGCCGGAGCATAACGGCGAGGTCGATGTGAAGACGGCCTACCTGCCAGGCCTCGAGCGTTTTGCGATCAAGGTCAGCCCGGGTTTTTTCGACAACCCCTCGCTGGGGCTGCCCAGCCTCAACGGCATGATGATGTTGCTGTCGGCACGCACCGGCTTGCTCGATGCCTTGCTGCTCGACAACGGCTACCTGACCGCGGTGCGTACTGCCGCCGCGGGCGCTGTTGCGGCACGCTGGCTGTCCCGTGAAGACAGCCGCAGCGTGGCCCTGATCGGCACCGGTGAGCAGGCGCGCCTGCAGTTGCAGGCCTTGCGCCTGGTGCGCCCGATCGAGGCGGTGCGGGTGTGGGGGCGCGACGCCGAAAAGGTCGCTGCCCTGTGTGACGAACTGGGCCGGGATGGCCGCCTGCACGTGCAGGCCTGCACCTCGGTCGACGAGGCCATGCGCGGGGTGGACATCGCTATCACCACGACGCCGAGCCGTGAGCCGTTGATCCAGGCACATCATCTGCAGCCGGGCCTGCACATCACCGCCATGGGCTCCGATGCCGAGCACAAGAATGAAATCGCCCCGGCCGCGCTGGCCGCGGTGGACTGCTATGTCGCCGACCGCCTGAGCCAGACCCGTGTGCTGGGCGAGATGCACCACGCACTCAAGGCCGGCCTGGTCAGCGAGGAAAGCGGCTTCAGCGAGCTGGGCCAGGTGGTTGCCGGCCAGCGCCAGGGGCGCAAGGCCGCCCGCGATATCACCCTGTGCGACCTGACCGGTACTGGCGCCCAGGACACCGCCATTGCCAACCTGGCCTACGCGCGTGCGCTCGAGGCGGGCAAGGGCTTGCAGTTCAACAACTGATCACTCCGATTACTCACCCAACGAGGGTATTTGCATGTCTGAGGTCGTCATCAATCTGCCGTTCAGCCGGCAGGAGTATGCGCAGCGTCTGGCCAAGACCCGCGCCGCCATGCAAGCGCAAGGCATCGAGCTGTTGCTGGTTACCGATCCGTCGAACATGGCCTGGCTGACCGGTTATGACGGTTGGTCGTTCTATGTGCACCAGTGTGTGTTGCTGGCGCTGGACGGCGAGCCGGTGTGGTATGGCCGCGGCCAGGACGCCAATGGTGCCAGGCGCACGGTGTTCATGGGCCACGAGAACATCGTCGGTTACCCGGACATCTACGTGCAGTCGCGCGAGCGTCATCCCATGGACTACCTGTGCCAGGAGGTGATCGCTGCCCGGGGCTGGAGCACGCTGAGCATCGGCGTTGAAATGGACAACTACTACTTCAGCGCCGCCGCTTACCTGTCGCTGCAAAAGCATTTGCCCAAGGCGCGCTTCAGCGATGCGGCCGGGCTGGTGAACTGGCAGCGGGCGGTCAAGTCGAGCCAGGAAATCGAGTACATGCGCATCGCCGCGCGCATCGTCGAGAACATGCATGCGCGGATTCTGGAGCGCATCGAGCCGGGCATGCGCAAGAACGAGCTGGTGGCCGAGATCTACAGCAGTGGCATTCTCGGTGCCGACGGCCACGGCGGCGACTACCCGGCCATCGTGCCATTGTTGCCCACCGGTGCCGATGCCAGCGCCCCGCACCTGACCTGGGACGACACCCCGTTCGAGAAAGGCGCCGGCACCTTCTTCGAGATCGCCGGGTGCTACAAGCGCTATCACTGCCCGCTGTCGCGCACGGTGTACCTGGGCAAGCCGCCGCAGCACTTTCTCGACGGCGAAAGGGCTGTGGTCGAAGGCATTGCCGCTGGCCTGGAAGCGGCGCGCCCCGGCAACACCACCGGTGATGTGGCCAAGGCCTTTTTCAAGGTGCTGGAGAAGTTCGGCATCCACAAGGACAGCCGCTGCGGCTACCCGATCGGTATCAGTTATCCGCCCGATTGGGGCGAGCGCACCATGAGCCTGCGTCCAAGCGACACCAGCGTGTTGCAACCGGGCATGACCTTCCACTTCATGCCTGGCCTGTGGATGGACGACTGGGGCCTGGAAATCACCGAAAGCATTCTGATTACCGACACCGGCGTCGAGACGTTCTGCAACGTGCCACGCCAACTGTTCGTGAAGGATTGAGCCATGAACGCACCTCTGCCTGAAGCCACGCTGGCGGTGAACCCGATCAGCAGCACGGTCGACTTTGAACGCGACGGTGTGCAACACGGTTTTCTCAAATTGCCCTATTCGCGGGACGACTCGGCCTGGGGCGCGGTGATGATCCCGATCACCGTGGTGAAGCAGGGGGCTGGCCCTACGGCGCTGCTCACCGGTGGCAACCACGGTGACGAGTACGAGGGGCCGGTGGCCCTGAGCAAGTTGGCGCAACGGCTTGAGGCAGGCCAGGTCAGTGGCCGGGTGATCATCGTGCCGTTCATGAACACGCCGGCGTTCCATGCCGGTCAGCGCACCTCGCCGATCGACAAGGGCAACATGAATCGCAGCTTTCCCGGTAAGCCGGACGGTACCGTGACGCAGAAGATCGCCGACTATTTTCGGCGCACGCTGCTGCCGATGGCCGACCTCGTGGTGGATATCCACTCCGGTGGCCGGACCCTGGATTTCCTGCCGTTTGCAGCCTGCCATGTGTTGCCCGACAAAGCCCAGCAAGCACGCTGCGAGGCCGCCATGCAGGCCTTTGCCGCGCCCTACAGCATGCGCATGCTCGAACTGGATGCGCAGGCCATGTACGACACCGCCGCCGAAAGCCAGGGCAAGGTGTTTGTGACCACCGAGCTGGGCGGTGGCGGGTCGTCCACCGCCCGCAGCGTGGCGGTGGCCGAGCGCGGGGTGCACAACGTCCTGGTACACGCCGGAATCCTCGCCGGCGAGGTGCAGCCCGGCGAGTCGACCATGCTCGACATGCCCGGCGACGACTGCTTTGTGGCCAGCGAGCACGACGGCTTGCTGGAGATGTGCCGCGACCTGGGCGAGCGGGTAGAGCAGGGCGAGGTGATTGCCCGTATCCATGACATCAAGCGCAGCGGTGCCACGCCGGTGGAGTACCGCGCCCGCCGCAGCGGGTTGCTGGCGGCGCGGCATTTTCCGGGGCTGGTGCAGTGTGGCGATACTCTCGCGGTGGTCGCCGACGTTCTGCAGTAGCACATCCCCCCACACGGTTTGGAGAACACGATATGCCACACAAGCATGCGCTGACATTCAAGACCCTCTGTCATGTGGATGGCCAATGGCTGCACAGCTCCACAGGCAACAGCATTGCCGTGCACAACCCGGCCACCCGCCAGGTCATCGGGCATGTACCCCTGCTTGAGCACGAGCAGATCGTTGCTGCCGTCGACGCCGCCCAGCGCGCCTTTGCGCCGTGGCGCGCCCGGAGCCTGGAAGTGCGGGCGACGCTGCTGCGCCGGTGGGCCGAGCTGATCCTGGATCATCAGGAAGAACTGGCGCGGATACTCAGTGAAGAGCAGGGCAAGTCGCTGGCCGAATCACGCGGCGAGATTGCCTACGCGGCAAGCTTCATTCCCTGGTTCGCCGAAGAGGCGCGGCGCCTGTACGGCCAGACCATCCCCAGCCATATTCCCGGTGCCCACCTGGGCACGGTGAAGGAGCCGGTGGGCGTCTGCGCCTTGCTTACCCCGTGGAACTTCCCCAGCGCGATGATTACCCGCAAGGCCGCTGCCGCCCTGGCGGCGGGCTGTACGGTAGTGGTCAAGCCTGCGCATGAAACACCTTTCTCCGCCCTGGCGTTGGCCCAGTTGGCCGAGGAGGCGGGCTTTCCGGCAGGCGTGTTCAACGTGGTGATCGGCGAGCCGCAGATGGCCATGGAAACCCTGGTGCGTGATGCACGGGTGCGCTCGGTCAGCTTCACCGGCTCCACCCGGGTGGGCAAGCTGGTGCTGCAGGCCGCCGCCCAGGATGTGAAAAAGGTCGCACTGGAGCTGGGCGGCAACGCGCCCTTTATCGTCTGCGCCGATGCTGATCTGGAGCTGGCGGTGAAGGTGGCGGTGGCGGCCAAGTTCCAGACCTCGGGCCAGGATTGCTGCGCCGCCAACCGGATCATGGTGCAACGGCCGTTGTACCCGGCCTTTGTCGCCCGCTTCGCCGAAGCGGTCCGGGCGTTGCGTGTGGGGCCGGCGATGGTGGGCGGTGAAGAGATGCCGGTGGATGTCGGCCCGCTGATGCACCAGGGCGCCTTCGATGTCACCTGTGCCCGGGTCGAGGATGCTGTGCACAAAGGTGCCCGCTGCCTGGCGGGTGGTGAAGGGCACGCGCTGGGTGGCTGGTTCTATCAGCCTACCGTGCTGGCAGACGTGACCCCGCAGATGCGCATCTACCAGGAAGAAAACTTCGCCCCGATTGCCGGCGTCATGCCCTTCGACACCCTCGATGAGGCGGTCGAACTGGCCAACGACACCGAGTACGGCCTGGCGGCCTATATCTGTTCCAACCGCCTTGACCAGGTGTACCCGCTGATCCGGCGGCTGGACCACGCGATGGTCGCGGTCAACGGCGTGAAATTCACCGGCCATCCGATCCCCTTCGGCGGCATGAAGGCCTCGGGCCTGGGCCGCGAGGGCGGTAGCGAAGGCTTCGAGCCCTTTGTTGAAACCAAGTACTTCTGCCTGCACCACCAAGGTCAAATTTAAGGAGCGTTGCCATGAGCCAAGATTTCAGCCAACTGTTCGAGCAAGACCGTGCCCACTTCATGCACCCCTCGACCCACGCCCATGACCATGCCAGCGGTGCGCTCAAGGGCAGGATCATCACCGGCGCCGAAGGCATCCGCCTGCGCGACCATGAGGGGCGCGAGCTGATCGACGCCTTTGCCGGCCTGTACTGCGTGAACATCGGCTACGGCCGTACTGAGGTCGCCGAGGCGATCTACAAGCAGGCCAAGGAGCTGGCGTACTACCACACCTACGTGGGCCACTCGACCGAGGCGATCATCGAGCTCTCCAGCCGCATCATCGACTGGGCACCCGAGGGCATGAAGAAGGTCTACTACGGTCTGTCCGGCTCCGATGCCAACGAAACCCAGATCAAGCTGGTGCGCTACTACAACAACATCCTGGGCCGCCCGCAGAAGAAGAAAATCATCTCCCGCGACCGTGGCTACCACGGCTCGGGGATCATGACCGGCAGCCTTACCGGCCTTGCCAGCTTCCACCAGCACTTCGACCTGCCGGCCGAAGGCATCAAGCACACGGTCTGCCCGCACTGGTACCGCAAAGCCCCGGCCGGCATGGATGAAACCGCGTTCGTGCAGTACTGCGCCAACGAGCTGGAAAAGATGATCCTGGCCGAAGGCCCCGACACCGTGGCAGCGTTCATTGGTGAACCGCTGATGGGCACCGGCGGCATCATCGTGCCGCCCAAGGGTTACTGGGCAGCGATCCAGGCGGTGCTGAACAAGTACGACGTACTGCTGATCGCCGATGAGGTGGTGTGCGCCTTCGGCCGCCTGGGCTCGAAAATGGGCAGCCAACGCTACGGCATGAAGCCCGACCTGATCACCACCGCCAAGGGCCTGACCAGCGCCTATGCACCGCTGTCGGCGGTGATCGTCGGTGAGAAAGTGTGGAACGTGATCGACCAGGGCTCGCAGAAAGAGGGCGCGATGGGTCACGGCTGGACTTACTCCGGGCACCCGGTGTGCGCCGCGGCGGCACTGGCCAACCTGGACATCCTGGAACGTGAAAACCTCACCGAGAACGCCGAGGTGGTGGGCGCCTACCTCAATCGCACACTGCGCGAAGCGCTGGAAGGTCATCCGCTGGTCGGCGAGGTGCGCGGTGACGGCATGCTCGCGGCGGTGGAGTTCATGGCTGACCGTGAAGCACGTACCCCGTTCGACCCGGCGTTCAAGGTTGGCCCGCAGGTCTCCGCAGCCTGCCTTGAGCGCGGCATGGTCGCCCGGGCGATGCCCCACGGCGACATCCTGGGCTTCGCGCCGCCGTTGGTGCTGACCCGCGAGGATGCCGACCTGATCGTCGCCATCACCAAGGAAGCGGTCGATGAGGTGGCGGGCAAAGTGCTGGGCTAAACCGGCCGGCGGCCCCTGAAAAAACAAAACCCCGTCTCGGCAAGCGAAGACGGGGTTTTGTATTCAGGGCGTTGCTCAGAAGCGCTCGGGAATCATCCGGAACGGATAGTCGACGCTCTTGTACTGGCCGATCTTGCCGCGTTTGGGCAGCTTGATCTTCTCGTCCTGGGTGATGTCCTTGTAGGGGATCTGCTTGAGCAGGTGGCTGATGATGTTCAGCCGCACGCGCCGCTTGTCCTCGGAAGGCGCCATGTACCACGGCGCCCAGGAGGAGTCGGAGGCCGCGAACATCTCGTCGCGGGCGCGGGTGTAGTCGTCCCAGCGGTTGAACGACTTGAGGTCCATGGGCGAGAGCTTCCAGATCTTGCGGCCATCGGTGATGCGTTCTTCCAGCCGGCGCTGCTGTTCCTCAGGGCTGACCTCCAGCCAGTACTTGATGACGATGATGCCGGACTCCACCAGCATCCGCTCGAACAGCGGCACCACGCCGAGGAATTTCTTCGCCTGGTCGTCAGTACAGAAGCCCATGACCCGTTCAACGCCCGCGCGGTTGTACCAGCTGCGGTCGAAGATCACCACTTCGCCAGCCGACGGCATGTGCTGGAGGTAGCGCTGGGCATACATCTGGCTCTTTTCCCGCTCGGTGGGCGCCGGTAGCGCCACAACGCGGAAAATCCGTGGGCTGACCCGTTCGGTGATGGCCTTGATGGTACCGCCCTTGCCGGCGCCGTCACGGCCCTCAAAGATCACGCAGACCTTCAGGCCCTTGGCCACGACCCACTGCTGGAGCTTGACCAGCTCGACATGCAGGTTCTTGAGTTCCTTCTCGTAGTCTTTGCGCGGTAGCCGTTCTGCGTCACGGGCCTTGTCTTTCTTCTTGCTCATGGAGGTAGCCTGGTCAGTGAAAGTGGAGTTGAGTATAGGCAGGGCTGTGCCGGGCGCACTGACCAGGGGCAAAGGAAAAGCAGCGAGCGTCAGCACGGCAACGCGCTACACAGCAGCACCGAACACCGTCAGTCACTCATACAGCCACGGCTTCAGCTCCCTCAGGTTCGTCACCACGATTTGCTGGGCTTCAGGGGTGGGGTCCAGGTTCCTGTGGTCGATCTGATAACGCTGCAATACATACTTCACCAGGGCCCTTCGGCTGGGGACCACCAACTGGCCATCCACCATGCCGAAGTCGCTTTCGATGATTGCTTTCTGCGGCGTGCTCAGTCGCCCATCGGCAGCGATCATGACCGGTACCTCGGTATTCCAGTCTTCATCGAACTCGCGGGTGTTTTGCGAAGGATCAAGCAATTCGGGTTGGCCGCGCAGTCGGCTCAGCACGAAGTCGCGGTACTGGCCGTTCTTCTCGCAGTACGCTCGCACGTGCCAGCGCATGCCGGTGTAGACCAGGGTATGCGGCGCTATGAGGCGAACTTCCACGTTGGGCGTGTTGAGCGACACATACTCGGTTTCCAGGCGCAGGCCGTCGCGGCAGGCCTTGAGCAGAGGGCGCAGAACTTCCGGGTGGATTGGCCGGTCAGGTACTTCCAATACCTTGGTATGGGCATACGCCAGGGCGAGCCCATCAATGTGGGGCGCGCGTTCGTTGTTCTGATAGAGCAGGTGCAAATAGGCACTGGCACTGTCATCAATGAACAGGGGCTTGAAGTGCTTGGTGGGGACATAACCTTTGAGCTGCTTGTCGTAGGCCAGGTTCTTTGACGCATGCTCGGTGATGTAGGTATTGATGTCCTTGGACGCCTGTTGCCGGCTGATGCCAAAGCTCTGGATCAGGTGCCCGGTGGTCAGACGGCCTTCCCACCAGACCACGGTCTCGATCAGCCTGTAGCGCAGTGCCAGGTCCCAACGTACCTGCTCGATGGTGTGCTTGCGTTTCATTGCCCCTCCCTGTGTGCGGATGCTTGCATCGCAGCACTCTACAACAAGGACCTGTCGTAACAAGCGACATATCGTAGAAATGTCACAGGGAGAGTGCCTGGCTCAGCGCTAGACGTCAGGCTTCCTCAGCCTCGACCTCTTCTTCAAGCTGCAACCCTTCCCACATGTGCCAGACCTCGTCAGTGACGCAGCGGGAGCGGTTGCCCTGGCCCCGGGGCTGCGAGAAGAACGAGATCCCGCGCTTGAGGCTGATCAACGCTTTCTCATTGCCGGACTTGCCGTTGCTGCCCACCGGGAAGTGCGGGCTGAAACATTCGATGCCCATCGCCAGTTGTTCACTGATGTCGCTGCGATCCTGGAAGTCCGACTCCCCGGCGCGAATCATCTGGCGAATGATGGACAGGTCGATCATGGTGCTTTCATGCCAGTACGCTGCGCAGTTGTAGGCGGCTACCCAGGCAATGTTCGACTCCTGGACCATGTAGTTGATCGTTTCGGCCTGGGAGCGTTTGGCCGTGCCGGCGGAGAAGCACGAGCCCAGGACGACGCCGGTGATGTTGGCCGCCACCGACTTGAGGCTGCACTCGACCATGATGTCGATGATCCTGGCGCCGCCTACACGCTGACCATCACCATGGCCGGCGACATAGACGATGGCATTCTTGTACGTGTGCTTGCTCAGCGCCGCGAACGCCAACCGGAAGCTGCTCACATCGTAGAAACGAGAATGCAGAATTTCGACGTCATTGGATTGTTTGGCCAGCCCCTGGAAAAAGGGCTCGACCGAGCTGCGGTTGATATCCCCTTCATAGATGTTCCAGGGGGCTTCCAGAATCAGTACTGCGCTTTTGTCGTGCATGAGGTCGTCTGTGGGTCAGGGGTGATTCGAGTCGGCACCTGCCATCGCAGTGGTCATGTGTAAAGTTTCAGGACACAAGAGGCCTGAAGCTAGATACCAGTCCCTCACTGCTCAAGCGGCTGCCGGGGAAGACCGATTTCATGGCTTTCAGGCTTCCCTGCCGGGGGCAGATCCTCTAACAGATGATGGCAAAAAGCTATTTTTTGCTGGCCCAGCGACCCCGAGGCCCGACCTTTTCAGGTGCATACATCTGCATGATTACCTTACCTGTATAAGTCTACATTCTAGACCTGTCGTGAATTACTACATATCGTGATCCTGGCTTGTTGATAAATCGGACTCACGCAAGGACGTAAAACATGAATATGTCAGAAGCGGTTTCGACAGGGGCATTGGCGCTGATCGGGGTGATTCTGCTGGTGCTTCTGCATCAGTGCCTCAGGCTGCACGAACTGTGGGAAATGGCCCGGGCCTGTCAAAAGGGCGCGCGCTGGGCACGGATCTGGGAGGCGGAGAACCGCGAGCTTCGTTCGCAGCTGCGTGCCAATAAGGCGCACATCGAGCAGTTGCAGAGCAAGCTGGTGAGTTTGCAGGCGGTGCTCCCGACGGAGGGGTGAGTGCATCATTTTCTAAACTATCCCCTCTTTCTGCCGACAACCCGACTGTCACCTATTGCCCGATCCAGGCCGGCGTTGTCAGACACCAAGGAGTTTCACCATGTATGCCTCGCTCATCGATCCCGTCACCCAGGCGCTGAGACAGGCGCTCGACATCGCCGTCCAATTTGACCGCAGCACCCAGGAGCGCGAGAAGATCCGCGCCGTGCTGCGCAAATTGCTGGTGATCCGTGAGATGCACTCCAGCTTCTTTGTGAGTGTGGGGGGCACCCAGGGCGCGGGGAAAACGCATCTGTTACGTGAGCTCTACGACCTGGACGACTGGCTACCGGACAACCCCGGCCGTGGCGAATGTCGCCCGCTGTTCGTGCTGGAGCGCGATTGCGAGACACCCCAGGCCTACGGGGTGGATGAGTGGGGGCAGGAGTGCCCGATTGACCCACAGACGCTGTTCGACGAATTGCGCAGTTTCTCGGCAGGCGAGCAGTTTTTGCTGTTGCGCCTGTATGTACCCAAGCGCCATTTTGGCGGGCGTGCCGGTTTCCTGCTGTTACCCGGCTACGAAAAGCTCAACCGTACCAATGGCCTGTGGCAACAGGAAATGCGCGACACGCTCAAGCATGCGACGGGCAGCATCATGGTGACCCACAGCAACGCCCTGGCCACGAAGTCCACGCAGGATGTGCTGGTCGAGATGCTCGAACAGGCGCTGCCGGGGCGTCAGCCGATCATCGCTATCGGGCGCACCGAAAACCAGTCCGATGAAGCGCGTGACGAACTGCGCGTCTCGGCGGCACAGGACTGCCTTGTACCGGCCGAACAACTGGACCGTATTGTGTGTGTCGGTCGTGGCGAGGCGTACAAAGCACGCTGGATACCGCAATTGTTTGAAGCGCTGGGTCGTTACGCCGAGCCAGGACTGGATGTTTACCACCAGCGCCTGACGGACCTGCGTGCCGTCCTGGAGCTTGAGCTGGAAGCTGCGGTGGGCTTTCTGGACGCACTGATCGAAGATGCCGGGGCCACGGCCAGTGCTAGCGAAGGGCTGGTCAGGAAGGTTCTGGAGCAGTTCCGTCGTTCGGCCGATACCTATCGCGGTCAGTACAAGAAGCGTCTTCACCAGCACCTGCAGCACTATGCCGATCAGGCGACTGCAAGCGCCAGGAAAGCCTTTGCCGAAGAGGAGGAGGGCTGGTCCAACGTCGCCAGGAACATCGTGGATTACGTAAAGCTCAAGACCAGCGAAACCGAACAGCGACACATCGAGCGCATCAACCAGCACTGGCAGCAGCAGGGCACACGGACGCCTGTGCATGCCATCTACCTGGCGCTGACGCATGTGGCCGATGAGCAATTCCAGCTTGGGGTTGCAGAGACCCTCAGTGAGGGTTCCAACGCGCTGCTCACGCAGCGCCTGGAGAACCAGCCGGGTCGCTACCTGGGTTACGAAAAGCCTGACGGCACTGCGGTGATACCCAGCAGCAAACTCCCCGAGGCCCCCGAGCTGCAAAAAAACCTCTGCCTGCTGCTGAACAACACTGCCAGCGAAAACCACCTGGACCCGGCCACCGTGCGCACCCGGCAGTTCGATACGGCGCTCAAGCATCTCCCCGCGTTGACGATGGAATACCTGCGCATGAGCCAGGGTATGGCGCTGTACCAGCAGCAGGCGGTCGATACCGCGCAGATGGTCAAATACGACCCTGACGCGCTGGCCAGGGACATTCGCGATACGCTCCCCGGCTTTACCCAGGGCGCCAAGCAGGTGGGGCGTGCGCTGCTCGCCATCACCGCGGTCGACCTGGCCATCGATGGCAGCCTGGATGTCATTCCGGTGCTGGCCGGCGGGGCTGCGACCGGTCTGGGCGCGACGTTGTCGCTGGCAGCCACCGGGCTGATGGGTTTGGGCTTTATCGGCTACAAGGCGGCCAGTTCGGTCCATCACTACAACGTGGCGAAGAGCAATTTTATCGGGGCGAGCATCGAGCGATTCAAAGACCACTTAGTGGAAGGCAGCCTCGATCATTACGATGAGCTGATGAACAAAATCGAAGAGCGCATTGAGCACAACCTCAGTGTGGCCTATGGCGTGGATGCCAATCAGTTCTCCGAGCGTGATGCCCTGGCAAGGGCCATGCGCGCGCTGAATGCATCGCGGCGTCACCTGAGCGCCGAGATCGACCGTGCCCAAGCCTCGTTTGTGGTTTGAGCGGCACCGGCAGCGCCATGATTGGGCGCTGCAGGCCTATGATCGCTTCGTCCATGAGTTGGCGCCGGAGGTGAGTGCCCAGCTCAAGCGTTCCGAACAGGTGACGGTAGTGGTGTATGGCGCCACCCAGGTGGGCAAGACCACCTTGATACTTGATCTGCTGGGGCTCGCCTCCGATACCCAGCAGGAGGTCGCCCAGGTGCTGCGCGGGGGGCAGGCACGCGGCAAGTCAGCGACGGTGATGCCGCTGCGTTATGGGCGTTCTACGGATGACCACTGGTACATCGGCAACAGCGCGGCGCTCGACCGGGCCCAGGCCACCCAGGCGCTGGCCGATGTAAGACGGGGTGTCGAGCAGGGCCAGAACGAGGGCATTGTGCTGACCGACATTCTGATCCCGGCCAGGCTGTTTCCTTCTGCGGGCGATGAGGCGCTGGAGGTTGATGTCAAACTGATCGACTTGCCAGGTCTGGATGCGCGCAATGCCCATGAGCGTGAGCTGGTTGCGGCGCTTGCCCGACGCTTCGTCACCGTGGCCGATCTGGTGTTGCTGGTGACCCAGGCCAGTAGCCTGGGCTTCTTGCGACCGGAGAACTTGCAGATCGAAGAGCTGGCCAACTGGGTGCACCAGCCGGTGCGTTTTCGGGTGGTGATCACTTCCAGCTACTCATTGAGCAGCGTGCGCAAGCGCATACTGGCGTCCCCGCTGGATGTGGCGGCGATGCGGGTAGCGATGATCGAGGAAATCGAAACCCTCGATCTACGTATACCCCCGTCTTTCAGCGATAACGTCTATGTACTGGAACTTGGGGACTCCGCGCGGGACATGGCCGAAGGCGACCCGGATTATTATTCAAAGGTCAGTCCCCTGGTTGAAACCTTCCGACGGCAGCTGATTAGCGATATCAAACGCTCCAGCGGACCGTTTTCCCGATTGTTTGCTGCCTTCCAACTGGATCAGGTGGTGACGGGGCAGGTCGCGGCGTTCGAGGACGACTATCGAGAGCGCAAGGCGTTTCTGGAGGTTGAGTTGCAGGCCTTTGAGTCACGGCTGCGGGCAATGTATTCATTGCATACCAAAGACGGACTCTGGGCCGCGCTGCAGGAACACAAGGACACGCTCGAAGCGCAATGCGCCACGATCAAGCATTGGGCGGGTATCGTCGAAGTGCTGCTGAAAACCGATTGCCGGGTGGCTTTTGAATCGCTGTTCGCAGCCCCCGTGATTTCACGGGGAGTGCAACGTGTCAGCGCCATGCAGGACGCACTTCAAAGCGAAAAGCATGCACTGAAAGAGCAGTCCGAGTCCTGGGTTGACGCGCTAAAAACCTTACTTTTCGATCGTGTGGATGAGAGCGTCAGGCCTCTCTTGGAGGCATTTTTCAAAATGCTGCGTCCCACCGCTTTTGATGATCGCAGTTTCCATTTGCTGGAATACCAACTTGACGGGTATTCATGGGATCGTTACTGGAAGTCTTCGAGCTATGACGGTGATGTGTGGATGTTGGACGTTGCTGTCAGAGAGAGTCGGCAGCATCACATCAAGCTTGCGCACGAAGACTTTGTCAGCGGCTTGCGGCTGCAGGCAACATCGCAGGGGGAGGCCCTGTCCGCGATTCAAATCCAGTTACAGCAAGTGCAAAAAGCGATTGAGACGTATGAAATCCATCTGGGTGGAATGTCGGCACTGAGTGCCGAGCTTGACGGCAACATTGCCCGAATGCACGACTCGCAGGAAATCGCCCGGCATTTTGAGCGGCGTGTTCACGAGAGCTTCTCGAATGCCCTGCAAGCCTCCTCGGCGGAGATCACTCAGGGGCGGTGTGCGACTGAAAAGTTCCTGGGCTTGATGAATGCTCATTTAATTATCAACGAAGCAGAAAAGTTCTATTCCGGAAAACCCGCCACATGACGGATAACACCGCTAACGATGACAGGCTCGCCGCCAAGCAGGATTTGACCGAGCTTCTCATTGATATCCTGATACCCCCGTTCAAACATGAGATTTCTACAATCCTTGAGGAGAATCTCTATCCTCTGGAAAAGAACATCCTTGATAAGCAGGAGCGCTTGGAGACCCAGGCCGGCAGAGTTGCACGGTTCATCGCCAAGCATTACCCCGAGCACAGTCCGCCGCTTGAAGAGCAACTTCAAGGCCTGCAGTTTGCCCAGCAGGATGCCGACGCGCTTGCACAAGCCCGCAATACTGAACTGTTTGCCACCCTGGCTAAGCACACCGAGCAAGCGCAGGTCATTCAACATGGGCTCGAGGGGCTGTCGCAGGCGCTCAAGGCAGCGGGAGTGAACCAGGCTGCTACCCAGGATCTGCTTCAACACTTGATTGAAACGAACCAGCAAAGCCTTGGTCAGCTGAGCCAGCAGTTGTCGTCGTTCATTGAGACGCAGCAGCACGCTCACGCACAGGCACTACAGGCCTTACAAGCGCTGGGCGCGTCCGTGGAGGGTAGGCTGGACGATCACCTGCTGCGCTTGAAAGCCTATGGGCAGGCGCTGAGTGATAACAGTGAGCAGCGGTTGCAGGAAGGGTTCAGTGAATTGCTTGAACAGCTGCGAGGGCTGGACAAGGAAGGGCGGCAGCGGCTGGAGAAGTTCATGGTCGTGACTGCGTCCCAGCAGCGCACCGTCGCGCAGAATGTCGCCTTGGCGCAGGACCAGCATGTGCAGACCGTGTTGGCCGAGCAAGCGAACACGCTGCGCGCCCAGCATGAGGCCTACCTGCAATCACTGAATGAGCTTCAACTGAACCAGCAGGCGCAGCAGGCATGCACGGTGGAGTTGAAGTCGCAGTTGGACATCAGCCACAAGCAGCTGAAGCGAGTGCTGTACGGTTGTGCGGGGATGGTGTTCGTCGGCGTCTGCGCCGTGATGTACCTGGTACTGCTCGGCCGCTAGTACTGCCAGAGCCCTGGCGGAAAAGAAAAACCCCTTGAGGCGTGAATCCTCAAGGGGTTTTCTGTTCAGCGGGAGCGGCTTAGACGTTGAAGCGGAAGTGCATCACGTCACCGTCCTTGACGATGTAGTCCTTGCCTTCCAGACGCCATTTACCGGCTTCCTTCGCGCCGCCTTCACCCTTGTACTGGATGAAGTCGTCATAGGCGACCACTTCGGCGCGGATGAAGCCTTTCTCGAAGTCGGTGTGGATCACACCGGCCGCCTGTGGCGCGGTAGCGCCGATGCGTACGGTCCAGGCGCGTACTTCCTGCACGCCGGCGGTGAAGTAGGTTTGCAGGTTGAGCAGGCCGTAACCGGCGCGGATCACGCGGTTCAGGCCAGGCTCTTCCAGGCCCAGGGCCTCGAGGAACATGTCCTTTTCTTCGCCTTCGTCGAGCTCGGCGATTTCCGCTTCGATCTTGTTGCACACCGGCACGACCACAGCGCCTTCTTCTTCGGCGATGGCGCGCACGATGTCCAGGTGCGGGTTGTTCTCGAAGCCGTCTTCAGCAACGTTGGCGATGTACATCACCGGCTTGCTGGTCAGCAGGTGGAAGCCGCGGATCAGGGCCTTCTCGTCGTCTGCCATGCTCTTCATCAGGCTGCGCGCTGGCTTGCCTTCGGTGAAGTGCGGGATCAGTTTTTCGAGGATGGCTTTCTGCGCCAGAGCGTCCTTGTCACCGCCCTTGGCGTTGCGCGCAACCTTTTGCAGTTGCTTCTCGCAGCTGTCGAGGTCGGCGAAGATCAGTTCCAGGTCGATGATCTCGATGTCACGCTTGGGGTCGACGCTGTTGGAGACGTGGATGACGTTCTCGTCTTCAAAGCAGCGCACCACGTGGGCGATGGCGTCGGTCTCGCGGATGTTGGCGAGGAACTTGTTGCCCAGGCCTTCACCTTTGGAGGCGCCGGCAACCAGGCCTGCGATGTCGACGAATTCCATGGTGGTCGGCAGCACGCGGTTCGGCTTGACGATGGCTGCCAGGGCATCCAGGCGTGCATCAGGCATTGGCACGATGCCGCTGTTCGGCTCGATGGTGCAGAAGGGGAAGTTCTCTGCCGCGATGCCGGATTTGGTCAAGGCGTTGAACAGGGTGGACTTGCCGACGTTGGGCAAACCGACGATGCCGCAATTGAAACCCATGGTGAATCCCTCTTCGTGGAGTCAGGCCTTCTGGCTGTGCAGCTCTCTCATCGCACGCGTCCAGTCGCCGGCGAGGATGTCCGGCAGCACGCCGAGGGCAAAATCGATACTGGCGTCCAGTTTTTCCTGTTCGGCGCGTGGCGCCTTGCCCAGGACAAAACCGGAGACCCTGCTGCTGTCACCCGGGTGGCCGATGCCAAGCCGCAGACGGTGAAAGTCGTTGTTGTTGCCGAGTTGCGCAATGATGTCGCGCAAGCCGTTGTGCCCACCATGGCCGCCGCCTTTCTTGAGCTTGGCGACGCCTGGGGGCAGGTCGAGTTCGTCGTGGGCCACCAGGATGGCATCTGGCGGGATACGGAAAAAATTCGCCAGTGCAGCAACGGCCTGGCCGCTGCGATTCATGAAGGTGGTGGGGATCAACAGACGGACATCGTTGCCCTGATGGCTGAATTTAGCCGTCAGGCCGAAATACTTGCGATCAGCAGTCAGGTTGACACGCTGGGCGCTGGCAATGCGTTCTACGAAAAGAGCCCCTGCGTTATGCCGGGTCTGTTCGTATTCGGGGCCGGGGTTTCCCAGGCCGACGATCAGTTGGATGGCGGTCACGTCAGGGGCTCTTCCTTGGAGTTGGGGGTTACAGTGCGGGGCACTGTAACCCGATCAACGCCGGCGTGCCGAGTGGATTACTCAGCAGCGCCTTCTGCAGCTTCAGGCGCAACACGCGGAGCGTGAACGTTGGCAACAGCTTTGTCATCACCGTGGGCCAGAGCTACGAACTCTACGCCTTTAGGAGCTTTGAGGTCCGACAGGTGGATGATGGTGCCGACTTCAGCCTTGGCCAGGTCAACTTCGATGAACTCAGGCAGGTCTTTGGCTTCGCAGGAAACTTCGATCTCGGCCACTACGTGGGAGATTTCGCCGCCTTTCTTGACCGGTGCTTCTTCGTTGATGAAGTGCACAGGAACGATGGCGGTCAGCTTCTGGCCAGCAACAACGCGGACGAAGTCGGCGTGCATGATGAACTGCTTGGCTGGGTGACGCTGCATGGCTTTAACAACGACGTTTTCTTTCTTGCCGTCGATGTTCAGCTCGATAACGTGGCTGAAAGCAGCTTCGTTTTCGAACAGTTTGGCCACTTCTTTAGCCAGCATGGTGATCGATGCAGGCTCTTTGTCGCCACCGTATACAACGGCAGGGACTTGGGCGGCGAGACGACGCAGGCGGCGGCTCGCACCTTTCCCCAGGTCGGTACGCGCTTGGGCGTTCAGGATGAAATCAGTCATTTTGTATCTCCAAAATAGCCATCTCCCGCAGGCGTTTGCGACCAGCGCCAAACGGGATGGGCAAAAAAGCCCCGCCCCAACAACAGGTGTTGGGGCGGGGCGCTTTACGTCAACGTGATGTTCGCGAGGGCAGGGCCCTCAGCGGAACATCGCGCTGATCGATTCTTCGTTGCTGATACGGCGAACCGCTTCAGCGACGACCGGTGCGATATCCAGTTGGCGGATACGCGCACATGCTTGTGCAGCAGCGGACAGCGGGATGGTATTGGTAACCACCAGCTCGTCCAGCACGGAGTTCTCGATATTCTCGATCGCCCGACCCGACAGGACAGGGTGCGTGCAGTAGGCGTAAACCTTGGCAGCGCCGTGTTCTTTCAGGGCCTTGGCCGCGTGGCACAGGGTGCCGGCGGTATCGACCATGTCGTCGACGAGAATACAGGTACGTCCTTCGACGTCGCCGATGATATGCATCACTTCGGAGTGATTGGCCTTTTCACGGCGTTTGTCGATGATACCCAGATCGACACCCAGGGACTTGGCAACAGCACGTGCACGCACGACGCCGCCGATGTCCGGGGACACGATCATGAGGTTCTCGAAACGCTGGTCTTCGATGTCATCCACCAGAACGGGGGAGCCGTAGATGTTATCTACCGGAATATCGAAGAAACCCTGGATTTGGTCAGCGTGCAGGTCGACAGTGAGCACACGGTCGATACCAACGACGGTGAGCATGTCAGCGACGACTTTGGCGCTGATAGCAACACGCGCCGAACGCGGACGGCGATCCTGGCGGGCATATCCGAAGTAAGGAATCACGGCAGTGATTCGGGACGCTGAGGAGCGGCGGAAGGCATCGGCCATCACTACCAGTTCCATCAGATTATCGTTGGTTGGCGCGCAAGTCGGCTGAATGATGAAAACGTCTTTACCGCGGACATTTTCATTAATCTCAGTGCTGATTTCGCCGTCGGAGAATTTACCGACAGAAACATCACCCAGTGGGATATGCAGCTGACGTACGACACGCCGAGCCAGATCGGGGTTGGCGTTCCCCGTAAAGACCATCATCTTGGACACGCGCAGTACCTGAAGGCTGAGGGTATACCTGGATGAGTATAAGGAAAATGGCAGGGGCGGCTGGATTCGAACCAACGCATGGCAGGATCAAAACCTGCTGCCTTACCGCTTGGCGACGCCCCTGTATCTGTTGCTGCGAGTACCTTGTACTCGATTCCTAGTGCAGACTTTGCAGCGTGCGATGCAACATTGAGATGTTGCTACCTTTGGCTACAAATCCTGTTTGGGTATCTGCAAGAAGGGCCAAAACTTTATCAGCTTCAGCTTTGCTTGGGAAGGCCCCAAACACACAACTTCCAGTTCCGGTGAGTCTTGCTTCAGTGAATTTGTTTAGCAAATTCAATGAGTTACGTACTTCTGGGTAACTCTGCTCAACTACCGCTTGACAGTCATTACGACTGTTTCCCTTGGGAACGGGGCGCATCTTAAGGGGCAAAGAATCACGTGTCAACTGCGGGTGTGAAAAAATTTCTGCTGTACTAACAAATACTTGTGGAACCAGCACAACGTACCAGGGTTCTTCGGGGTCGACCGGCGTCAGCTTCTCGCCCACGCCCTCGGCAAATGCTGCGTGGCCGCGCACGAAAACCGGTACGTCGGCGCCCAGGCTCAGGCCCAGTTCAGCTAGTTGGTCTTCGCTGCACTCCAGTTGCCAGAGATGGTTCAGGCCCAGCAGGGTGGTGGCGGCATCCGAGCTGCCGCCGCCGATACCACCGCCCATGGGCAGGACTTTTTTCAGCCATATGTCAGCGCCCAGTTTGCAGCCGGTGAGTTGCTGCAATTTGCGCGCAGCCTTGACGATCAGATTGCTGTCGTGAGGGACATCCTGAAGGTCGCTGTGCAGGTGGATCTGGCCGTCATCGCGCACGGCGAACTCGAGTTCGTCGGCGTAGTCGAGGAACTGAAAGAGCGTCTGCAGTTCGTGGTAGCCGTCGGGGCGACGGCCGAGAATGTGCAGCATCAGGTTGAGCTTGGCGGGAGCGGGCAGGGTCAACCGGGTCATGTCAGTGCCCCAGCTGGCGTGGCTGCCAGTCCTTGACCACTACCGTCACATCAATATTCTGGCCGTGCAGTTTGAGGCGCTCGGGAAGCCAGTAGCCGTTCTGTTCGGTGTAGCTCAGGTACTGCACGTCCCAGCCATCCTGCTTGAGGCTGGCCAGGCGGCTGTCGCTGCCCAGGGTCAGCTGGCTCTTGCTGTCGGGGGCCGGCAAGCCGCGAACCCACCAGACCAGGTGCGAGACCGGCAGCTCCCAGCCAAGTTGCTCTGCCAGCAGGGCTTCAGGGTTCTTGGCTTCATAGCGGCCCTGATTGGCCACTTCCAGCACCACGCCACCGGGGCGACCGGTCAGCCGGGCAGCGCCACGACCCAACGGGCCGGACAGGCGGATGTCGTAGTAATCCTGGCGCTGCAGCCAGAACAGGGTGCCGCTGCCGGAATCCTTCGGTGCACGAATACCGACCTTGCCGTTGATCTGCCAGCCGTCCAGGGTGCTCAGTTGCTGTTTGTGTTCGCGCCACAGTTGCGGGCTGCCCTGGCCCTGGAGGGCTTCACGGGAGCCGAAGCCGGCGCAACCGGCAAGCAGGGCGATCAGGCTGAAGGTGATGCAGTGGCGCAAAAACATAGGCTTAAAGAGTCTCGGATCCGGTCAGGCGCAGGACGGTCTTGCGCAGGATAGGGCTGTCGGGTTGGGTCTCGAAGGCCTTGGCCCAGGTTTGCCGGGCCTCGCGGCGCTTGCCGTTGGCCCACAGAACTTCGCCCAGGTGCGCGGCGACTTCGTGGTCGGGGAAGCGCTCCAGCGCCTGGCGCAGCAGGCGTTCGGCCTCGTCGAGGTTGCCCATCCGGTAGTTGACCCAGCCGAGGCTGTCGAGCACGGCGGGGTCATCGGGGGTGATCTGGTGGGCTTTTTCGATCAGTTCCCTGGCTTCGGCGTAACGCGTGGTGCGGTCAGCCAGGGTGTAGCCCAGCGCATTGAGGGCCATGGCGTTCTCAGGCTCGCGGGCGATGATGCTGCGCAAGTCCTTTTCCATCTGGCCCAGGTCATTGCGCTTTTCGGCCAGCATGGCGCGGGTATAGAGCAGGTTGTTGTCGTCCGGGTACTGCTTGAGTGCTTTTTCAAGCACGCCCAGGGCCTGGGCGTCCTTGTCATTGTTGCCCAGGGCCTCGGCTTCGATCAGGTACAGCTGGATGGCATAGTCGGGCTGGACATCGCGGGCCATGGCCAGGCGGCGCGAGGCTTCGGCACTGCGGCCGTTGGCCACGAGGATGTCGGCCTGGCGCAACTGCGCTGGCAGGTAGTCGTTGCCCGGGCCTACCAGGCCGTATTCGTTCAGGGCTTCCTCAAGCTGGTTGCGCTCTTCATGAATGCGGCCCAGGTTCAGGTGCGCGGCATCCACGTGGCTGTCGCGCTCGATCAGCTCTTGCAGGTAGCCGGCGGCCTCGTCCCAGTTCTTGGTTTCCAGGCAGATGAGTGCCAGGGAATAGCGCAGCTCATCGTCGTCCGGGTACTGCTGGACCAGGCTCGAGAACTCGACCTTGGCGTCGTCCAGGCGATCCTGTTCGACCAGCGTGCGCGCGTAGGTCAGGCGCAGGCGCTTGTCGTCCGGGTACTGGCGGATGGTTTTTTGCAGCAGCGGCAGGGCCTCTTCGCCGCGACCCACGCTTTGCAGCAGGCGGGCGCGCAACAGTACCGGAGCGATTTCACCATCGTCGGCCGGGTGCTCTTCAAGCAGGTTCAGGGCGGCTTCGGCGTTGCCGTCCTGCTGAAGCAGCAGGGCCTTGCCGAATACCAGCTGGCCGTTGTCCGGGTATTTTTTCAGCAGGCGATCAAAGCTCTTCTGCAGACCGTCGCGGGTGTCCTGGTCGGTTTCAGCGGCCGACAGGGCAAGAAAATCGAAATGCGTGTCGCCCTGGCCTTGCAGCACCTTCTCCATGTAGACCATCGAGTCGTCATAGCGGCCACCGCGGGCCAGCTGAATGGCGGCGGCGCGCTGGGCATCGAGGCTGTCGGGGGCGTTCTTCGCCCAGATCAGGGCGGTATCCAGGGCAGGCTGGTCGGCGCCCAGGTATTCGGCGATGCGGTAGGCGCGCTCGGAAATCCCGGCGTCCTGGGTCTTGATGGCTTCGCTGACGTAGTTGTCCAGGGCGATGTCGAAGCGGTTGCGCTGGCCGGCCAGCTCTGCGCTCAGCAGGTTATAGACGGTGTCCTGGCTGAACGATCCATAGACCACGGGCTTGTCTGGCTGCTGTTGCGCGGCATCGAGGGCAGGCGCCTGGGCATCGGTGGAGTCCAGAGTCTGGCAGCCCTGGAGCAGGGCCAAGGCAAGGAGCAACGCGTAGGATCTATTCATAATGAGGATTTGGGCGGCTTACCAGCGGTCGGATCATCATGACACAAGCGCCGGGGCAAACCCATAAGCGAAGGTCTCGGTAGGGGTAGTCTATAGAGACAATAGCGAGCGGTGGTTGTTCTGAAACCTGCGAAGTAGGACAATTATCGGCTTCTCGTCATAATCAGCGACCTTGCATGGCCTTTCTTGCCCTCGGTATCAACCATAAGACTGCCTCGGTAGACGTACGCGAGCGCGTGGCGTTTACCCCTGAGCAGCTGGTGGACGCCTTGCAGCAGCTCTGCCGACTGACCGCCAGCCGCGAGGCTGCGATCCTTTCGACCTGTAACCGCAGTGAACTCTATATAGAGCAGGATCACCTTGGCGCAGAAAGCGTTCTGCGCTGGCTGGCCGAGTACCATCAGCTGAGTCTCGAGGAACTGCGGGCCAGTGCCTACATCCACGAAGACCATGACGCCGTGCGGCATATGATGCGCGTAGCGTCGGGCCTCGATTCGCTGGTGCTTGGCGAGCCGCAGATCCTTGGGCAGATGAAGTCGGCCTACGCCGTTGCCCGCGAGGCCGGGACCATCGGCCCGCTGCTCGGTCGCCTGTTCCAGGCCACCTTCAGTGCCGCCAAGCAGGTGCGCACCGATACCGCCATCGGTGAAAACCCGGTGTCGGTGGCCTTTGCCGCCGTCAGCCTGGCCAAGCAGATCTTCAGCGACCTGGGTCGCAGCCAGGCGCTGTTGATCGGCGCAGGTGAAACCATCACCCTGGTTGCTCGCCACCTGCACGAGCAGGGGGTGCGCCGCATTGTGGTCGCCAACCGGACCCTGGAGCGGGCCAGTACCCTGGCGGAACAGTTCGGTGCCCATGCGGTGCTGCTGGCCGATATTCCCCAGGAGCTGGTCAACAGCGACATCGTGATCAGTTCCACCGCCAGCCAACTGCCGATCCTGGGCAAGGGCGCGGTGGAAAGTGCCTTGAAGCTACGCCGGCACAAACCGATCTTCATGGTCGATATCGCCGTACCGCGCGACATCGAGCCCGAAGTCGGTGAGCTCGATGACGTCTACCTCTACACGGTCGATGACCTGCACGATGTGGTCGCCGAGAACCTCAAGAGCCGCCAGGGTGCAGCCCAGGCCGCTGAAGAGCTGGTGACTGTCGGCGCCGAAGATTTCATGGTGCGCCTGCGTGAGCTGGCTGCGGTGGACGTGCTCAAGGCGTACCGTCAGCAGAGCGAACGCTTGCGCGACGAAGAGTTGCAAAAGGCCCAGCGCTTGCTGGCCAACGGTGCCAGCGCCGATGAAGTGCTGGTGCAACTGGCGCGCGGGCTGACCAACAAATTGCTGCACGCGCCCAGCGTGCAACTGAAAAAGCTCTCTGCCGAAGGCCGCCTCGATGCGTTGGCCATGGCTCAGGAACTCTTTGCCCTCAATGAGGGTTCGACGGATAAAACCCCGCAATGAAAGCGTCGCTGCTCAATAAGCTGGATACCCTCCAGGACCGTTTCGAGGAATTGACCGCCCTGCTGGGCGATGCCGAAGTCATCTCCGATCAGACACGCTTTCGCGCCTATTCGCGCGAATACGCCGAGGTCGAGCCGGTCGCGGCGACCTATGCCCAGTGGCGCAAGGTCCAGGATGACCTGGCCGGCGCCCAGGCGCTGCTCAAGGACAGCGATCCCGATCTTCGCGAAATGGCCGTCGAGGAAGTGCGCGAGGCCAAGGAGCAATTGGCCGAGCTGGAAGGCCAGTTGCAGCGCATGCTGCTGCCCAAGGACCCTAACGACGGGCGCAACGTGTTCCTGGAAATCCGCGCCGGTACCGGCGGTGACGAAGCGGCGATCTTCTCCGGCGACCTGTTCCGCATGTATTCGCGTTACGCCGAGCGCCGTGGCTGGCGCCTGGAGATTCTCTCGGAGAACGAAGGGGAACATGGCGGCTACAAGGAGATCATTGCCCGGGTCGAGGGCGACAGTGTCTACGGCAAGCTGAAGTTCGAGTCCGGCGCCCACCGCGTACAGCGTGTACCGGAAACCGAATCCCAGGGCCGTATCCATACCTCGGCCTGCACCGTGGCAGTGCTGCCGGAGCCGGACGAGCAAGTGGCGATCGAGATCAACCCGGCCGACTTGCGCGTGGACACCTACCGCGCCTCGGGCGCGGGTGGACAGCACGTCAACAAGACCGACTCGGCGATCCGCATCACCCACTTGCCGACCGGTATCGTCGTCGAGTGCCAGGAAGAGCGTTCCCAGCACAAGAACCGTGCACGGGCGATGTCCTGGCTATCGGCCAAGCTCAACGACATGCAGACCAGCGCGGCACAGAATGCCATCGCCAGCGAGCGTAAGCTGCTGGTGGGCTCGGGCGACCGTTCCGAGCGAATTCGTACCTACAACTATCCACAGGGCCGGGTGACGGATCACCGTATCAACCTGACCCTGTATTCCCTGGATGAGGTTCTGGCCGGTGGCGTGGATGCGGTGATCGAACCTCTTCTGGCCGAGTATCAGGCTGACCAACTGGCTGCACTGGGTGAGTAAATGACGATTATCGCCAGCCTGCTTCGCGCTGCGGAGCTGCCGGATTCGCCGACGGCGCGTCTGGATGTGGAACTGCTGTTGGCCGCGGCCATTGGCAAGTCGCGAAGCTACCTGCATACCTGGCCTGAGCGGATTGTCAGCAGCGAAGCGGCGCTGACGTTCGCCCAGTACCTGCAGCGCCGTCGCAGCGGCGAGCCGGTGGCCTACATTCTGGGCCAGCAAGGGTTCTGGAACCTGGACCTCGAAGTGGCGCCGCATACCCTGATCCCGCGCCCGGACACCGAGTTGCTGGTCGAGACCGCCCTGCAACTACTGCCGGCCACGCCTGTACGGGTACTGGACCTGGGCACCGGCACCGGTGCCATTGCCCTGGCCCTGGCCAGCGAGCGGCCCCAGTGGCAGGTGACGGCCGTGGACCGTGTGCTCGAGGCCGTGGCCCTGGCCGAGCGCAATCGTCAGCGCTTGCAGTTGAACAATGTCCAGGTGCGCAGCAGCCACTGGTTCGATGCCCTGCAGGGCGAGCGCTACGAGCTGATCATCAGCAACCCGCCCTACATCGCCAGCGAAGACCCGCACCTGGTGGCCGGCGATGTGCGCTTTGAACCGAGCAGTGCCCTGGTGGCCGGTGTCGACGGCCTGGACGACCTGCGCACGATCATCAGCCAGGCCCCGGCGCACCTGCAGCCCGGCGGCTGGTTGTTGCTCGAGCATGGTTACGACCAGGGCGCCGCAGTACGTGAACTGCTGGCGCGCCACGATTTCGAACAGATCGAAAGCCGCATCGACCTGGGTGGCAATGAACGTATCAGCCTGGGGCGACTGTCGTGCTAAGTGATCAGGAGCTGTTGCGCTATAGCCGGCAGATCCTCCTGGCCCAGGTCGATATCGACGGCCAGCTGCGGCTGAAGAACAGCCGGGCGCTGATTGTCGGGCTCGGCGGCCTGGGCTCGCCGGTGGCCTTGTACCTGGCTGCTGCCGGTGTCGGTGAGCTGCACCTGGCCGACTTCGATACGGTCGATGTGACCAACCTGCAACGCCAGGTGCTGCATGACACCGCCTCGGTTGGCCTGAGCAAGGTCGATTCGGCGCTGGCCCGCTTGCAGGCGATCAACCCCGAAATCAACCTGGTTGCTCACCGCAGCGCCCTAGATGAAGACTCCCTGGCCGCCGCCGTTCAAGCAGTGGACCTGGTGCTCGATTGTTCCGACAATTTCTCCACCCGCGAGGCGGTCAATGCCGCCTGCGTGGCCCAGGGCAAGCCCTTGGTCAGTGGTGCGGCGATCCGTCTGGAAGGCCAACTGTCGGTGTTCGACCCACGTCGCGCCGAAAGCCCGTGCTACCACTGCCTCTATGGGCATGGCAGCGAAGCCGAGCTGACCTGTAGCGAAGCCGGGGTGGTCGGTCCATTGGTCGGCCTGGTGGGCAGTCTGCAAGCATTGGAAGCGCTCAAGCTGCTGGCCGGTTTTGGCGAACCGCTGGTAGGGCGCTTGCTGCTGATTGATGCCTTGGGCAGCCGCTTCCGAGAGCTGCGGGTCAAGCGCGATCCAGGCTGCAGCGTCTGTGGCGCGGACCATGGCTGAGCAGCCATCGGCGCCCGTCGGCGTCTTTGACTCGGGCGTGGGTGGCCTGTCGGTGCTGGCAGAAATCCAGCGCCTGCTGCCCAACGAATCGCTGCTGTATGTGGCCGATTGCGGGCACATTCCCTACGGCGAAAAATCCCCCGCGTTCATTCGCGAGCGTTGCCGGCGGGTGGCCGAGTTCTTTCTCGAGCAGGGCGCCAAGGCCATGGTGCTTGCCTGCAATACGGCCACCGTGGCGGCCGTGGCCGACCTGCGCGAGCAGTATCCGCAGTGGCCGCTGGTAGGCATGGAGCCTGCGGTCAAGCCCGCTGCGGCAGCAACCCGCAGTGGCGTGGTGGGGGTCCTGGCAACGACCGGCACCCTGCAAAGTGCAAAATTCGCCGCCTTGCTCGACCGCTTCGCCAACGATGTGCGGGTCGTCACTCAGCCTTGCCCCGGCCTGGTCGAATGCATCGAGGCTGGCGACCTGAGCAGTCCTGCCCTACGAGAATTGCTTCAGGGCTACCTGCGTCCCTTGCTCGATGCCGGTTGCGATACCCTGATTCTGGGGTGTACCCATTACCCCTTCCTCAAGCCGTTGCTGGCGCAAATGGTCCCGGCCTCCATCGCCATTATCGACACCGGCGCCGCGGTTGCCCGCCAGTTGCAACGGCTGCTCGGCGAGCGTCACTTGTTGTCGGCAGGCCCCGCCAGTGACACGCAGTTCTGGACCAGCGCGAGTCCAGATCATTTGCGAAAGATCCTTCCAATGTTGTGGAATAAATCTGGCAGTGTGCGAAGCTTCACAATGTAAAAAAAGTGTGAAAAGCACTCAACATTGGCTGAACTAACGCAACACCAGCGGTTTCCAAAAATTTGTCCAGCGAGACAAAAGAACCAACTACAGCATTAGGAAAAGGACGTTTCTCATGAAGAAACTGCTTTGTTTGGCTGCTGTTGCAGCCTTGACCCTGGGGCAATCCTTAACAGCGCAAGCTGCTGATATCTCGTTTGCAGTTGGGCAAACCGGCGAATCGACCATGACCTACCGCTTGGGTCTGGAATCGAACTGGGATGTCAGTTGGTGGCAAACTAGCGTAGGTCGCCTTACAGGATACTGGGACGGGGCGTACACCTATTGGGACGGTGACAAGACCGCAAGTAACCACAGTCTTTCCTTCGCCCCCGTGTTTGTTTACGAATTCGCCGGCGAGTCGGTCAAACCTTATGTCGAAATCGGTATCGGGGTTGCAGCGTTCTCCAGCACTGAAATTGAAAACAACGAACTGGGTTCCTCTTTCCAGTTTGAAGACCGCATCGGATTAGGCCTGCGCTTTGCCGGTGGTCATGAAGTCGGGGTGCGTGCGATTCACTACTCCAACGGCGGGCTGCAGACACCCAACGATGGCGTTGAAAGTTACGCCCTGCATTACCGTATGCCGTTGTAATCCAGCCATGGCCCTGCGTTGATCGCAGGGCCGGTTTCGTTCAAGGGGCGACACCTTCATGCCGGTGCGTGGACAAGTGCTTGAACGCATCCAGTGCACGTTGGCGGCTACGGCTCAGGTCGACGATGGGCGGGGGATAGTCGTAATCGGCAAAGAGCCCGCCACCGGGTAGCGGGTTGTGGACGCACTTTTCATCGGCCTGGGCCAGTTCCGGCAGCCACTGCTTGATAAAGCGCCCCTGGCTGTCAAAGCGCCTGGACTGATTGATCGGGTTGAAGATACGAAAGTAGGGCGCAGCATCGGTGCCCGTCGATGCGCTCCACTGCCAGCCGCCGTTGTTGGCCGCCAGGTCACCGTCGATCAGGTGACGCATGAAAAAGCGCTCGCCCTCTCGCCAGTCAATCAGCAGGTTCTTGGTCAGGAACATCGCCACGATCATGCGCAGGCGGTTATGCATCCATCCGGTTGCCAGCAACTGGCGCATGGCGGCGTCGATGATCGGGATGCCGGTACGGCCTTCTTGCCAGGCCTTCAAGTCTTCAGGGGCATGGCGCCACGGCAGGGCTTCGGTGTCCTGGCGGAACGCGCGGTGGCGGGACACTCGGGGGTAGCCGACCAGGATGTGCTTGTAGAACTCGCGCCACAGCAGCTCGTTGATCCAGGTTTGCACCCCGTGGTTGCCACTGTCGAACTCGCCCTGGTTGTGCGCCAGCGCCTGGTGCAGGCACTGCCTGGGCGAGATCACCCCGGCGGCGAGGTAGGCCGAGAGTTGGCTGGTGCCGGCATCGGCAGGCATGTCCCGCTGGGTTTGGTAGTCGTCGACGGCGTCCTCGACGAATTGTTGCAGTCGCCGATGAGCTTCTGCTTCGCCGGCAGGCCAGAGGTCGCGAAGGCTGTCCGGGGGAGGAGGGAAGCCAGCAACTGCCTCGGGGACCGGATCACGGGCAACCCGCCCGATTGCCTGAGGCTCGATGGGAGGCTGCAAGGCGGGCAGGCCCAGGTGCAGGCGCTCCAGACAGACCTTGCGGAACTGGCTGAACACCTGGAAGTAGCCGCCGCTGCGCGTCAGGATGCTGCCGGGCTTGAACAGCAACTGGTCCAGATATCGATGCAGCGCGATGCCCGCCTGCGAAAATGCCTGGCTGACGGCCTGGTCACGGCGGCTTTCATTCACGCCGTATTCTTCATTCAGGTGCAGCGCCTGTACCTCGTGCTCGCGACACACCTGCAACAAAACTGCCGGTGCCTGCTCCCAGTCATCGGCCTCGCGGACCAGCAAGGGAATATTCAGTTCGGCCAGCCGGTCGCTCAATTCGCGCACATTGCGTAGCCAGAAGTCGACCTTGCACGGCGCGTCATCATGGGCGCGCCATTGCTGTGGGCTGTACAGCCAGATGGCCAGGGTCGGGCCACGCGCGCAGGCGCTGGCGAGGGCTGTGTTGTCATGTACGCGCAGGTCGCTGCGCAACCAGATCAATTGCATGGTGGTCCTTGGTCGACTGCCTGTATCGCGCGGCATCAGATGCCGTTGTGCAGGCTCAGGTCCTGTGGGTGCGGTTGCAGGTAGACCTGCTGTAGCACATAGGGATCGGGGTGGCTGCGCAAATGGTGTTTAAGCAGGGTCAGCGGCACCACCAGAGGGATGACGCCGGCGTGGTACTGGTTGATCAGTTGGCGCATTTCCTGCCGATCATCCTGGCTGAGTGCATCGCGCAGGTAGCCGCTCAGGTGCTGCAGCACATTGCTGTGGTTACCGCGGCTGGCGCAGCGGCTCAGTGCTTGCATCAGTTGGCTGAAGTAGCGGGGGCCGAGCACGTTGGGGTCGTCTTCGCGCCTCATGCTGCCCAGTAGCTTGCCCAGTACCTTGTATTGCTGTGGGTGGTTGGCCATCAGCTGGTACTTGTAGCGGGCATGGAAGGCGACCAGCGCGCCGCGACTTAGGCCGCCGGCCAGTAACCGCTGCCAGTCGGCATAGGCGTAGACGCGGGTGATGAAGTTCTCGCGCAGCACCGGGTCGCACAAGCGGCCGTCTTCCTCCACCGGCAAATCGGGGCGTCGTGCGCAGAAGGCTGCCGCGTACAGGCCGCGTGCACCTTCGCGGGCAGGGTAGCCGTTGTCCTGGTACACCTTGACCCGGTGAAGGCCGCAGGAAGGCGACTTTTGCATGAAGATATAGCCGCAGATGTCATCCAGTTCGTCGGCCATCTGTTCGCCGTAGGCCTTCAGCGGGCCGGACAGATCCAGGGCGGGATCACGGTGACTGATCGCTTGCGGATCCTGGGGGGCACCGACCAGGCGAATGGGCGCACGGGGTATACCCAGGCCGATGGCGACCTCGGGGCAGACTTGTACAAGTTCAAAGTGCTCGGCCAGCGTCTCATTGCACAGGCGCGAGGCTTTGTGTCCGCCGTTGTAACGTACGGAAGCGCCGGCCAGGCAGGCGCTGATAGCGATTCTGGGTCTGCTGGCGTGCAGTGGCGCCTTCATGGCTGCGTCCTGAAAACTTGTACAAATTTTAGTATTTGTACAAATAACTCCATCATAGAGGCAGGCGTGTGCAAGTCAATTGGTGTGGAAGGCTTTTGTACAGGGTGGCCAGAGGGCAGCGGGGCAGCGCTGGGGCAGCCCCGTGAGGGGAGTCATTCCATGTGTTCGAGTAGCCGCCGTGCCGCTTCCTGGCCACTGAGCCAGGCGCCTTCCACGCGGCCCGACAAGCACCAGTCGCCGCAGGCATACAGGCCCAGGTCGGCATCGGCCAGGGCGCCCCATTCATGGTTGCCGGCCGGGCGGGCGTACAACCAGCGATGGGCGAGGGAAAAGCTGGGGGCCGGTACCACGCAGCCGACCAATTCGGCGAAGTCCCCCCAGAGCTGCTCGATCACGGCTTCCTTGCTCAGGTCGATGTGTTGCTTGCTCCAGCTGGAGGTAGCGTGCAAGACCCAGGTGTCCATGTGGCTGTCACGTCCGGGCTTGCTACGGTTGCAGGCCAGCCAGTCAAGGGAGCTGTCCTGCACGAAGCAGCCCTGCATGGGGGTATCGAGCGGGGTATCGAAGCCCATGGCGATGGCCCAGGTCGGGTCCATCTGCACACCGGCTGCGGTGGCGGCGAGCTTGGGCGTGGCCGCCAGCAGTTGGGTGGCCTGGGGGGCGGGTACCGCAACGATCACCCGGCTGAACGGGCCGTGGCTGCAGCCTTCGGTGTCTTGCAGGTGCCAGTAGTGCTTGCCGCGGAACACCTCGGCGATACGGCAGGTGAAATTGACTGTCACGTCCTTGAGCAAGCCCCGGGTAATGGCGCTCATGCGGGGTACACCGACCCAGCGGGTCTGTTCGTCCGGTGAAGGGCTCAGCACGCCATCATGGTAGTTGTAGAGCTGGGGCTTCCACTCGGCCACCCAGCCGGCGGCGACCCACTGCTGGACCTGGTCGACAAAGCGTCGATCGCGAGCCGTGAAGTACTGGGCGCCCAGATCAAGGGCTCCGGCATCGCTGCGCTTGCTGGCCATGCGACCGCCACTGCCGTGCCCCTTGTCGAACAAGTGGACGGTCTGCCCTGCTTTTTGCAGGGCCTGGGCCGCTGACAGTCCGGCGATACCGGCACCGATAATGGCAATAGGTACACTCATAATGGCCTCTTCAAACCTGATGGTTAAAGACTACGCTGCCGGACAAACCTGTACCGCTCAAGAACCCTGCGCGAGGTGGTTCCACTCGTTGCGACAGGTTGTCCTATGTTTATCCGAGAGCGATCGGTCAAAAAAGTGCCTTGTTCTTAAAAATAGACCACTGGCGCGCCAAGTGAGGACACAGCCATGCATATATTGTTGACCGGCGGTACGGGGCTGATAGGCCAGCAGCTTTGTCAGCATTGGTTGGCCAAAGGTCATCAGCTGACAGTGTGGAGTCGACGCCCCGAACAGGTGGGCAGATTGTGCGGCGCTGGTGTGCGCGGCATCGCCCGGCTGGATGAGTTGAGCGAGGATGAGCCGCTTGATGCCGTGATCAATCTGGCCGGGGCGCCGATTGCCGATCGGCCCTGGACGGCGCGGCGGCGAGCGCTGTTGTGGGGCAGTCGGATCACCCTGACCGAGCAGTTGCTGGCCTGGCTTGGGCAGCGCCAGCAGCGCCCCGAGGTGCTGATTTCCGGGTCTGCAGTAGGCTGGTATGGCGACGCTGGCGAGCGTGAGCTGACCGAGGCCTCGCAGCCGGTCAAAGAAGATTTCGCCAGCCAGCTGTGCATCGCCTGGGAAGAAACCGCGCAACGCGCCCAGGCCCTGGGCATACGTGTGGTGCTGGTGCGCACGGGGCTGGTGCTGTCGAGCGAAGGCGGCTTTTTGTCGCGCCTGCGCACACCGTTCAAACTGGGACTGGGCGGGCCGATCGGGGATGGTCGCCAGTGGATGCCGTGGGTTCATATCCACGACCAGATCGCCCTGATTGATTTTCTCTTGCAGCAAAAGGACGCCAGCGGTCCTTATAATGCCTGCGCCCCGGAGCCGGTGCGCAACCGTGAGTTCGCCAAGCGCCTGGGCAGAGCACTGCATCGACCGGCCTTCATGCCGTTGCCGGCGCTGGTGCTCAAGGCCGGGCTGGGTGAGTTGTCGACCCTGCTGCTGGGCGGACAGCGGGCGCGACCGGTGCGTTTGCTCGCCGCCGGCTTCACCTTCCGCTTCAATGATTTGCAATCGGCCCTGGATGAGTTGTCCAGTCGCCTCTGAAATAGGACGTTGCATGACCGATCACGCTCTGCTGCTGGTCAACCTGGGTTCGCCGGCCACCACCTCGGTGGCCGATGTGCGCCGCTACCTCAATCAGTTTCTGATGGACCCCTACGTCATCGACCTGCCATGGCCGGTGCGACGCTTGCTGGTGTCGCTGATCCTGATCAAGCGCCCTGAGCAATCGGCCCATGCCTATGCCTCGATCTGGTGGGATGAAGGTTCACCGCTGGTGGTGCTGACCCGCCGCCTGCAGGCCGCCATGCGCGAGCAGTGGAGCCATGGCCCGGTGGAAATGGCCATGCGCTACGGCGAGCCCTCCTTGCCGACCGTGCTGGCGCGCCTGGCTGCACAGGGCGTGAAGCAGGTCACCCTGGCGCCGCTCTACCCACAATTTGCCGACAGCACCGTGACCACCGTGGTCGAGCAGGCGCGCCAGGTGATCGCCGAACAGAAGCTGGCGCTGCAAATGCGTGTGCTGCAGCCGTTCTACGACCGCCCGGAGTACATCGATGCGTTGGTGGCCAGTGCCAAGCTTTATCTCGAACAGGATTACGACCATCTGCTGCTGAGCTTCCATGGCCTGCCCGAGCGGCACCTGAAGAAGCTCGACCCCACTGGCAGCCATCGCTTCCAGGACCCGGACTGCTGTCGCGATTCCTCGCCTGAAATGCTCGCGGTGTGCTATCGCGGCCAGTGCATCCGCACCGCCCAGGCGTTCGCCCGGCAGATGGGTATCCCGGATGGTAAATGGTCGGTGTCGTTCCAGTCGCGCCTGGGGCGGGCCAAGTGGATCGAACCCTACACCGAGACGCGCCTGGACGAGCTGGGCAAGGCGGGCGTGAAAAAACTGCTGGTTATGTGCCCGGCCTTTGTCGCCGACTGTATCGAGACGCTGGAGGAGATTGGCGATCGCGGTCGCGAGCAGTTTATCGAGGCGGGTGGGGAGGAGTTGGTGCTGGTGCCGTGCCTGAATGATCACCCGCAATGGGTGCAGGCATTGAAGGGAATGTGCGAACAGGCTTGATGAAAGGATCGCGGGGCAAGCCCGCTCCTACACGGTAGGAGCGGGCTTGCCCCGCGATGCGGTTCAATCCTGAGCCTTGTTCTTCCAGCCGTCATTCCCCGGCAGCAGCAGGTTCAGCGCAATCGCCACCACCGCGCACAGGGCGATACCTTTGAGGCCCCAGTCATCCGGGCCGGTGCCGGTACCCACCAGCACGCCACCGATACCGAACACCAGTGTCACCGAGACGATCACCAGGTTGCGGGCTTCGCCCAGGTCGATCTTGTGGCGGATCATGGTGTTCATGCCAACCGCCGCGATCGAGCCGAACAGCAGGCAGAGGATGCCACCCATCACCGGTACCGGAATGCTTTGCAGCAGCGCACCGAACTTGCCGATGAAGGCCAGGGTGATGGCGAAAATCGCCGCCCAGGTCATGATCTTCGGGTTGTAGTTCTTGGTCAGCATCACCGCGCCCGTGACTTCGGCGTAGGTGGTGTTGGGCGGGCCGCCGAACAGGCCGGCGGTGGTGGTGGCGATACCGTCGCCGAGCAGGGTGCGATGCAGGCCGGGCTTTTTCAGGTAGTCGCGACCGGTGACGCTGCCCACGGCAATGACGCCGCCGATATGCTCGATGGCCGGCGCCAGGGCAACCGGCACGATGAACAGGATCGCCTGCCAGTTGAAGGTGGGCGCCGTGAAATGCGGCAGGGCCAACCATGGTGCTGCGGCGATCTTGGCGGTATCGACCACGCCAAAGTAGAACGACAGGCCAAAGCCCACCAGCACACCGGCGATGATCGGTACCAGGCGGAAGATGCCTTTGCCGAACACGGCGACGATCAGGGTGGTCAGCAGGGCCGGCATCGAGATCATCATGGCGGTGCTATAAGGCAGCAGCTCGGTACCGTCACCGGCCTTGCCCATAGCCATGTTGGCCGCAATCGGCGCCATGGCCAGGCCAATGGAGATGATCACCGGGCCGATCACCACGGGCGGCAGCAGGCGATCAATAAAGCCTGTGCCTTTGATCTTCACCGCCAGGCCCAGGAAGGTGTAGACGAACCCGGCCGCCATGACCCCGCCCATGGTCTCGGCCAGGCCGAACTGGCCTTTGGCGAGGATGATGGGCGTGATGAAGGCAAAGCTCGACGCCAGGAAGACCGGAACCTGACGGCCGGTCACCACCTGAAACAGTAGAGTTCCCAGACCCGCAGTGAACAGCGCGACGTTAGGGTCGAGGCCGGTGATCAGCGGCATCAGCACCAAGGCGCCAAAGGCGACGAACAGCATCTGTGCGCCAGAGAGGACCTGACGCCAGAGCGGGTCGTTGAACTCCTGCTGCATGTTCAGGCGTCCTTCTGCTTGGTGCCGAAGATCTTGTCACCGGCATCGCCCAGGCCCGGGATGATGTAGCCGTGTTCATTCAGGCGCTCGTCGATCGAGGCGGTGTAGATCTGTACGTCCGGGTGGGCTTTCTCGACCACGGCAATGCCTTCGGGCGCAGCAACCAGCACCATGGCGCGGATGTCCTTGCAGCCGGCTTTCTTCAGCAGGTCAATGGTGGCAACCATCGAGGCGCCGGTGGCCAGCATCGGGTCGATGATCAGCGCCAGGCGCTCGTCGATTTCCGGGGCGAGTTTTTCCAGGTAGGTATGCGCTTCGAGGGTTTCCTCGTTGCGGGCAACGCCCACGGCGCTGACCTTGGCGCCCGGGATCAGGCTGAGCACGCCGTCGAGCATGCCGATGCCGGCGCGCAGGATCGGTACTACAGTAATCTTCTTGCCGGCGATTTTCTCGACCTGGACCTTGCCGCACCAGCCTTCGATTTCGTAGGTTTCCAGTGGCAGGTCTTTGGTCGCTTCGTAGGTCAGGAGCGTGCCGACTTCCTGGGCGAGTTCGCGAAAGTTCTTGGTGCTGATATCGGCACGGCGCATCAGGCCGAGCTTGTGACGGATCAGCGGATGGCGGATCTCACGGGTAGGCATAGGGAAAGGCTCCGGGGGGCGGGCAAAAAAACGGCGGTAGATTAATCTATTCAGCCACCTGTGTCCTATAGGCATTCTGGACGTTAGTCCATAAATGCTTGATCTGACGCCCCTGGATGCGTACCTTTGCCCGCTTTTCTCAATTGCTGCCCCTTGGAGAGCGCCATGTCCGCTGATCTCGAGCATATCCGTCAAGTCATGCGAGAGGCTGACTGCCTTTACACCGAAGCCGAAGTCGAGGCCGCCATTGCCCGTGTTGGCGCGCAGATCAGCGACGTGCTCGCCGAACGCAACCCGGTGGTGTTCTGTGTGATGAACGGTGGCCTGATCTTCGCCGGCAAACTGCTCACCCATTTGCAGTTCCCGCTCGAGTCCTCCTACCTGCACGCCACGCGCTACCGTAATCAGACCAGCGGTGGTGATCTGTTCTGGAAAGCCAAGCCGGAAGTCTCGTTCATCGACCGCGACGTGCTGATCATCGATGACATTCTTGACGAAGGTCACACCCTCAGTGCCATCATCGACTTCTGCAAGCATGCTGGTGCCCGCGCCGTGCATACCGCTGTACTGATCGACAAGGACCACGACCGCAAGGCCAGCGCCGACCTCAAGGCCGACTTCTGCGGCCTGAGCTGCATCGACCGCTACGTGTTCGGCTATGGCATGGACTACAAGGGTTACTGGCGCAACGCCAACGGTATCTTCGCCGTAAAAGGACTCTGACTCATGCGCCAGCCCGGTTTTCTCGATCAATCGTTGTTTGCCGAGCTGGCTGACAAGTCGGCGGCCAACCCCCGTGGCCGCCAGCATCACAACTTCCACGAGATGGAAGAGCCTTGCCACCGCATGGCGGTGGGGCTGCAGCCTTCTACCTATATTCCGCCGCACCGGCACCTGTCGGCCGACAAGGCCGAGTGCCTGATCGTGCTGCGCGGCAAGCTGGGCCTGTTGATCTTCGATGAGCAGGGTACGGTGCTCGATAAGCGGGTGCTTGAGGCCGGTGGCGATTGCCTGGGTGTCGACCTGGCGCCCGGTACATTCCATGGCCTGGTGGTGCTGGAGGCGGACAGCATCATGTTCGAGTGCAAGTCCGGCCCTTATCGCCCGGTCGGTGAGGGTGAGCTGGCCAGTTGGGCGCCGCGTGAAGGTGAGCCGGGTGTGGCCGAGTACCAGGCCTGGATGCGCGCGCAGTTCGACTGATACCACCGTAGGAGCGGGCTTGCCCCGCGATGTGGCTGTGGGATTGCTATCGCGGGGCAAGCCCGCTCCCACAGCAAGCCCACACACAACAAGCCCGCTCCTACAATCTGCTAAAGTGCCAGGCCGCCCCAAGGAGCCTGTCATGCGTGCGATTGTCCCTCTTCTCCTGTTGTTGAGCATGCCTCTGGCTGCTGCCCCCCTGCATAATCAGTTCCTGCCACCGGATGACCTGTCCCTGCGCCAGGAAGCCGCCGAAACCCAGCAACTGCTGCAGGTCACCAGCTACTCGGTAGTGCTCGGCAATCAGCGCCAGTCCAACCAGCAACCTATTCCAGTGACCGCGCCGCTGACGCTTCGCCTCAAGGGCAAGCCGTTGAGCAAGGGCGCCACCTTGAGCCAGGTGTTGATCAGCTTCGATGGCGAAAGTAAAAGCCTGAAAAAGCCGGTGTTCGACCCGAAGAGCAAAGTCCTGAGCCTGAATTACCCGCTCAGTCAGTACCCGGTGATTCTCGATTTGCTGCGCAACGACACGGTCTATGTACAGTTTCTCAGCTACCCCAACGGCCACGTCTGGGCCGATCTGCACACCGGGGCTGTACGCGCGCGTTGAGCGCCGGGGCTAGGCAGGGGTAAACTGCCGGCCCGTGAAAATGTCCGTGATGGTTCAGTTGGAGTCGGTAATGCGTAAAGACAAAAAGCAAGTGATTGGGGATGAGATCAGCGACGAGTACGTCAAATCCTTCCTGCAGTTCGAGCCGGCTGATGCGACTTCGCCTTCGCTGCACAAGCTGGTAAAGGCCTACCGCGGTCTGCGCATCGATGACTTCGAGCGCTTTGTCGGCTTCTTCGTCGAGGCCGGGCTGGACCTGGACGGCAAGGACGAGCACGGCCAGACCTTCGTCGACCAGATCCGCGACCAGCGCAATGCCGCCGAGTACATCGAGATCATCGACAAGGCCCGTGGTTGATTGAATCGCGCCCATAAAAAAACGCCCCGAAGGGCGTTTTTTTATGCCGGTGCGTTACGCGTAGTTCTGCGCCGGGCTGTTTTCGACCAGGCCCAGGACCTCGTCGTTGTGCGCGCTGATCTTGTGATACAGCGCAGCGTCGGCGGCCAGGACCTTTTCCCGGGCCGGGAAAATTTCCTTGAGCTTGGCAGCCCAGGCGCCCTTGGTCTGCTCGGGGAAGCAGCGCTCGATCAGCTCGAGCATGATCGACACGGTTACCGAGGCACCAGGGGAAGCACCGAGCAGGGCGGCCAGGGTGCCGTCCTTGGCAGCCACCAGTTCGGTACCGAACTGCAGGACGCCGCCTTTTTTCGGGTCTTTCTTGATGATCTGCACACGCTGACCGGCCACTTCCAGGCGCCAGTCCTCGGCTTTGGCCTCGGGGTAGAAGCGGCGCAGGGAATCAAGACGCTGCTCCATCGACTGCATCACTTCGCTGACCAGGTACTTGGTCAGGTCCATGTTGTCGCGGGCCACGGCCAGCATCGGGCCGATGTTGCCCATGCGTACCGACAGCGGCAGGTCAAGGAACGAGCCGTGCTTGAGGAACTTGGTGGTGAAGCCGGCGTACGGGCCGAACAGCAGGGAGGTCTTGCCGTCGACGACGCGGGTGTCCAGGTGCGGCACCGACATCGGCGGCGAGCCGACGGCTGCCTGGCTGTAGACCTTGGCCTGGTGCTTCTTGACCACTTCCGGGTTGTCGCAACGCAGCCACTGGCCGCTGACCGGGAAGCCGCCAAAGCCTTTGCTCTCTTCGATGCCCGAGGCTTGCAGCAGCGGCAGGGCCGCGCCACCGGCGCCGAGGAACACGAAGCGGGCGTCGACTTCACGACTGCTGCCGCTGTTGACGTCCTTGATGCTGACGGTCCAGCCGCTGCCGTTACGGCGCAGGCCGGTCACGCGCTTGCAGTACTTGACCTGGGCATCCGGCGCGTTGGCCAGGTGCTTGAGCAGCTTGTTGGTCAGGGCGCCGAAGTTGACGTCGGTGCCTTTCATGACGCGGGTGGCGGCGATTTTCTGGTCGGTAGGGCGACCCGGCATCATCAGCGGCATCCAGTCGTTCATCACCGCTTTGTCTTCGGTGTACTCCATCTCGGAGAAGGCATGGTGCTGCTTGAGCAGCTCAAAGCGCTTCTTCAGGAAGCCGACGCCTTTCTCGCCCTCGACGTAGCTCAGGTGCGGAATGGGGTTGATGAACGCACGCGGCGAGCTGAACGCGCCTTTTTTGCTCAGGTAAGCCCAGAACTGCCGGGAAACCTCGAACTGGGTGTTGATGTGCACCGCTTTCTTGATGTCGATGCTGCCGTCGGCGGCCTGCGGCGTGTAGTTCAGTTCACACAGCCCGGCATGGCCGGTCCCGGCGTTGTTCCACGGGTTGGAACTTTCCGCGGCACCCGAATCCATCAACTCGACGACTTCCAGCTTGATTGCCGGGTCGAGTTCCTTGAGCAGTACGGCCAGGGTGGCACTCATGATGCCTGCCCCTACCAGTACTACATCGACTGCTTCGTTCTGCGCCATTTAACGCGTCTCCAAAATCTACAGCACCAAATTGACAGCATAGGATCCTTGGCTTTGCCAGGATCGCCATGTCCGATTCTTCGCAGTTTTTGCAACTTCAGCGGACACCGCCAACCGGGCTTTGCGTTGCCTATGAACGCATTTTAAGGCCGGTGCGGCAATTCGACTTATGGTCAAGGTGTCCGTCGTGCGTTATGGACCGGCCTCAGGCACTCATCCTGGATGAGCACGTTTGCCAGCTGTTCAGGGCTGTTCGGGACACTTTAGGTGCTTTTGCACATGCCAGACTGTTCATTGCTCGCCACACTCTCGTGAAGTTGTGAAAACCCGTTTTTTCACGCTCTTTTGGAGTCGTGAACCTCAAAAAGGACTGCGCGATGGCAGACCTGGCAGGTTCAGGCAGAGCAGAGGGCCAAATGACGCAGGCACACTGGCTGGTGCAAGACCTGTGTGGAAGGCTCTCTGTGGGCGGTGCGGAGGATGCGCAATGATGAACATTGGCGGTGCTGCGAGGCCCGATCAGGAGACGTCCTTATAATCGGGGGGAGATTATAACGATGTCGCGGGCAGAAATGATCTTTATTAGCGACTTTTATTGAAGCAGCCGTCAGGCGGCCAGGCTGCGTTGTACCCAGTTACCGCGGGGACGCGAGCAAACCCGGGCGCTGGCGGGCAGCGGATGGTTGAGCCAGCTCAGGCGAATTTCGTCGATTTCCACCCATTCGGCGCCACCGGGTTGCACCGTGCACTGCTTGAAAGCCAGGCAATGGCCCTGGTTGTCGAGGCGGGCGAAGCTGCGCATTGGCGTGCGGCGAAACAGGGAAGTCCAGAACCGGGACATGACGTAAACCTCGTTGAGTGCTCTGGGCGCCAGCATAACCGCGGGGTAATGAAACGATTGTGACAGCGAACCGGTGCCGTTGGCGCCTGTCTGATTTGCTAATGGCGCGCTGATGGCTGGCCCGTGTCGGGCTGGTTATACTGGCGGCCTTTGCTGCCTATCCTGGAGAAATGAGCATGTTGCAACGTTTGTTGTTCGGTTTGATCGCGGTGACCAGTCTGACCCTGGTCGGTTGTGCCCACAGCCCGCAACAGCTCAGCCCGCAGCCCAAACTCACCGCCCAGCTGGCGCCGGTCGGTCACGGCCAGCCGGTAGTGGTCAAGGTCGTTGATGGCCGTGGCACCCAGACCCTGGGCACCCGTGGTGGTCTGTACCCTGAAACCAGCGCCATTACCGTGACCGGCAACGACATCCTGCCCAAGCTGCAGGCCCAGGCCGAAGCCGCCGTACGCCTGCTCGGCTTCACCCCGACGCCCAACGCCTACAACGCGCCGCAGTTGACCTTGACCCTGGCCGAGCTCAAGTACCAGTCGCCAAAAGAAGGCCTGTACGTGACTGAAGCCACCATCGGCGCGACCTTCAAGGCTGACGTGTCCAACGCCAACCGTCGTTACAGCGGCCGCTACGGCGCCTCGCTGGATCAGCGTTTCGGCATGGCGCCCAACCAGGAAACCAACACCAAGCTGGTCAGCGACGTCCTGAGCGACGCCCTGACCCGTGTGTTCAAGGACCAGTCCATCGGCCAGATCCTGGGCGAGTAAGCCCGACGCACAAAAAGCCCGATGGCTGCATGGCAGGCATCGGGCTTTTTTGTGCCTGGGGTTCAGGCCGCTTCGACGTAGAAGTCCAGCACGCTGATGCCGGTCGGGCCGTCGACTTCCGGCAGGTCGTGGTGAGTGTGGCCGCCCAGGGCGCAGTACACCAGCCATTGGCGGTCCTGGACATTGAAGGCCAGGCCGTCGATCAGCGCTTGCTGTTCTTCACTTGGGGCGATCAGGTAGAGGCGGTCCTGGTTTTCGGCGTGCAGCATGACAAGCTCCGTTTGGTCACGAGGGCCGGTATGTTCGCGCGTGTGGATGACGATCGTATGACGCTGCTTGTCGTTGGTCGAAAAGCACGGGACTTGCGCGAAGGCTTGGGTAGAATGCCCGCCGACGTATGACTTCGAGGTTGTGTAATGTCGTTGCAAATGCTTTGGGCGCTGCTTGCCGCCCATCCGGCCAAGCTGATCAACGTGGTGGCGCTGCTGGTTACCTGCCCTGGCGGCCTGCTGCTGCACAGTGCCCGACGTCGCGAGGCCCAGGCGCTGGCCGGTGCTCCGAGCGATGAGGCGGTGGTCGATGGCATGACCCTGCGCATCAACCGCTTCTACTACATTCTGGGTTTTGCCTTCCTGGCACTGGCCCTGTTGCTGTCCTGGTTCAGTACCTGGGTTTGAAACCTCGCGGGGCAAGCCCGCTCCAGTAGGAGCGGGCTTGCCCCGCGCTTGCATCAAAGCCCCAATCCCGCCTTGACTCGATACTGGTTACGCACCGGCATCGCATACTGCAACACCAGGTAGGGCCGATGCTCGGCCGGGCAAGCGTCCAGGCGGCGCTGCCATTCAGCCTGGGCACGGGCCAGTTCATCGGCCGCAAATACCTTGTCCGCCTTGGGCACGTCCAGCGCAGGATCGGCATCGGCCCACTGTGCATACGCCAGGTAATGCACCGGGAACAGCCGGTAGCCGCCCAGGATCTGCCGATCGATTTCCGCCGCCAGCTGCTTGGTGTCCTCGAAGAACGCGGTCACCGGCGGGGCGAAGTTGATGTGTACCCGCCCCTTGTAGCCGGTAATGCCCTGGGCGATGCTCAGGTCATCTTCACCCGGTGCTTTGCTGTAGGTGCCGGTGGTGGCGCGGATGAAGAGCTCCCGGGCCTTGGCCTGGTCACACGGGTCGTATTCGTAGCTGATCGATACCGGGCTCAGGTTCAGCGACTGGATCACTGCGCCGAACGGTTCGTCCTTGCGGCTCATGTGGAACATCTTGAGGATCGCCGAATCGGTGCGATCGTCGCCATCCTTGGCCCGGCCTTCGGCCTGGGCGATCCAGATCGACTGGCCGTCGTTGCGGATCGAATGATTGATGTACGCCGACAGGAGCTGGTAGGCGGCGAGTTTTTCCCGGCGACCGGTAATCGAGCGGTGAACGATGAAGCTCTTGTTCAGGCGCATCATGTCGCTGACGAACGGCTTTTGCAGCAGGTTGTCGCCGATGGCGATCCGAGGCGTGGGCAGGCCGGCGTGGTACACCGCATAGTTGACGAAGGCCGGGTCCATGACGATGTCGCGGTGGTTGGCCAGGAACAGGTAAGCGGTACCAGCCTTGAGCAGTTCGACGCCGGTATAGGTCACCCCGTCGGTGGCGCGCTCAATGGTGTGGTCGACGTAGTACTCGACCTTGTCCTGCAGGGTCGAGACGCAGCTGACGCCGGCGAACTCTTTGCGCAGGCGCCGGGCGATCAGCGGCTTGAGCAGCCAGCCCAAGGCACCGGCCATGCGCGGGAAGCGGAAGTGGGTGAGGATATCGAGGAATGCCGGGTCGCTGAGCAGGCGTGCCAGAACGGCAGGGACCTCAGCGTCGTCGTACGGTCGGATGGCATCGAATTCGCCCATCATGCTCTCTTGTTGGAAACGGCTAGGGTAATAGGTAGGGCCGGGGCTCGAAAAACGGCTCGAACACGCGCAGGTCCTGTAAATAGACCGGCAATTATACGCACAAGTCACTGTGGAGGCCGCGATGCTCGAAGCTGCGATCTACGATTGTCCTTATTGCGGTGAAGAAGTTGAGACGACGGTGGACCTGTCCGGTGGCGACCAGGAGTACATCGAGGACTGCCAGGTGTGCTGCAAGCCCATCCGCTTTGTATTACAGGTGCATGGTGATGAATGGATGCTTGATGTCTACGGTGAGAATGACTGATGCAACGAATCTATGAGCCGGAAAGTCTGCTGGAAGCACAAATGCTGATGGGAATGCTCGACAGTGAGGGCATCGCGGTTCACCTGGTGGGGCGCGACCTGATCGGCGCCATGGGTGACCTGCCGATGCAGGGATTGTTGGGGCTGGCGGTGGCGGACGAGCAGGCCGATTACGCACGCCAGTTGATCGCCGCGTACAATGCTGCCCAGCCACTGGCTGGCGACGAACCGGAGAGTGTTCCCGGAACCCTGATTTGCTAGGTCTTTATCCCTCATGTGTGGACGTTATGCGCTGTTTCGCTGGTCTCCCGCCTTTGCTGCATTGCCGGGGTTCCCGACCGACCAGCAGGCGCAATGGAACATCTCGCCCGGTAATTCGGTACTGATCCAGCGTCAGCTTGACGGGCAGCAGACGCTTGCGCGGGCGCGCTGGGGGCTGACGCCGGCCTGGCTGACCGACCTTTCGCGCACCCCCGCCCATGCCCGGGCCGAAACCCTGGCCGAGCAACCGATGTTTCGCGAGGCCTTTCGCCTGCGCCGTTGCCTGATGCCGGCCAACGGCTTTTATGAATGGCGCGGCACCCAGCGCAAGCGGCCTTACTGGCTGACGCCGGGGGAGGGCTCATCGCTGTTCTTTGCGGCGATCTGGGAGGCGTACCCGGTGCAGGACCAGGTGTGGCTGAGTACGGCGGTGGTGACCCAGGCTGCGTTGAATCAGCGTCGACCGTTGATTCTCGATGCTGCCGGTCAGGCGCTGTGGCTCGACCCGGAAACGCCGTCGGCGCGGCTCTACGAATTGCTGGCCAGTACCCAGGCACCGTTGCGTGAGCGGGTGCTGGCCAATTTTGTGAATGATCCGAAGCTCAATGGTCCGGAGTGCCTGACGCCGGCCTGATGGGGCTGTAGGAGCGGGCTTGCCCCGCGATGCATTGATTGCGATCGCAGGACAAGCCCGCGCCTATACCCTGAACTGATTGATCAAGCGCCGCTGCTGCTCGGCCAGCTTGGTCAATTCGGCACTGGCTGTACTGGACTCATCCGCCCCGCCCGCCACCTCGTTGGCCACCTGGCCGATATTGATCACGTTGCGGTTGATGTCTTCGGCCACCGCGCTCTGCTCTTCTGCCGCACTGGCAATCTGGGTGTTCATGTCGTTGATCACCGACACCGCCTGGGTGATGCTTTCCAGGGCCTGGGCGGCGCGAGCGGCCTGCTGCACGCTGTCGTCGGTCTTGCCCTGGCTGTCTTCCATGACCCGCACCACATCGCGGGTGCCTTGCTGCAACTGCTGGATCATCTGCTGGATTTCTTCGGTGGCCTGCTGGGTTTTCTGCGCCAGGTTGCGTACCTCGTCGGCAACCACCGCAAAGCCGCGGCCCTGTTCACCGGCGCGCGCCGCCTCGATGGCCGCGTTCAGGGCCAGCAGGTTGGTCTGCTCGGCAATGGCGCGGATGGCGGTGAGGATGGCGTTGATGTTCTCGCTGTCGCGGGCCAGGGTCTGCACCACGCCCACCGCCCGGCCGATTTCCTCGGCCAGGGCGCTGATCGAGTGGGACGTGTCGCGCACAATCTGCAGGCCCTGGTGGGCGGCCTGGTCGGCGTTGCTGGCGGCCTGGGCGGCATGAGTAGCGTTGCGTGCCACATCCTGGGCGGTGGCGGTCATTTCATGTACGGCGGTGGCCACCAGGTCGATCTCGGCCATTTGCTTGTGCACGCCCTGGTTGGTGCGGATGGCGATGTCTGCCGTGTGCTCCGAGGAGTCGCTGACCTTCTGTACCGAGGCCACCACCTGGCTGATCATCGCCTGCAGCTTGCTCAAAAAGGTATTGAAGCCTTTGGCGATCGAGCCCAGTTCATCGGCGCGGTCGCTGCTCAGGCGGCGGGTCAGGTCGCCTTCACCCTGGGCGATGTCATCGAGCATGGCGACCATCTGGCGCAGCGGACGGGCGATGCCCTGGGCCAGCAGCCAGATCACCAGCAGGCCCAGGGCCGCAATGCCCAGGCCCACCACGGTCATGCCGGCGAGGTCGGTACGACGCTGGGCGCTGAGTTCATCCTGCAGTTTATTGATGTCGGCCATGACCGCGCTCAGCGGCAACTCCAGCAACAGGGTCCAGCGGGCGTCGGTGTTGCCGATCTTGAAGGGCAGGTACAGCTCGATGCGGTTGGCGGCCTGGTTCACCTGGTAGCGCAGGGTTTCTCCGCTGAGCTGGCTCAAGGTGGCAGCGACCCCCGCGTCGAGGGCCTCGCTGGCTTTTGCACCGAACTTGCCCGGGTCTTTGGTGAACGCTACCAGGCGGCCGTTGCCCGATACCAGCGCCAGCTCGCCGGCACCGTCGTACAGTTGCTGATCGGCGGTATTGAGCAGTTCCTGGATGAAGTTCACCGACAGGTCAGCACCGGCGATACCCTGGAACGTGCCATCGATCATGATCGGCTCGACGAATGAGGCGAGCATCACCACCTTGTTGCCGACCTCATAGGGCGCCGGGTCGATCACGCAAGCCTTCTTCGACTCCCGTGGGCAGAGGTAGTACTCACTGGCGCGCACACCCGTGGCAAGGATGGTCTGGTCATTGACGTCGGCCAGTTTGTCCAGGCCCAGGCTGCCATCGTCATTGCGGAACCACCAGGGCAGGAAGCGGCCGGTGGCGCTGTCGATGCCGGTGATGGAGGTGCCGATGTAGCGGTTGTCATCGTTATCCAGGGCGCCGGCTTCCCAGCCCAGGTAGGTGCCCAGGATCAGCGGATTGGTTACGGCGGTCTGCTTGAGCAGGGCGATCAGTTGCTGACGCTCGATCACCAGTTGGGGATTGCCGCTGGCATCTTTCATGCCCAGCATCGCGTTACTGGTGGCCAAGCCCCGGGCAATCAGCAAGGGGGCTTCCAGGCCGCGCTGGATTTCGCTCACCTGGGTGCGGGCCAGGGCGGTCAAACGCTGTTCGATCACCGCCTCGAACTGCTGCTGGGTGCGGGTTTGCACCAGCTCCTGGGTACGCTGGCCGGAGTACACGGCGTAGAGCACCAGGGCGGCGACAATGCTCAGCACAATGGCGCCGGCAAGGGCTGCGACGGAAAACTGGATCGACCTGAACTTCATGAAAGGCTCCACGCGCAAGAAAATTCGTCTGCCTTGCGTTATCGGCCCGTGGAGGTCAAAGCATGAGTGCCGTCTGGAGAATTCTTCGCCCGGGGTGTAGCGGGCTCAATCGAGTCGGCCTACGATACTCGGCATGTTCGAATGGAGTGTTTTCATGCGTAGGTCTTTTGTCATTGGCGCCCTGAGCGCCAGCGTACTGCTTGCTGGATGTCAGGCGGTGAACACCACCAGCGGCGGTGCCGTGGGTGTCGAGCGTAAGCAATACATGTTCAGCATGCTGTCGACCGATGAGGTCAACCAGATGTATGCGCAGTCTTACCAGCAGACCCTGAGCGAAGCGTCCAACCAGGGCGCCGTCGACAAGACCAGCGCCACGGCCAAGCGAGTGCAGTTGATTGCCGACCGCCTGATTGCCCAGGCGCCCAAGTTCCGCCCGGATGCGGCGCAATGGAACTGGGAGGTCAACCTGATCAAGAGCGACGAGCTCAACGCCAACTGCGGGCCGGGCGGCAAGATCTTTTTCTACACCGGCCTGATCGACAAGCTCAAGCTGACCGATGACGAGATTGCCGCGGTCATGGGCCATGAAATCGCCCACGCCCTGCGTGAACATGGCCGTGAAGCCATGTCCAAGGCCTACGGTATCCAGATGGCGCGCTCCGGCGCGGGTGCCTTGCTGGGCCTGGGCCAGGACAGCCTGGCGCTGGCCGACACCGTGGTGCAGTACAGCATGACCCTGCCCAACAGCCGCGCCAACGAGAACGAGGCCGACCTGATCGGCCTGGAGCTGGCGGCCCGTGCCGGCTACAACCCCAATGCCGCGATCACCCTGTGGGACAAGATGGCCCAGGCCTCCGGCGGCTCGCAGCCTGAGTTCATGAGCACTCACCCGGCCTCTGACAGCCGTCAGGCTTCGTTGCGGGCGGCGATTCCCAAGGTGATGCCGTTGTACGAGCAGGCCAAGAAGTAGTTGAAGCATCGGGGGGCAAGCCCGCTCCTGCTGTAGGAGTGGGCTTGCCCCGCGACCGGTCACCCAAACCAGCCACTGACCTGCATCGCCGAATACACCGCCACGCCCGCCAGCACGAAGAAGGCGGCCGATGCCAGGCGACGGATCAGGGTCAATGGCAGTTTCTCGGCGGCGAAGTTGCCCGCCAATACCACCGGCACGTTGGCAATCAGCATGCCCAGGGTGGTACCGATGATGACCATGATCAGGTGCGGATACTGGGCAGCCAGCATCACCGTAGCGACCTGGGTCTTGTCACCGATCTCCGCGATGAAGAATGCAATCAGGGTCGTCAGGAACGGGCCGAAGCGACGGGCCGTGCTGGCTTCGTCATCGTCCATCTTGTCGGGAATCAGCGTCCACAGCGCCGTGGCGGCAAAGCTGGCAGCGAGGATCCAGTGCAGGGTGGCGGCGGAGAAGAAAGTGCTGACCCAGGCGCCTACGGCACCGGCTGCGGCATGGTTGGCCAGGGTGGCGGCGATGATACCAGCGATGATCGGCCAGGGCTTGCGAAAGCGGGCGGCGAGGATGAGCGCGAGCAATTGGGTCTTGTCGCCAATTTCGGCGAGGGCCACGATCGCGGTCGGTACGAGTAATGATTCCAGCATCAGGATTCCTACGGGGGCGGGTCGACACGGCTATGACACGTACAGCCTTCCCGCCCCGGGTAAGGTGTGCGTGTCATAGGTCTTGTCAAACCCTGGGTCCGTCTGTGCGGACCGTGGGTCGCACGCGCCATGGTCTGTGGACCAAGTATGTTGACGCGTACCGGGCGAGCTGGGTGCTCGCGGGAGACTACTCCCCTAGGACGGAGCGGATTCTGCCTAGGCAAATCCGTTTCGGCAAGCGCTGTTTTTATCCGCGCGTCGCCTGGTAGATCTTGAAGCCTTGCCCTTCGGCTCGTACCTGGCAGTTGCCAAGCGCTCCTTCGATCAGCGGTTGGTAGCGCAGGAAGCTGTTGGCGACCAAGCGGAGTTCGCCACCTTTTTGCAGATGATCGGCTGATTTTTTCAGCAGGTTTTCTGATGCCTGGTAATTGGTGTGAACGCCGGTATGGAACGGCGGGTTACTCAGGATCACATCCAGGCCACGGGGCGCGGCGTCGATACCGTCACCGCAAATCACCTCGGCGTCCAGACCATTGGCGGCCAGGGTCAGGCGGCTGCTGGCCACGGCAAAGGCGTCGACATCCAGCATCGTTACCTGGCTTTGTGGGTAGCGCCGCTTGAGGGTGGCACCGAGCACACCTGCGCCACAGCCGAAGTCGAGTACCTTGCCCACCGGTAGCTGGTCCAGGTGTTCCAGCAGCAGGGCAGTGCCCCGGTCCAGGCGGCCATGGCTGAACACGCCTGGCAGGGTGACGATCTGCAACGCACCATCGGTCAGCGGCAGCTCGAAGCGCTCAGCCAGGCTTTCCAGCGGCTTGGCCTCGGGGGCGTGTTCCACCGTGACCTGCCACAGCTGGCAATGACGGGCGCTGTCGAGCTTGCGCGGCTTGCCGAAGGCGTGCAGTTGCTTGGCCGCGCCTTCGATCCCCCCGCGTTTTTCGCCGACCAGGTACAGCTCGCGCCCGGCCAGGCGCGAGGCGAGGGCGTTGAGCAGGTAGTTGGCCAGGTCGCGGGACTTGGGCAGAAACAGCACGGCAGCGTCGAAGCCCTGGGCCGGTGCTTCTACGCCAAAGTGGCTACGACCGGCGAAGCGGGCATCGAGTGCAGCGTGGTCACCGGCATGCCAGCACCAGCCGCTGGCGGCCGGCAGCTTGCCGAGCAGATCGTCGGCGGGCAAACCGGCGAGCAGCAGCGAGCCCTGGAAAAGTTCGGCCTGACGAAGCAACACTTCACTGCGCGGGTCCATGGACGGTGGCTCCTGAAAAAGTGCCGAAGTTTACCAGAGCTGGCGCCAGCTTAAGCGACCTGTCGGCGCGGGCTGCCGGCAAAAAAGGCCTCGGCGTTCTCGCTCAATTGCTCGACGATGCGCTGGCGCGACTCCACTGCGCCCCAGGCGCTGTGCGGCGTGACGATCAGGCGTGGGATGTCATCCGCCAGCAGCGGGTTGCCATTGGCCGGTGGCTCGACGCTCAGCACGTCCGTGGCTGCACCGCCCAGATGCCCGGCGCGCAAAGTGTCGGCCAGGGCCTGTTCGTCGATCAGGCCGCCGCGAGCGGTGTTGATGATGAACGCACCCGGCTTGAGCATCGCCAGCTCGCGGGCGCCGATCAAATGGCGGGTGTGCTCGTTGAGGGGGCAATGCAGGGTCAGGGCATCGACTTGCGGTAGCAGTTCATCCAGCGCCAGGCGGTCTTCCCGCGGTGGCCGCCCTGGCAGTTGGCCGAGCAGCACGCGCATGCCGAAGGCCTCGGCCAGGCGCGCCACCGCGCCACCCAGTTCGCCATGACCGAGCAGGCCGAGGGTTTTGCCCTCCAGCTCGACAATGGGGAAGTCCAGCAGACAGAACTGCTTGGCCTGGCCCCATTGGCCCGCGGCCACGGCCTTTTGGTAGTCCGGCAGGCGCGTGGCCAGGGCCAGCAGCAGGGCCAGGGTGTGCTGGGCGACCGACGGCGTGCCATAGCCCTGGCAGTTGCTGACCACGATGCCCTGGGCACGGGCAGCCTGGAGGTCGACATTGTTGGTGCCGGTGGCCGCCACCAGGATCAATTTGAGATCGGGGCAGGCGGCCAGAGCGGCAGCATCGATCATCACCTTGTTGCTGATGGCCACGGTCGCGCCTTGCAAGCGCTCGGCAACTTGATCGGGCGCGGTGGCCGGGAACAGCTGCAGCTCATCGAAGCAGCCACGCAGGCGCTCCAGGCTCAGGTCGCCAAGGTCCAGGGAAAGGTGGTCGAGGAATACGGCGCGGCGAGGGGCGGACATGGGCGGCTCCAGTGATTGACGAGGGGCTCAGGATGGATAGGTGAAACAGTCGTAGCGGGTCTGCTCGAGGCTGGCCTCGAAGGCTTGCAGGCTCTGGTGTTGCTGCTGCAGGTCGGCAATCTGCGCCTGCAACTGGGCTTTACGGGTTGCAATGGCCTGGCGGATTCGCGGCAACGGCAGGGCCCCGGAACCGTTCTCGCCGAACATCGCCTGCATCTGTTTGAGGCTGAACCCCAGCTTTTGTGCACACTTGATCAAGCTCACCAGCGCCACGCTTTGCGGGTCGTAGACCCGGTAGCTTCCTTGGCGTCGGGGCGCGGGCAGCAGGCCGATTTTCTCGTAGTGGCGTATGCACTTGATCGTGGCGCCAGACAACTGCGCCGCTTTGCCGATGTACATCGTAAATTCCTTTTACCTGGCAGCGGCGGCCTTGCGCGCCTGCTGCAACCAGGCATCGCGCCGGGCCGTGCTTGAGCGGATGATCGGCCCGAACGTTAACGTCTTTTGCGGCCTGATTCCACAGAAGCCCAGGGTGGTGCGGCGCATTTGTTCCAGCCCCGGCATCCGGTAAATCCAGCGGTAGTACCAGGGTGGGGTGTCCATGCACACCAGCAGGTCGGCGCTGCGGCCCTTGAGCAATTGTTTGGGGAAGGGGCTGTCGTTGCGGTAGCGGAATGCGAAGCCCGGGAGCAGGGTGCGGTCGAGAAAGCCTTTCATCAGCGCCGGAATGCCGCCCCACCAGATTGGAAACACGAACACCAGGTGCTCTGCCCACTGGATCAGGGCCTGGGCGTGCAGCAGGTCGGGCTCAAGCGGTTGGATTTTTTGGTAGCCCTCGTGGAGTACCGGGTCGAAGTCGAGCTTGCCCAGCTCCAGCACCTGGACATCCTGACCAGCGGCACGCGCGCCGCTGACATAGGCACTACTCAAGGCGGCGCAGAAGCTCTGGTTGGAGGGATGCCCGAGTATTACCAGTACACGTTTGCTCATCGCGGTGGGGTCCATTATGCAAAGCGATGAGGCTAGAGCCTGCCCCTAAGGGGAGAGTCAAGCCTCCGTAGGAGCGGGCTTGCCCCGCGATGCGATGTACCGGGACGATCACTATCGCGGGGCAAGCCCGCTCCTACACAGGTTGTTACTTGGTGTGTCCAAGGCGTAATGTACTTTTCTTTTTCATCTCTCAGCGCAAGGAGCCCCCATGTATTGGGCTGAATTTCTCACTGTTGCCTTGATTCACCTGCTGGCCGTCGCCAGCCCCGGTCCCGATTTTGCCGTGGTGGTACGCGAGAGCGTGACCCACGGCCGCCGCGCCGGCACCTGGACGGCCTTTGGCGTGGGCATGGCGATTTTCCTGCATGTGGGCTACTCGCTGCTGGGTATCGGCTTGATCGTGTCGCAGTCGATCGTGCTGTTCAACGCGCTCAAGTGGCTGGCGGCCGCCTACTTGCTGTACATCGGCTTCAAGGCGCTGCGTGCGGGGCCTGCCGCACCGGGCAGCGAGGCGATCCAGGCCTCGACCGTCGAGCGCACGCCGCGCGCGGCCTTTGTCGCCGGCTTCATGACCAACGGCCTGAACCCCAAGGCCACGCTGTTCTTCCTGTCGCTGTTCACCGTGGTGATCAACCCGCACACCCCGCTGGCCATCCAGGCCGGTTACGGCGTGTACCTGGCTGTCGCCACCGGCCTGTGGTTCTGCCTGGTGGCCATGTTGTTCAGCCAGCAGCGCGTGCGTGCCGGCTTTGCCCGCATGGGACACTGGTTCGATCGCACCATGGGCGCGGTGCTGATTGCCCTGGGGGTGAAAATCGCCTTCACCGAGATGCATTGATGGCGTTTTGCCGCTAAGCCTTTGTCCGGTCAAATCATTCCTTTGGCTGATTTGGCCGGCGTTGCGGCGATCTAGAGTGGGCCATGTCTTGCCCCGCATGTGCACTCTAGATAAGGGACTCTTATGTTGCAGACTCGTGTCATTCCTCCCGCCGAGGGCGCCTATCAGTATCCGCTGCTGATCAAGCGTTTGTTGCTCTCCGGCAGCCGCTACGAGAAAACCCGCGAAATCGTCTACCGCGACCGTTTGCGCTACAACTACCTGACCCTCAACGAGCGCATCGCGCGCCTGGCCAACGTCCTCACCGAGGCCGGGGTCAAGGCCGGTGACACCGTGGCGGTGATGGACTGGGACAGCCATCGTTACCTGGAGTGCATGTTTGCCATCCCGATGATTGGCGCGGTGGTACACACCATCAACGTGCGCCTGTCACCTGAGCAGATCCTCTACACCATGAATCACGCCGACGACCGCTTCGTGCTGGTCAACAGCGACTTCGTCGGCTTGTACCAGGCGATTGCCGGACAGCTGACCACGGTGGAGAAAACCCTGCTGCTGACCGATGGCGAGGCCAAGACCGCCGACCTGCCGAACCTGGTGGGGGAGTACGAGCAGTTGCTGGCGGCGGCAAGTCCGGTCTATGACTTCCCTGACTTCGACGAGAACTCGGTCGCCACTACCTTCTACACCACGGGCACCACCGGTAACCCCAAGGGGGTGTATTTCACTCACCGCCAACTGGTACTGCACACCCTGGCCGCCGCCTCTGTCACCGGCAGTATCGACAGCGTGCGCCTGCTGGGCAGCGACGATGTGTACATGCCCATCACCCCGATGTTCCACGTTCACGCCTGGGGCATTCCCTATGTGGCGACCATGCTCGGGATCAAGCAGGTGTATCCGGGGCGCTACGAGCCGGAGATGATGTGCGAGCTGTGGCGCAACGAGAAGGTCACCTTCTCCCACTGCGTACCGACCATCCTGCAGATGCTGCTCAACGCCAAGGGCGCGCAAGGCCAGGATTTCGGCGGCTGGAAGATCATCATTGGTGGCAGCTCGCTCAACCGCGCCCTGTACGAAGCAGCCAAGGCCCGGGGCATCCAGCTGACCGCGGCCTACGGGATGTCGGAGACCTGCCCACTGGTATCTGCCGCCCACCTCAACGACGAACTGCTGGCGGGCAGCGAGGATGAATGCATCACCTACCGGATCAAGGCCGGGGTGCCGGTCCCGATGGTGGAGGCGGCGATTGTCGATACCGAAGGCAACTTCCTCCCGGCCGATGGCGAAACCCAGGGCGAGTTGGTGCTGCGTGCGCCCTGGCTGACCATGGGCTACTTCCGCGAAGCCGAAAAAGGTCGCGAACTGTGGGAGGGCGGCTGGTTGCACACCGGCGACGTGGCCACCCTCGACAGCATGGGAGTGATCGACATCCGTGACCGTATCAAGGATGTTATCAAGACCGGCGGCGAGTGGATTTCGTCCTTGGAGCTTGAAGACCTGATCAGCCGACACCCCGCCATCCGCGAAGTAGCCGTGGTCGGCGTGGCCGATCCGCAGTGGGGCGAGCGTCCATTTGCCTTGCTGGTGGTACATGAAGGCCAGAGCGTCGACGCCAAGTTGCTCAAGGAACACCTCAAGCCGTTCGTGGAGCTGGGGCATATCAACAAGTGGGCGATTCCCAGCCAGATTGCCCTTGTTACCGAAATTCCCAAGACCAGCGTCGGCAAGCTCGACAAGAAGCGTATCCGCCTGGACATCACCCAGTGGCAGGCTAGTAACAGTACATTTCTGTCCACCCTCTAAGCGCCAGCGGGTCACACTCCATAAGGTGTGACCCGCATTCTAGACACGTGCCGGCCTTGTCAAACGAGAATTTTCAGCCATCCTTCCCCAGGTTGCGCCGCGGTGGGGCATAGCGACCACATCGAAGGGGCAGGCATGCAAATCACACTTTAGAGGGATCAAGCGCCAGTACCTGCTGGCTATAGTCGGGTCAGGGGATTTTCAGGAACGGGGGGTGCACATGTATGTGCCAAAGCCACTCGCGCGACCACTCGGTGAGCTCACACCAGGTCGAACGGGTCGTTTCTGCAAAGGACTCACTGCCATAACAATAAAAGTACATGGAGTAGCGTCGATGACATCCGTAAATCTGTTTTGGCGCCGGGCAAAACTGCCGCTGGCCGTCAGCCTCGCTTCTACGCTCGCCGGTCCTGCATTCGGCGTCAGCTTCAACATCGGTGAAATCGAAGGTCAGTTCGACTCGTCGCTATCCGTGGGCGCCAGCTGGTCGACCGCCAAGCCGAACGAGAACCTGATCGGCGTCAACAACGGTGGCAAGGGCCTGTCCCAGACCTCCGACGATGGCCACCTGAACTTCAAGCGCGGTGAAACCTTCTCGAAGATCTTCAAGGGCATCCACGACCTGGAGCTCAAGTACGGCGATACCGGCGTGTTTGTCCGGGGCAAGTACTGGTATGACTTCGAGCTCAAGGATGAACACCGCGAGTTCAAGGACATCAGTGACGAAAACCGCAAAGAGGGCGCCAAGTCCTCCGGCGGTCAGATCCTCGACGCCTTCGTCTACCACAACTACGCGATCGCCGATCAGCCAGGTTCGGTGCGCCTGGGTAAGCAGGTGGTCAGCTGGGGTGAAAGTACCTTCATCCAGAACGGCATCAACTCGATCAACCCGGTCGATGTGGCCGCCTTCCGCCGGCCTGGCGCCGAGGTCAAGGAAGGTCTGATTCCGGTCAACATGTTCTATGTGTCCCAGAGCCTGACCGACACGCTGTCGGCCGAAGCGTTCTACCAGATCGAATGGGACCAGACGGTCGTCGACAACTGCGGCACCTTCTTCTCCCAGCCTGACATCATCGCCGACGGCTGTACCGACAACCTGCGCGTGCTCAACAGCAGCCGCACCGTGCCGGTTGCGGCCCAGCAGTTCCTCGCCACCCGCGGCGTGGACATCAACGAAGAAGGCGTGATGGTGCGCCGCGGCGCTGACCGCGATGCCCGTGACAGTGGCCAGTTCGGTGTGGCCCTGCGCTACATGTTCGAGCCGCTGGATACCGAGTTCGGCGCCTACTTCATGAACTACCACAGCCGCGCGCCGATCTTCAGTGCCCACGGCGCCGACCCGTCGGTATACGCCAGCCTCGCCAGCCTGCCTGCGCAACTGCGCCCACTGGCTCCGTTGATCGTTGCAGGCAACTCCGAGTACTTCGTCGAATACCCTGAAGACATCCGCCTGTACGGCTTGAGCTTCTCCACCACCTTGCCTACCGGCACTGCGTGGAGCGGTGAGATCAGCTACCGTCCGAACGCTCCGGTGCAGCTCAACACCACCGACATTCTGTTCGCCGGTGTGCGTCCGATTGGCGGTGCGGTGGCCAACGCCTCCCTGCTCAACGGTGTACCGGGCCAGGACCTGAACGGCTACCGCCGCAAGGAAGTGACCCAGTTCCAGACCACCCTGACGCACTTCTTCGACCAGGTCATGGGCGCCAGCCGTCTGACCCTGGTAGGTGAAGTAGGCGTGACCCACGTCGGCGGCCTGGAAAACGCCCATGAAGTCCGTTATGGCCGTGACCCGGTCTACGGTCCAGGTCCGTTGCCAGCCACTGGCGGCCAGGACACCTGCGTCGCGCTCAACACCAGCACCATCGCCGGTGCCGGCCCAGGCACCTCGACTGCCAACCTCAGCCGCAAGTGCGAGAACGACGGTTACACCACCAGCACCTCCTGGGGCTACCGTGCCCGGGCGATCTGGGACTACCCGGACGTCTTCGCCGGGGTCAACCTCAAGCCTAACGTGGCCTGGTCCCATGACGTCTCCGGCTACTCCCCGGGCCCTGGCGGCAACTTCGAGGAAGGGCGCAAGGCAATCAGCCTGGGCCTGGACGCCGAGTACCAGAACACCTACACCACCAGCCTGTCGTACACCAACTTCTTCGACGGTAAGTACACCACTGTGGATGATCGCGATTTCATCGCCCTCAGCTTCGGCGTGAACTTCTAAGAACACGGATTCAGGACGAGCATGACTATGAAAATGACCAAGAATCTGCTGCAAGCCGGTGTGCTGGGCCTGTCGCTGCTGGCCACCAGCGTCATGGCGGCGGTGTCCGCCGACGAGGCGGCCAAGCTGGGTTCCACGCTGACCCCGATGGGGGCTGAAAAAGCCGGTAACGCCGACGGTTCGATCAGCGCCTGGAAGCCGCTGGGCAAGAACGCCGGCACCGTAGATGCCAAGGGCTTCCTGTCTGACCCGTACGCCAGCGAAAAGCCGCTGTACACCATCACTGCGCAGAACGTCGACCAGTACAAGGACAAACTGTCCCCGGGCCAGGTCGCGATGTTCAAGCGCTACCCGGACAGCTACAAGATCCCGGTGTACCCGACCCACCGCGGCTCCACCGTGCCGGATGAAGTGTTTGCGGCCATCAAGAAGAACGCCACCACCACCAAGCTGGTTGCCGGTGGCAACGGCCTGGAGAACTTCGACACCGCCGTGCCGTTCCCGATTCCCAAGGACGGCGTCGAGGTGATCTGGAACCACATCACCCGCTACCGCGGCGGCAGCGTGACCCGTCTGGTGACCCAGGCCACGCCGCAGCAGAACGGCTCGTACAGCCTGGTGTATTTCCAGGACCAGTTCGTCTTCCGCGATCGCATCAAGGGCTACGATCCGGCCAACCCGGGCAACGTACTGTTCTACTTCAAGCAGAAGGTAACGGCGCCGGCACGCCTGGCCGGTACCGTGCTGCTGGTTCACGAGACCCTCGACCAGGTCAAGGAGCCACGCAAGGCGTGGGTCTACAACGCCGGTCAGCGTCGTGTGCGCCAGGCGCCACAAGTGTCCTACGACGGTCCGGGTACCGCAGCCGATGGCCTGCGTACGTCCGACAACCTGGACATGTTCAACGGCGCGCCAGACCGTTACGACTGGAAGCTGGAAGGCAAGAAGGAGATGTACATCGCCTCCAACAGCTACAAGCTCGACGATCCAAAGCTCAAGTATTCGGACATCATCAAGGCCGGTCACATCAACCAGGACCTGAGCCGCTACGAGCTGCGTCGTGTCTGGCACGTGGTAGCAACCCTCAAGCCAGGCCAGCGTCATATCTACGCCAAGCGTGACTTCTACATCGACGAAGACACCTGGCAGGCTGCAGTGATCGACCAGTACGACGGTCGCAATCAACTGTGGCGCGTTTCCGAGGCCCACTCCCAGGACTATTACAACGTCCAGGTGCCGTGGTACACCCTGGAAGCCATCTACGACCTGCAGTCGGGTCGCTATTTGGCACTGGGCATGAAGAACGAGGAAAAACGGGCGTACGACTTCGGTTTCACGGCCACCCTCAGTGACTTCCAGCCCGCAGCGCTTCGCCAGGAAGGTGTGCGCTAAGCTTCAAACCTCCGTGTGATCTCCCAGAACGCCCCGGCTTGCCGGGGCGTTTCTGTTTGTGTCACATGCTGAAATAAGTAATGTCGTTCGTTGATGCAGTCTTTTTTCTGCAATGAGGGGCAATCATCTTCAAATGCGAGGTTATAACCGCTAGTCTGCGCTGACCCGTACTGCCGAAGATTCCCTAACTAAAACGAGCCGGCGATGACTGATCTGTCCCGTACGCAAGGGTTCTCCAGCCAGGCCATGAGTGCCCTGGAAGGGCGTTTCTATCGTCCGCCACTGCCTGAAGGGCACGTGCCGCGTGCGCGGTTGTGCCAGCGCCTGCAGTCGGGGCTGGGCGGTCGCCTGTTGCTGGTCAATGCCCCTGCCGGTTTCGGCAAGAGCTCGCTGGCGGTGGAGTTCTGCCAGGGCCTGCCCAACCACTGGAGCAGCCTGTGGCTGGGGCTCAGTCGGCGTGACAGCGATCCGGGGCGTTTCCTCGAACGCCTGCTCGAAGGCTTGCAGCAGTACTGCCCGGCGGTGGGCAACCAGGCCCTTGGCCTGCTGAAGATGCGCCAGCGTCACCAACCCTTCGCCTTCGAGGAATGGCTCGACGGCCTGCTCGATGAGCTGGCCCGCCACCTGCAACCGCACAATCCCCTGCTGCTGGTACTGGACGACTATCACCTGGCCCAGGGCCCGGTGCTCGATCGTTGCCTGCAGTTCTTTCTCAACCACCTGCCGCCGGGCCTGGTGCTGCTGGTCACCAGCCGCCAGCGCCCGGACTGGCACCTGGCCCGTTTGCGCCTCTCGCGCCAACTGCTGGAGCTCAACGAACAGGACCTGCGCCTGACCCCGGACGAGTCGCTGGCAGTGCTCGGTCAACAACCCACCGCCTTGCGCGGTCAGGCGCTGGACAACCTGATCCAGCGCAGCGACGGCTGGGTCGCCGGCCTGCGCTTCTGGCAGCTGGCGGCCAGCGAGTCGGGGGCCGACAGTGCATTGCCCCAGGCACTGCATGGCGGTGAAGGGTTGATCCGCGATTACCTGCTTGAAGAAGTGATCGACATCCTGCCGCCCGAGGTCCAGGGCTTCCTCAACGACACCGCCTGCCAGGAGCGCTTCTGCGCCGAGTTGTGCGACGCCCTGCGCGAAAGCCACGACAGCGCCGAGATCATCCGTTTCCTGCAAGCGCACCAGGTATTCCTGGTGCCACTGGACGAACATGGGCGCTGGTACCGCTATCACCATCTGTTTTCCGATCTGCTGCGCAGTCGCCAGACCAGCCTGCCGTTGTCGAGCCTGCACCTGCGCGCGTGCCGCTGGTTCCATGGCCAGGGTCTGCTCGACGAGGCGGTGGAGCAGGCCTTGCGGGCGGGGCACCTGGATGTTGCCGCCAACCTGGTGCAGAACCTGTCCGAGGAACAACTGCTGGCCGAGCAGAACGTCGGCATGTTGCTGCGCTGGAAGATGGACCTGCCCGACAGCCTGCTGATCAGCACGCCGCGCCTGATCGTGCTGTACAGCTGGGCCCTGGGCCTGGCCGGGCAACTGGATGCCGCCGAAGAACTGGCCAGCCATCTGAGTCGGTTCTTGCCGGCACCGTCGGCGACGGCGCAAAAATCCATGCTGGCGCAGTGGCTGGCGCTGAGCGGGGTGATTGCCCGTGGGCGCGGTGATCGCGAGGGCACCCTGGCCTATTGCAGCGAAGCGTTGCACAGCTTGCCGCAGAAGCGTTATGGCCAGCGGCTGGTGTGCCTGTCGACGCTGTCCAACCTGGCCATTGCCGATGGCGACTTCTGGCGTGCCCGGGGCTGGAACCGCGAAGCCCTGGAACTGGCGCAGCGGGTCGGCAATCCGCTGTTCGAGGCCCTGGCCCATTACGACCGGGCGCGGGTACTGCACGCCCGTGGCGAGGTGTTGCGCGCCCAGGACGAAGTGCGCGAGGGCTTGCAGCGCTTGCAAGGGCTGTCGGCGCAACGTCTGTATGCGGTGCGGGCGCGGCTGACCTTGTACGAGGGCTATCTGCTGGCCGCACGTCTGCAGCCGGAGGCCGGACGCAGCCGCTTGCGCGCCGGCCTGGTCGAGGCGCGAGCCTGTCGCGACATCAGTGTATTGATCGGCCACTGCGTGATCGCCTCGCTGGACGGGCGTGAAGAGCGCTTTGCCGAAGCCTTCGCCGAACTGGCCGAGGCCGAGCGGCTGATGCACATCTGGGATGTGCCGCCGGTGTTCTATCTGGCGATGATCACCCTGGTCAAATGTGAGCTCTGGCTGGCCCAGGGGCGCACCGACCTTGCCGAGTCCTGGCTGCTGCGCCTGGGCCAGACCTACGGCGGCCAGCAGGCCGCTTCGGCGCCGGAATTCCATCCACTGCTGCCGTTGCACATCGAGCTGCAACAAGCCCTGCTTGAACGCACCCAAGGACGCCTGGAGCAATCCGGGCGACGCCTGCAGGCACTGGTGACGCGCGGTCAGGCCAGTGGCGGGCAGTTGCTGTGCGTCACCGCCCTGTGCCAGTGGATCGGCTTGCTGCTGGCCAACAACAGTGAACAGCAGGCCCGCGACTTGCTGGTGTTGAGTCTTGAAGCGGCGCGCGGCGGCACCTTGCAGCCCTTCCAGCGTTTGCTGATCGAACACCCGCTGTGGCTGCGCGAGCAACTGCTGGCGCAACCTGCGAGTCCGGCGCAGGCCAGCCTGCTTTCCTTGCTGCCGGCCCTGCAGGCCCCGGAGCCTTCCGCCAGCGCTAGCTGTGAGGCCCTGAGCGCCCGGGAAACCGCGGTGCTGGAGCTTATCGCCCAAGGGTGCTCGAACCAGGAAATCAGCGAACGCCTGTTCATCTCGCTGCACACCGTCAAAACCCACGCCAGCCACATCAACAGCAAACTCGGGGTCGAGCGGCGCACCCAGGCCGTGGCCCGGGCCAAGGCCCTGGGCCTGCTGAGCTGACGGCGAACCGGCACCTGCCCTGTGGATATCTGCTGTACTCTCTGGCAGATATTTCCCTGATGGAGGCTTTGCCCATGTTTGCCACACGCACGTCGGTGCTGTTGATCGGTTTGTTGTCGGCCGGGTCAGCCCTGGCGGCAGACAGCCCGTCGTTCTCCTGCGACAAGGCCCAGGGTATGGCGCTTAAGGTGTGCCAGAGCCCGGAGCTGAGCAAGCTGGACCGCGACCTGGCAGCCATCTTCAAAAAAGCCCTGAGCCAGGCCGACAGCGACTCGCAAAAGCTGCTCAAGGCCACCCAGCGCGGCTGGATCAAGGGCCGTGACGAGTGCTGGAAAGCCACGGATGCCGATGCCTGTGTACGCGAGCAGTACCAGACGCGGCTGGTCGAATTGCAGATCAAGTCCGGATCGGTGCAGGTACCGGCGGCGGTCGAATTCGAGTGCGATGACAACGACAAACCCTTCACCGCCGTGTTCTACAACCAGCTCGATCCCCAGGCTGCCGTGCTGACCTACGGCGATGACCAGACCATCGCCATCGCCCAGCGCACGGCCAGCGGCAGCAAGTATGCCCGTGAAGGCGTGGAGTTCTGGGAGCACCAGGGCGAGGCCAAGGTGAAGTGGTATGGCCAGGAACTGACCTGCCGGGCTGCGCAGTGAGTGCGCAGCCTGCCTGGCTCAATTGCCTGAAATGTCGATGCTGAAGTACTTCTTGCGGATGCTGTCATAGGTGCCATTGGCCTTGATCGCCGCCAGGGCATCGTTCAGGCGTTGCCCCAGTGGATCGTTCTTGCGCACGGCCATGCCGGCGCCGTAGCCGAAGTAACGTTCTTCGCTGTAGTCGGGGCCGACAAAATGGAACGCCGCGCCTTCGGCTTGTTTGAACAGCCCTTCTTCAATGGCCACCATGCCCGCAAGCGAGGCATCCAGACGTCCGGCCAGCAAGTCGAGAAACACCTCGTTCTGGGTGCCATAGCGGACGATTTCGGCACCCAGCGGCGCAAATTTCTCAGTGGCGTAGCGATCGAAGTTGGTCCCGCGTTGTACGCCTACCCGTTTGCCGTCCAGTTGTTGCGGGATCTGCTCGATGCCGTTGCCCTGACGCGTCACCAGTTTGGCCGGGATGCGGTAGTAGCTGTGGGTGAAGTCCACCGAGCGCTTGCGCTCATCGGTGATCGAGACCGAAGAGATGGCCGCGTCGATCTTGCGAACTTTCAGCGACGGGATCAGGCCGTCGAATTCGATTTCCTTCCACTGGCAACTGACCTTCATTTGCGCACAGAGCGCCTCGCCAATGTCGTAGTCAAAACCTTGCAGCTCGTTGTTCTGGGACTTGTAGGCAAATGGCGGGTAGGACGCTTCGATACCCAGGCGCAGGTTTTGCTCGTCGGCATGGGCCGTGAGCGACAGCCCCAGCAGGGTGGAGAGGGCCAGACGGGTGAGCAGTGTTGTTGTTTTCATGATCAGCTCCAGCATCAGGTAAAGAAGTAGCCGTTCAGGCCTGGCAGGCGGCGGTGGCGATCAGTTCCAGACGGATGTCGGGGTCGTCGAACACCACCTGGGCCGTGGCGCGGGCGGGGGCTGCAGCACCGTCGAGCCAGTCGGTCCATACCGTATTCATCGTGGCGAAGTCCCCGTTCATGTCGCTCATCCATAACTGCACACTGAGCAGGCGCTCGCGGCTGCTGCCGACATCGGCCAGCAACTGATCGAGGCGCTGCAGGATCTGGCGGGTCTGGCCCTCGATGCACTGGCTGCAATCGGCCGCGACGATGCCACTGAGCCAGGCCAGGTCGTTGTGCACCACGACGCGGCTCAGCCGTGGGTTGCTGTCGAAATGTTCAAGGGTACTCATGGTGCCTCCAGGCGGTGGGTAACGGGTGTTTCACTGGCCAATTGCGCCAGCGTGATGGGCTTGAACGGCGGGCGGATGCGGTAGTAACCGACGTGTTCCGGGGTTACCTGGCGTTCGCTGGCGATCAGTTCCGTGACGCTCAAGCCGCACATCCGGCCTTGGCACGGGCCCATGCCGCAGCGGCTGAACGCCTTGGTCTGGTTGGGCCCCAGACACCCCAGGGCGACCATGGCGCGGATGTCCTTGGCGCGTACTTCTTCGCAGCGGCAAATGATCACGTCGTCGGCAGGTGCCCGGCTTTGCGGGCTTGGCGGGTACAGGCGGTCGAGCAATGGGCGAAGGGCCAGGTGCCGGGCCAGGCGCTTGCGGCAATCGCCTTCGCGTTCCCTCAGTTGCTGCGGCTCGATCGACTGCAATTGCCGGGCAACGGCCAACGCGGCCAGGCGACCTTGCTGCCGGGCCGCCAATGCACCGCCGATGCGCCCGCCGTCGCCGGCGATGAACACGCCTTCCAGGCTGGTTTCGCCCCATTGACTGCGCCGGGCTGTCCAGCAGTGCTGGGCGTTGTCCCAGTCATGGTCCAGCCGCAGGGCGTTGCTGATCTGGGTGTTGGGCACCACGCCCTGGTGCAGCAGTATCAGCTCGGCGGCTACCCGGTGGTGGCGACCGTTACGGGTAAAGCACAAGGCCTGGGCCTGGGACTCACCTTCGATGGACAGGTCGCGGGCGGCGCGATAATGCGCAATCTTCAGGCGCCGCAAGGTGCCGAGCAAACCCAGGCCTTTGCCCAGGTCCCGCCACCCCCGCAGGATCCCCGGCAGATGAGCCGCGCCGCGCAGCAGGTCCCCGTGGCCGCTGGTATCGACCACGGCCGCAGGGCGGATTCCGGCGCGCAGGTATTGGACCGCCAGCAGGTACAGCAGTGGGCCGCAGCCGGCCAGCACCACCGGGCCATTGGGCAACAGTGCGGCGCTTTTGAGCAGGATCTGCCCGGCGCCGGCCGTCATCACCCCGGGCAGTGTCCAGCCGGGGATGGGCATGGGGCGCTCATAGGCGCCGGTGGCCAAGAGCAGGGTGCGGCCCTGGATCACCTTGGCCACGCCGTTGTTGAGAAAGTGCACGGCTTTCTGCGCGGTTACCTGCCACACCGCAGCCTCGGCGATGTAATGGGTGCTGCTGGCCAGAAAGGCGTCCACCAATGCCTGTCCGCTCACGTAATCCGGGCCGAGAATGGCGGCTCGCTGTGCATCGGTGTGCTGGACATTGCGATAGATCTGCCCGCCGGGGCTGGCCTGTTCGTCCAGCAGGGCGACGCGCAAGCCATGGCTGCAGGCTTCAACGGCGGCCGCCATACCGGCCGGGCCGGCGCCGATGATCACCAGGTCGAAGCATTCAGCGTCCATGGTCGTCTCCCAGTGGGTCGGTATGGCGCGCACCCCGTTGGCTATGCACCTGCATACCGGCGCGCACCGGGGTCAGGCAGGCCTGGCAGTTGGGCGCACCATCGACCTGGACCAGGCATTCGAAACACACCCCCATCATGCAGAACGGCGCCCGTGCACTGGCGCTGACCGGGGTGGTGCGGCTGTGGCGTACCCCGCTGGCGAGCAGGGCGGCAGCCAGCGATACACCGGCCGGCACCTGCAACAGTTGACCGTCGAAACAGATCTGCACGGTGGCCGCGTCCACAGACAGGGGCCGGAACAAGGGGTCAGTGGGCATAGTTGAACTCGCGTTGCGGATCGAAGCGCTGCAAGGAAAACGGTGCCAGCACGGAGGCGGGCGACTGTTCGGCGATGTGCCGTGCCAGGCTCAGGGCGTGGGCGGCGGCCAGGGTCACCCCGCTGTGACAGGACACCACCCAGGCACCGGGTGCGCTGCTCAAGGCCTGATAAATGGGCGCACCATCTGGCGTCAGTACCCGCAGGGCTCCCCATGCGCGCACCAGGCGCACATTGGCCAGGCAGGGAAATGACTGCACGGCGCGCCGGGCGATGTCGGCCATCACCGGTACGCTGGTGGTGTCGTCCAGCCCCACGGACTCTGCGGAGTCGCCCAGCTGCACGGTGCCTTCGTCGGTCTGGCGTACTGTGCTGGTGGGAAAATGCAGAAACGGCTGCAGCCGTTCGCTGACCAGTATCTGGCCGCGTGTTGTACCCAGGGGAACCGTCTCACCCAGTTGCGCCCCCAACGCCCGATTGCCCAGGCCGGCGGCCAGCACCAGTTGCTCGCAGCGCCAGCGCTGGCGGCCGGCGGCCAGCTCGAAGCCACCGCTGTGCTGGCCGATGGCATCGATATGGCAACCATTGATCACCTTCACGCCCCATTGCTGGCAGGCCACGTGCAAGGCATGCAGCAGTTTGAGCGGATTGACGTGGCCATCCAGCGGCGAGTAGCAGGCGCCCACCACCGCTTCGCCAACCCCGGGCAGGCGCCGGCGCAACTGTGCACCCTCCAGGCATTCAAAGGGGTAGTCACCCTGTTGGGCGTCACGCAGCCATTCCAGCCGCGCCAGCTCCTGCTCAAGCTCGTCTGTCGACAGGCACAACTGAAAGCCGCCGGGCTGGCGAAGTTGAACGTCGATGCCGCTATCGACCGCCAGCATCCGCGCAAACTCCGGCCATAACGCGGCCGAGCGGCGGGTCCACTGGGCATAGGGAAGCATGCGATAGCCTTTGCTTTGCACCCACAACAAACCGAAGTTGCCGCGCGAGGCACGAAAGGCCTGGTCGCCTTCATCCAGGACGGTCACCGCATGCCCTTGGCGGGCGAGGCCATAGGCGACGGCCATGCCGACGAGGCCTGCGCCAAGAACGATGGTCTGTGAGCTGTGCATAGTGTCGTGCCTTGCCCGAATCCGCTCCAGGGTGGTGTCAATCACCAATGAAAACGGGCTTATGGTTGATGTGAAGCTGATGCTAGGCTGACGGCCAGGTCTTTAAAAATGCTTTGTTTTTTGTCATCCATGTTTTTTGGTTATGGTTTTTCTCCATGAATCTTCGCCACCTCGAAGCCTTCCGAGCCGTAATGCTTGGCCAGACCGTCACCCGCGCCGCCGAGATGCTGCACATCTCGCAGCCGGCGGCCACACGCTTGATTGCGGCGCTGGAGGAGGATATCGGCCTGACCCTATTCGACCGGGTCAAGGGGCGCCTGCACCCGACGGCCGAGGCCCATGTGTTGTTCGAGGAGGTGCAGCGCTCCTTGCTGGGCGTGGAGCGCATCGCCCGTACCGCCAGGGAGATCGTCGGTCTCAAGCGCGGTTCGCTGCACATCGCCTGCGCGCCCGCCCTCGGCCTGTCGTTCCTGCCACGGGCGATCAGTGCCTTTCTGGCCGATCACGAGCAGGTGCAGATCACCCTTGAGGTGCTGGCGTCCCGGGAAGTCGTCGACCGCTTGATGGGGCAGCGTTGCGACCTGGGCATGATCGCCGAACCGGACAGCTACCTGGGGCCGCGGGGGGAGCTATTGTTCCGGTCGCCGCTGCTGTGTGCGTTGCCGGCCGGTCACCGCTTGCAAGGGCAACCGAAGGTGGTGCCGGAAGACCTGGAGGGCGAGGCGTTCGTCTCGTATCCGAGCAACATCGCCTCGCGCCAATACATCGATGCCATTTTCGCCGCCCATGGCGTCAGCCGCGATTTGCGCGTGGAAACCCAGCTCTCGCTGCCCATGTGCAACTTTGTCGCCAATGGGCAAGGCGTGGCCCTGATCGATGCCATCAGCGCATTGGAGTTCGCCGGGGGCGGCGTGGTGTTCCTGCCGTTCGAGCCCACTGTGGAAATGGACTTCACATTGCTGCTGCCTGCGCAGGTGCCGTCGTCGCGGTTGCTTGCACGCTTCATCGAACACCTGCACGACTTTGTCGAGCAACAGGTGCCAGCGTCCTATCGACGCTAGGGGCACCTGCGATACGTGGTGATTGCAGCTTCCACGCCCTTGACGTAAAAGGAAAGGCAACCGCTAGCCCACCGACGCATGGTTGGTGTGGTACTTGCTTGTATCGGGACACCGAGCGGGAGCCGCCGATGAGCACACTAAAAACAACAACAAATGCAATGCCGCCCAGCACTCGTCTGGCCCGGGAAATTCTCTCGGTAGACGGGCAGGTCCCCGAAGGGGTGCTGCGTGCCGAAATCGACGCGTCCTGGCGGCGCAGTCTCGATCACGGGGTCGGTGTGCACAGCCGCAACGACGTCAGCCTCGCCTCTGCGGCCAGCCTGGACCTGCTGCTGGCCCGCAACCGGCTGCTGCTCGATGCCGCCACTGCCGAGCTCGACTACCTGCGCGGCCGCCAGGGCGACGACGGCCTGATCATCCTGGCCAACGCCGACGCCACCATTCTCGCCGTCGAAGGCACGGCCGATACCCTGCGCACCAGCAGCCAGGCGGGCATTGCCCCCGGTACCTGCTGGAGCGAAGCCGAGCGAGGCACCAATGCGCTGGGCACGGCGCTGGTGGAAGCACGCACGGTGCAGATCGACTGCGGTGAGCACTTTCTCGAACGCCTCGCGGATTATTCCTGCACCTCGGTGCCGATCCATTGCCCGCAGGGTGAACTGTTCGGTGTGCTCGACCTGACCCGCGAGGGGCCGCTTGGCCGCCTGCACGACCGTACTGCGCTGCTGGCCCTGGCGGTGAGCCAGATCGAAGGCAAGTTGTTCAACAACAGCTACCCCGAGCAGATCGTCCTGGCCTTCCACAGCCGCCGCCACTACCTCGACTCACCGTGGCAGGGCCTGCTGGCACTGGGCATGGACGGGCGCATCGTGGCGGCCAGCAACCAGGCTTGCCAGTTACTGGCAAGCCCCCGCGACAACCTCGTCGGCCAGCGCTGCGACGGCCTGCTCGGCATGCGCCTCGAGCAATGGCTGGCGCGTTTGCAGCAGGGCAAGGTCGAGCATGTCGAGACCGCCAAAGGCGGGTTCTTCTATAAAACCCTGCAGGTGCCGCAGCGGCCACTGAGCGTCAGTGTGCCGGCTGTACCGTCAGCCCGGCAGCTTGCACCGCAACCGGACCTCGAGCGCCTGGGTGCCGGCAACAGTCGCCACGCGCGTGCGCTGCGCATGGCCCGCCAGGGCCTGGCCAACGGCCTGCCGGTGGTGTTGCTGGGGGAAACCGGCAGCGGCAAGGAGGTGGTCGCCCGCGCCCTGCACCAGGACAGCGCCCGCGCCAGCAAACCCTTTATCGCGGTGAACTGCGCGGCGATCCCCGAAGGCCTGATCGAGTCCGAGCTGTTCGGCTACCGCGAGGGTGCCTTCACCGGTTCGCGCCGTGGCGGCATGGTCGGGCGCTTGCAGCAGGCCCACGGCGGCACGCTGTTTCTCGACGAGGTCGGCGATATGCCGCTGGCACTGCAGGCCCGTCTGCTGCGGGTCCTGCAGGAGCGCAAAGTAGCGCCGCTGGGCGCTGGCCAGGAACAGGACCTGGACATCGCCCTGATCTGCGCCACCCACCGTGACCTGAAGGCCCAGGTCCAGTCCCAGCAGTTTCGCGAGGACCTTTACTACCGTATCCACGGCATCAGCGTGCAACTGCCGGCCTTGCGCGAGCGCGAAGATTTGCCGGCCTTGATCCGCAGCCTGCTGGACCGCCTGGGCGGTGAGGGCGTGCAGGTGTCGAGCGAGTTGAGCAGCCTGTTCGCCGCCTACCACTGGCCCGGCAACATCCGCCAACTGGAGATGACCTTGCGCTTGCTGCTGGCCATGCGCGAACCCGGCGAGCAGGAACTGGACCTGATGCACTTGCCCGACAACCTGCTCGATGAATTGCGCGGTAGCGCCCCGCCCAGTGGTGGCGGGCGCATGCGTGATTCGCAACTGGCGTTGATCCGCCAGGCCATGGATCGCCATGGCGGCAACGTCACCGCGGCGGCCCAGGCGCTGGGCGTCAGCCGCGCGACGCTGTACCGCAAGCTCAAGCAGGCCCAGCCTTGATCCAGCGTCTGCTTGCCCGCCTGATCGACCACCCCGACCCGCCTGCGCTGGATGCGGCGCTGCGCTGGTTGTACGGTTTTGTCCGCCCGCAGCGCCTGGCCATTGCCGGGTTGCTGGGGTTGTCGTTGTGCGCGACGTTACTGGTGCTGGTGCAGCCCTGGTTGACCAAGCTGCTGATCGATGACGGCCTGCTGGCGCGCAACTTCCCGACCCTGGCGCTGATCGCCGGCCTGATGGTGCTGGCGGGCATCCTGGGCACGCTGCTGTCGGGCCTGAACCGTTACCTGCATACGCGCTTGTCCGGGCGCATCCTGTTCGCCCTGCGCGACGAGATCTACCGGCACCTGCAGGGCCTGTCGCCGACCTTCTACGGCAAGCGCCGCATCGGTGACCTGATGTCGCGGCTCGATGGCGACGTGGCGGAGATCCAGCGCTTTGCCGTCGACTCGCTGTTCTCGGCAGTGTCCAGTGTGATCGGCCTGGTGTGTGCCCTGGCCATGCTCCTGGCGTTGTCGTGGAAGCTGTCGCTGCTGGCCCTGGTGCTGATTCCGCTGGATGTGCTGTGGCTGCGCTGGATGCGGCGCAAGGTCGAGCGCGAAGTGCGGCAGCTGCGCGAGAAGTCGGCGGATGTGTCGTCGTTTCTGGTCGAGACCCTGCCGGCGATGAAGTTCATCCAGTCTGCCGGCCAGCAGCAGCGTGAGGCGCGGCGCCTGGACGGCCTGGGCCAGGGCTACATGAACCAACTGCTGCGGGTGCAGGTCACGGAATTTTTCACCCAGGCAGTGCCCGGCACCCTGACCTCCCTGTCGCGCGCCTGCGCCTTTCTGGTGGGCGGCTATTGGGTGGTGCAGGGCACCTGGCAACTGGGTGCCCTGATCGCTTTCTCGACCTACCTGGGCATGGCCGTGGGGCCAGTGCAGAGCCTGCTGGGCCTGTATGTGGCGATGCAGCGCATGAGTGTGAGCCTGGGGCGGGTGATGGAACTGCGCGGCGAGCTGCCGGAGGTGACCAGCCCTGTGCAGGCGCAGCCGATGCCCGCCACGGGTGATCTGCTGTTGCAGGGCGTGAGCTTTGCCCATCCGGGGCGTGCGGCGCTGTTGTGCGAGGTGCAGGCGAGCATTCCCCACGGTTGCAAGGTGGCCTTGAGTGGCGCCTCCGGCGTGGGCAAGTCGACCCTGATCGACTTGCTGCAACGCTTCTACGACCCCCAGGCCGGGCGCATCCTGCTCGGCGGCGTAGACCTGCGCGAACTGGATCTGTTTGAACTGCGCCGGCGCGTGGCGGTGGTCAGCCAGGACATCGTGCTGTTTCGCGGCAGCCTGGCCGACAACCTGGCCTACAGCGCGCCCGACGCCACCCGCGAGGCCATCGCCGAAGTGGCCCGCCTGGCACAGCTGGACGGCCTGATCGCAACGATGCCCGAAGGCCTGGACAGCCCGCTGGGCGAACGTGGCCAGCAGCTGTCCGGCGGGCAGAAACAACGCATTGCCATTGCTCGGGCGCTGCTCCAGGACCCACTCATCCTGGTGCTCGACGAAGCTACCTCGGCGGTGGATGAACGCACTGAGCGGGAAGTCATCGCCGCCATTGATGTGCTGTTCAGCACCCGCACCCGCATTTTGATCAGTCACCGGCCTTCGACCCTGGCCGATGCCGACTTGCGCCTGGAGTTGCACGACGGACAACTGCGCGAACGATGGGAGCAGCGCCATGAAGCCTGAGCTGCGCATTGGTGTGGTCGACAGCGGCCATGACCTGGCGCCAGGGCAGGTCGCTTCGGCGTGCAGGTTTCAGTTGGCCGGCCTGGGCGTGCAACAAGGTGAGCTGGTCGAGGACGCCCTGGGGCATGGCTCGGCGGTGGCCGAGGCGATCACTTCGCGGGCCGGCGAAGCGCGCCTGTGCATTGCCCAGGTGTTCGACCAGCGTGGGGTCACCAGTGCCTTGCAGGTGGCGGCGGCGATTGACTGGTTGCTCTGCGCCGGGGTGCGCGTGATCAACCTCAGCCTGGGGCTGCGCGAAGACCGGCCGGCGCTGCGCCAGGCGTGTCTGGCGGCGGTCGAGGCCGGGGTGCTGGTGTGTGCGTCGAGCCCGGCCCAGGGCGCGCCGGTGTACCCGGCCGCCTATCCCGGCGTGCTCGCGGTTACCGGCGACGCCCGCTGCCATGCCGGGCAGTGGGCCTGGCTGGACTCGCCCCAGGCACGCTTCGCCGCCTGTGTGCGCAGCGCCGATGCGCGCCTGTCGGGTGCCAGCCTTGGCTGCGCGGCACTCAGCGGGCATATCGGCAGTTACCTGCAACGCCAGCCCACGGCCAGCAATGCCCAGGTGCTTGAGTGGCTGCAGCAAAGCGCCCATTACCGCGGCGTCGAACGCAGGCGCGGGCCATGAGCCGGGTGGTGATCCTGGGCGCAGGCCCGGCCGGCGCGGCGGTGGCGCTGGGTTTGCGCAAGCTGGGCCATGAGGTGTGCGTGGTCAGTGAGTGGCGACGCTTTGCGGCCTTGGAAGGGGTGTCGCAGCGGGTACTCGAAGGCCTGCGCGCCGCCGGCCTGGAAAAGGCCTTGCGCTGCACCAGCGAACCCTCGTTGCGGCAGGTGAGCTGGAACGGCGAAAGCGCAGCGCGCAATCATGAGTTCCTGCTCGACCGACCCACATTCGATCAAGGGCTGCGCGATGACCTGCACGCCGCCGGCGTCGCGCTGATCGAGGCGCGGGTGCTGGCGGTCCACCGTGACGCTGAACGCTCCTGGGTGGCGCTTGAAGGGGCCCCTGAGCTCACCGCTGACTTTATCGTCGAGGCCCGGGGCCGGCAGGCGCCGTTACGTGACGGTGCGACGCCCGGCAAGGCCTGGCGCGGCCCTGAAACCCTCAGCCTGCTCAATCGCTGGCAAGGCCCGCCCGGGCCTGCCGGCAGTGCCGTGGAGAGCCTGGCCGATGGGTGGGTGTGGATGGCCCGTCAGGCCGATGGGCGCTGTTACTGGCAGATGACCCTGGACGTGGCCAGCAGCGTCTTGCCCGATAAAACCGGGTTGATCGACTACTGCCGGGGGCGGCGTCAGCAGTCCGAACTGGCCCGGCGTTTTTTTGCCAGTGACCAGGAACACGACCTGCAACTGCACGCGCGCAGCAGCACGGCCATCCTCTCACGGCACAGCTGCGGCGATGGCTGGATCAGGGTGGGGGATGCGGCGATGGCGGTCGATCCGTTGTCGGGCAACGGGATTTTCCAGTCGCTGTCGTCGGCGCTGCAGGCGCCTGCGGTGATCAACACCGTGCTCGGCCTGCCGGAGCGTACGGCGCTGGCACAGCAGTTTCATCAGCAGAGGGTCGAGCAGTTGTTCTGGCGCTTTGCACGCATCGGTCGCGACTTCTACGCCCAGGAACAGCGCTGGACCGAGCAGCCGTTCTGGCAGGCCCGCAGTACCTGGCCGGATGCCCAGCCGCTGCACCCGGCCCCGGATTTCGCTGCCCTGCAAGTGCAGTGGGCACCGGTGCTGCGCGACGGCCTGGTAGACCGCGCGCAAGTGGTGACCAGCCCCGACCAGCCCCTGGGCATCTGGCATTTGCAGGGTATCGAGCTGGCGCCGCTGGTGAGCCGGCTGCGCCATGAACCGGCGCAGCAGGTGCTGGCAGACCTGGCGCCCGAGCAGGCGCTGCACGTGCGGCGCTGGTTGCTCAGCCAGGGCTACCGGCCTTGAGCCTCAGAGCTTGATCAGCACCGATTTGAGCTCGGTGTAGTGCTCGATGGCCGCCGCGCCCATCTCCCGTCCGACCCCCGACATCTTGTAGCCGCCAAAGGGCAAGGCCGGGTCCAGGGCGCTGTGGCAGTTGACCCACACCGAACCTGAGCGGATGCGGGGAATCATGCGGTGTACCGCCGCCAGATTGTTGGACCAGATGCTCGCCCCCAGGCCGTAGGGGCTGTCGTTGGCCATGCGCAGTGCATCGGCTTCGTCATCGAAGGGGATGGCCACCAGCACCGGCCCGAAGATCTCTTCCTGCACCAGTGGATGGCGCTGATCGACATCGACAATCACGGTCGGCTTGACGAAGTAACCGGGGCCGAACTGCTCGCCACCGCAGGCGATGGTCGCGCCGCTGTTGCGCCCTTGCTCGATGTAGTCGTACACGCGCTTTTGCTGGCGTGCGGAAATCAGCGGGCCCATCTCGACGCTGGGGTCCAGGCCGTTGCCCAGCTTCATGGCGTTGGCGATACCGGCAATATCGGCGACCACATTGTCAAAGTGCTTGCGCTGCACATAGAGCCGCGAGCCTGCGCAGCACACCTGGCCCTGGTTGAAGAAGATCGCGCTGGCGGCGCCGGCCGCGGCGGTGGCGAGGTCGGCATCGGCCATGACGATGGTCGGCGATTTGCCGCCCAGTTCCAGGGTGACCCGGGTCATGGAGTCCATGGCGATCTTGCCGATGGTCTGGCCCACGGCGGTGGAGCCGGTGAAGGTCAGTTTGTCGACCTGGGGGTTGCGGGTCAGGGCGTCGCCGGCAACCAGGCCGGTGCCGGTAACCACGTTGAACACGCCGGTGGGGTAGCCGGCTTCGAGTACCAGTTCGGCCAGTTTCAGGGCGCTGAGCGGGGTTTCGTCGGCAGGCTTGAGGACCACGGTGCAGCCGGTGGCCAGGGCCGGGCCGAGTTTCCAGCAGGCCAGCAGCAAGGGGAAGTTCCAGGCGACGATGGCGCCGACCACGCCAACCGCCTCGCGGCGTACAAAGCTGTGGAACTGGTCCTGGGGCATCAGCGGCATGGACACCTCGACGGTGCTGCCCTCGATCTTGGTGGCCCAGCCGGCCATGTAGCGCAGGAAGTCGATGGCCAGTTGCACGTCCATGGCGCGGGCGACGACGGCGCTCTTGCCGTTGTTCAGGCATTCGAGCTGGGCGAGGATTTCGCCGTCGCGTTCAAGCAGGTCGGCCAGGCGCCACAGCAGGTTCTGGCGCTCACGGGGGCGGGTGCGGCTCCAGGCCGAGTCGTCGAAGGCCAGGCGTGCGGCCTGGACGGCGCGGTCGACATCGGCCGGCGTCGCTGCCGGGACCTGGCAGAGGGGTTCGCCGTTGGCCGGGTTGCGCAGGGTGAGGGTCGCGCCATCGCTGGCGGGAACCCAGTCGGCGCCGATGAGCATGCTGGGGACGCGCTGGAGGAAGGCGTCGACGGCGGGGAGCAGGGTGGCAGGGGCGGACATGGCAAACCTCGTTGTTGTTGAGAGATGCGCAGTGTTCGCAACGCTTGTGCCAATGTCGGCAGGGCCCGGTTTAGCGAGGGTGGAGGGGATTTGAGGGGAGATGGGTGTCTCAGCCTGAGACAGTCGTGAGACGGGGATGCATCGCGGGGCAGGCCCGCGCCTGCGGTAGGCGCGGGCTTGCCCCGCGATGCATTCTCAATGTGTTACAGCTGTCGCGAAATTAAACGCTTCGGGTGCGCCTGCACGGCGGCAAACCCCATGAAATCCAGCGTTTCAGCTCTTGGCACACATTATGTATTGGTCACTCTGGCCAAAGACCAATAAGAACAATGTCCCGTGGGAGGTCAGTGATTGATGAACAAAAGACTCAGGTTCGCCAGTGCCGGTGGCCTGCTGGCGCTGGTTGCAGGCCTGGCCTTGCAGCCACAGCTCAGCCAGGCACGCGAAGCCCAGGCGATTCTCAAGGAAACCTGCCAGGGCTGTCATTTGCCCGAAGGTGACAATGCCTTGAGCCGTATCAGCCATCAGCGCAAGACGCCCGAAGGCTGGCTGATGAGTATCGCGCGGATGCAGACGATGCATCAGTTGCAGATCAGCGACGAAGACCGCCGCACGCTGGTCAAGTACCTGGCCGATACCCAGGGCCTGGCTCCGAGCGAAACCGAGGGGGTGCGCTATGCCCTGGAGCGGCGCCTGAACACGGTCGAGCAGTTCGACGATCAGACCAAGCAGATGTGCGGCCGCTGCCACTCCGGCGCGCGGGTTGCCTTGCAGCGTCGGCCGGCCCAGGAGTGGGAGCGCCTGGTGAACTTCCACCTGGGGCAATGGCCATCGCTGGAATACCAGGCACTGTCGCGTGACCGCGACTGGTTTGACCTGGCCCGCAAGGAGATGGTGCCGCTGCTGGCCAGCCGTTACCCGCTGGACAACCCGGCCTGGCGCAAGTGGCAGAAATCCATGCCCAAGGCCCAGGCCCTGGCGGGTGACTGGAGCTTCACCGGCCACTTGCCAGGCAAGGGCGAGCTGGCCGGGGTGATGGGCGTCAAGGCGCAGCCCAATGACCAGTTCGCTGTGTCCATCGACGGCCAGTACGCCGACGGCACACCGTTCAAGGGCCAGGGCAGTGCAGTGCTTTACAGCGGCTATGAATGGCGCGCCAGCGTGACCGTGGACGGCGTCACGATGCGTCAGGTGTTCGCGGTCAAAAACGGTGAAATGAAAGGCCGGATGTTCGACAAGGCCCATGACGAACGCGGCCTGGATTTTGTCGCCGCGCGGCAAGACCAGCCACGTCTGCTGGCGGTACAGCCGGGCTACCTCAAGGCCGGCAGCGAGGCGCAGATCAGCCTGATCGGCAGCGGCCTGGCCGGTACGCCGGACTTCGGGCCGGGTGTCGAGGTGCTGCAGGTGCTGGAGCAGACGCCGCAACGCATCAAGGTACGGGTGAAGGCCGCCGGCAATGCCACTGCGGGGGTGCAGCCGGTGAGTGTCGGCAAGCTCAATGGCGGTGAGCTGGCGGTCTATCGGGATATCGCCGAGGTCAAGGTGGTGCCGGCGTTCTCGGTGGCGCGCATCGGTGACGGCGGCGGTTCCACGCCCAAGGTCCAGGGGCGTTTCGATGCCGAAGCCTGGGGCAAGGGCGCCGACGGCAAGCCTTATCGCATCGGCCTGTTCCCGGCCACCTGGAGCGTCGAGCCGTTCGATGAGCGGGCCCGCGAGGACGAAGACGTCAAGTTCGCCGGCACCATGCAGGCCGACAGCGGCGTCTTCACCCCGGGTGATGCCGGGCCGAACCCGGCACGCAAGATGTCGACCAACAACGCCGGCAACCTCAAGGTCATTGCGGCCGTGAACGATGACGGCAAGGCCCATACCGGCGAAGGCCAGATGATCGTGACCGTGCAGCGCTGGAACAACCCGCCCATCCCGTAAGGGGGGCGGTTTGACCAGGCCATGAGCGAGAATTCGAGGAGGTTGCGATGGGCGTTATCCTGAATCTGGTTGAGCGAAACCTGCATGAAGTGCAGGTCGATGCAGCCCGTATGTTGTTCCACATTCCCAGCAGCTCGCTGTTTGCCAGCGATGACCTGACCGGGGAAATCATCGATGCCTTGCGCCGCGAGGGCTGCTCCAGTGAAGACCTGGTGCAGCGCCTGGGCGCGCGCTTCGATGGCTCGCAAGTCAATGAAACCCTGCGTGAGCTGATCGCCCTGGAGCTGGTCAGCGACGGCTCGCCCCTGAGCCCCGAGGTGGCGCTCAAGCGGGTCGAGCGGACCGCGCTCAATACCGTGGTGCTCAACGTCAACACCGGCTGCAATCTCAGTTGCACCTACTGCTACAAGGAAGACCTGGACAAGCCGTCTGCCGGCAAGCGCATGGAGGCCGAGACCGCCGTGGCGTCGGTGGAGATGCTGCTCAAGGAGTCGCCGGACGAGTCGGTGTACACCGTGGTGTTCTTCGGCGGTGAGCCGCTGAGCAACCGCAAGCTGATCGAGTACATGGTCGATTACTGCGAGCAGCGCTTCGGTGAGCTTGGCAAGCGCGTGGAGTTTGTCATGACCACCAACGCCACCCTGCTCACCGAGGAGATCGTCGACTACCTCAACGCCCACCGCTTCGGTTTGTCGGTGAGCATCGACGGGCCCAAGACCGTCCACGACCGCAACCGCATTACCGTGGGTGGGCAGGGCACGTATGACGTGGTGCGGCGCAAGGCCGACATGCTGCTGTCACGCTACGACAGCCGCCCGGTGGGGGCGCGCGTGACCCTGACCCGTGGCGTGACCGATGTCGAGACCATCTGGGATCACCTGTTCAATGAAATGGGTTTTGCCGAGGTCGGTTTTGCCCCGGTCACCAGCGGCGACATCAGCACCTACAACCTCAGCGCCGAGGAACTGATCGAGGTGTTCGCCAACATGAAGGTGCTGGGCAGGCGCTACCTGGAGGCAGCGCTGGAGCATCGCAACATCGGCTTTTCCAACCTGCACCAGTTGATCACCGACATTCACGAAGGGCACAAGAAAGCCCTGCCGTGTGGTGCCGGGCTGAAGATGCTGGCGGTCGACCACAAGGGCGAGCTGAACCTTTGCCATCGTTTCACCGGCTCGCAATTGCCGACCTTCGGCAACGTCCACAGTGGCGTCAAGCAGGTGGAGCTCAACGACTTTCTCTCCCAGCGCCTGGACCGCACCAATACCGGCTGCGACAGCTGCCGTATCCGCAACCTGTGCTCCGGTGGCTGCTACCACGAGAGTTATGCCCGCTATGGCGACCCGGCCCACCCGACCTACCACTACTGCGAACTGATGCGTGACTGGGTGGACTTCGGCATCGAGGTCTACAGCCGGATCATGGCCGTCAACCCGGCGTTCATCAGCCGCTACATCACACCGCGCAAGGTTCACTGACATGAAGCATCTCAAGCCGATCAACAACAAAGCACTCAAGCTCGAACAGGCTGCCGACGAGAACCGCATCGAAGAAGTGTTGGCGATGAACTCTGTGGCAGGTTGCGCCTCGACCACCGACCCGGGCTGGGAAATCGATGCCTTTGGTGGCGTCTCGTCCTTGTGCCAGCCCATGGAGGCTGACCTGTATGGCTGCTCCGACCCTTGCTGGTGGCCGGCCCAGGTGCCGGACATGATGAGCACCTACCCGGACTGGAACAAGGATGCCCAGGCGTCCAACGACAACTGGCGCAACCTGGGCACCGTATTCCCGGACGACAAATGAGCCCCGAGCCGAACAAGAGGGATATTCGCATGCTTCAGATTGCAACCCGCGGCCTGGCCGCCCTGGCCCTGTGTGCCGCCAGTTCCGGTGTAGCCCTTGCCGACGCCGGCAAGGCCCTGAATCCGGGCCAGGAGTACCTGGTCGCCGTCAACTACCCCAACAACCTGCACGTCCTGGACCTGGCCAGCGACAGCCTGTACAAGACCTGCCAGATGCCCGACGCCTTCGGCCCGGGCACCGTGCAGCTGTCGCCGGACCGGCGTATCGCCTATGTGCTGAACAACCACTACGCCGATATCTATGGCGTCGAGCTGGACAGCTGCAAGCAGGTGTTTCATGCCAGCATCACCCAGCTCCCGGGCGAGAAGGCACGCTCGATGTTCTCCTTCACCGTCAGCCATGACGGCAAGGAGATCTACACCGTCGCCAACCCGACGCGCATGCTCAATGACCACTACGAGGTGCAACAGCCGCGCCTGGATGTGTATGCCAGCAATGCCGGGCTCGATGCCAAACCGGTGCGCAGCTTCCCTGCACCGCGCCAACTGACCATCATGCAGAGCGGCAATGACGGCACGCTCTATGTGGCAGGCCCGGACATCTACAAGGTGGATGTGAAGACCGGCAAGTTCGATGTGCTGGTGCCCAGCCGTCATTGGCAGCGGCCGTTGTACAGCGCCCCGGATGTGCTCTACATCTGGAACCAGCAGACCTACCGCAACGACTTTTCGCTGCTGTACACCACGGCGAAATTCAAGGATGAAAAACGTGATCCGGCCACGGCGGAAAACCTCTACGGCTTCTTCTCGATCGACCTGGCCACCGGCAAGGCACAGACCGTCGACTTCGGCCCGCTGACCGAAATCTACTTCAGCGGCATGCGCTCGCCCACCGACCCGAACCTGGTCTATGGCGTGCTCAATCGCCTGGCCAAGTACGACATCAAGGAGAAAAAGCTGCTCAAGTCGGCGGCGCTCGACCACAGCTACTACTGCATCGCCTTCAACAAGGCCGGCACCAAGATCTACCTCGCCGGCACCTACAACGAAGTGGCGATTTTCGATGCCGACAGCCTGGAACCCATCGGCAAGGTCAAGCTGCCGGGCGGTGACATGGCCATCACCACGGCGCAGATCTTCACCCGCTGAGTGTCACCCTGCGCCGCTGCCTTGCCTGGGGCAGCGGCGCTTTACTATCCACCGGGGTTGAACGAAGATGGCGCAACGCCATCAGCCGCCGTACCACGCCCCCGCTGTCATCCACCTATGACACCGCTCTGGCTCAAGCTATTGCCCTGTGCGGCCGATACTGTGCGAGTACGACGAATTTTCGTCCCGCGAAGCCAGCCCAGGGTTGCACAGGTCTGCGCATCGTTTTTCTATTTGCCATGTCAGGTCTCATGGATGCAGGTCTACAGCAACAAGAGCTTTCTGATCGTCGATGACTATTCCGATTTCCGCAGCTCGGCCCGTTCGATGCTGCGCGAGTTGGGTGTGCGCGATGTCGACACCGCCGACAGTGGCGAACAGGCCCTGCGCATGTGCGGGCAGAAGCGCTACGACTTCATCCTCCAGGACTTCCACCTGGGCGACGGCAAGAAGAACGGCCAGCAGGTGCTCGAAGACCTGATCCTCGACAAGCTGATCAGCCATGAGTGTGTATTTCTCATGGTCACCGCCGAAAGCAGCCAGGCCATTGTGCTCAGTGCCCTCGAGCATGAGCCCGATGCCTACCTGACCAAACCGTTCAACCGAATCGGCCTGGCCCAGCGCCTGGAAAAACTGGTGCAGCGCAAGACCCTGCTCAAGCCCATTCTCCAGGCCCTGGATCGCGGTCGTCCGGCCGAAGTGCTGGCGGCCTGTGCCGCGCTGTGCAAACGCGACCCGCGCTTTGCGCCGCTGTGCCTGCGCTATCGCGCCGACGCCTTGCGGGACTTGAACCGCTTTGAAGAGCTGGGCAAGTTTCTCAAGGCCATCATCGCCAGCCGCGCCACGCCCTGGGCCTATGCGGCGCTGGGCAACATGCTGTTCAAACGCAACCAGATGGCCCAGGCCCAGGGTGTGTACGAGCAGGCGCTCAAGGCCTTCCCGATGATGCCCGGGCTCTACGACGGCCTGGCCGATGTGCTGATGGCGCTGGGTGAAAACAAGCGCGCCCAGAGCGTGCTGGAGGAGGCGGTGCGCCTTTCGCCGCTGGCAGTACGCCGGCAGATGATGCTGGGCAAGCTGGCCATGGCCAACCAGGACTTCGAGGCGTCCGCCAAGGCCTATCGGCATGCCGTGAGCCAGGGCAAGACCTCGCGCTACAAAGACCCGGAAAGCAACCTGGGCCTGGTCCAGGCCCTGATGAGCAAGAATGCCGGCAATGGCCTGGATGCCCGCACCCGGGTCGAGATCAATACCGTGCTCAGTGACGTGGCCAAGGAAAACGTCGAGGACCAGGGCCTGCAGGTACGCGCCCGGCTGATGAAAGCCGCCAGCCTGCAGCAGGCCGGCGATGCCGAAACCGCGGCCAAGCTGACCGAGCAGGCCTTGTTGCGGCTGGACAAGATGGAGCAGTTTTTCTCGGTGGACGCAGCCCTGGTGGTGGCGGCGCAGTTGCAGAAACTCGACCAGCATGGGGCGAGTATCAACATCCTCAAGAGCTGCGTGGAAACCTACGGCGATGACCCCAAGGTGATGCAGAGCGTATCGCAACTGACCGACGACCCCACGGTGCTCAACGCGATCACCGAAGCCGTCGACGTCAACCGCAAAGGCGTGCGCAGCTACCAGGCCGGGCAGCTCGACGAGGCGCTGGGCATGTTCCGTCGCGCCCTGACGCTGCAGCCGAAAAACATCAGCATCGCCCTGAACACCGCCCAGGCGCTGATGCGCATGGGCGGCGAAACGCCCGGTCCGGATGTCATGCAAGAGTGCCGCGCCTGCCTGACCTGCGTGGCGGGCATTCCATCGAGTGACAGCCGCTATGACCGTTACCGCAAACTGCATATCCGAGCGTTTGGCGCATGAACCAGAACGATCAGGGGCTGGATTTTTCCACGGTGATCGCCTCCACCGTACACGACATGAAAAACTCCCTGGCAGCGCTCACCCAGGCCCATAGCCAATGGCTGTCGCGCCTGCCCGAAGGGCTGCGCGAGGGCAGCGAGCAAGGCGTGATGGAACACGAGTTCACCCACCTCAACGGCATGCTGGTGCAACTGCTGGGCCTGTACAAACTGGGTGTCAACCAACTGCCCATGTGCCCGGACTACCATGAGCTGGACGACTTTATCGAGGCCCAGCTGGCCGCCCAGCAGAACCTGCTGCAGCACCGCGACATTCTCGCCACCTGGCGCATCGACACCGCCAGCCCCCTGGGCTTTTTCGACCGCGAGCTGGTCGGCTCGGTGATCGCCAACATTCTCAACAATGCCATTCGTCATGCCGGTCATGCCCTGTTGATTACCGTCAGCGACGAAGGTGAGCAACTGGTGCTGAGCATCAACGACGACGGCCCGGGCTTTTCCCAGCACATGCTCGAACGGCAGGAAGACTATGCCCAGGGCATCGATGCGCAAAGTGGCAGCACCGGCCTGGGGCTGTACTTTGCCGCGCGCATTGCGGCGCTGCATGAGCGCGACGGAGTGAAGGGACGGATCGAAATTGCCAATGGCGGGGCGCTGGGGGGAGGGGTGTTCAACCTGTACCTGCCGTGAAATGCTGCAGCGGAGGCACCTGGGCTGACCTGGAAACGGTGCGAGATCAAAGAAACGCTATGTAAGGCTCGTTGTGCCTGGGTTTCGTCAGGCTGGGCTGGTCAGAAGGCGAAATTGCGGTTATGAAGGGTGATTGTTTCAGGCATGACTCTCACTTCACTGGATTTCCCATGCACGTTGCACAACCACAACTCATCCGCGAAACCTTCCCCGTCGGCCCTTTGCAGTGCAACTGCACAATCATCGGCGACCCGATCAGCAAAAAGGCCATCGTCGTCGACCCGGGTGGCAACCATGAACAGATCCTTGCCCGCCTGGAGGCCCATGGCCTGAAGCTGGTGAGCATCATCCACACTCACGCGCATCTGGATCACTTCCTGGCCTCGGGCCTGTTGAAGGAGAAGACCGGCGCCACCCTGCACCTGCACAAGGAAGACCAGTTTCTCTGGGACAACCTGGAAATGCAGTGCCAGATGTTCGGCGTGCCCTACACCCCGGTGCCTTCGCCTGACCGCTGGCTGGCCGACGACGAGGAACTGGCCTGTGGCTGTGGCGTGGCCCTGCACACGCCGGGGCACACGCCCGGGTCGATGAGCTTCTGGTTTGCCGATGCCAAGTTGCTGATTGCCGGTGACACGCTGTTCAAGCGCGGAATCGGTCGCACCGATTTGTGGGGTGGCGACCAGGCGACTATCGTTCGGTCGATCAAACAGCGTCTGTATCGCCTCGATGAAGATGCCACGGTGGTGACCGGTCATGGGCCGGATACCCGTCTGGGCGACGAGATGCGCCAGAATCCTTTCGTGCGGGCCTGATTTTTCAGGGAATTTTTCTGATGTTTGCCACTCCAAGGCTGGCACAGATCCGTTAACCGGTCCGCTGCACTTTCGAATTACAGTAGGAGCTTGTCCATGTTCACCATGCGTCGTTTGATTATCGTCGCTACCGCTGCCGCCCTGATGACCGGTTGTGCCAGCCCCAACCCGTACGACAGCCAGGGTCAGGCGCAGCAAGGCTCCACCGGGATGAGCAAAACCGCCAAGTATGGCGGCCTGGGTGCATTGGCCGGCGCCATCGCCGGTGCTGCCATCGACCATAACAACCGTGGCAAGGGTGCGCTGATCGGCGCTGCCGCCGTGGGTGCCGCTGCAGCCGGTTATGGCTACTACGCCGACAAACAGGAAGCGGCGCTGCGCGCGAGCATGGCCAACACCGGCGTCGAAGTTCAGCGCGAGGGTGACCAGATCAAGCTGATCATGCCGGGCAACATCACCTTTGCCACCGACTCGGCAAACATCGCTCCAAGCTTCTACTCGCCGCTGAACAACCTGGCCAACTCCTTCAAGCAGTTCAACCAGAACACCATTGAAGTGGTCGGCTACACCGACAGCACCGGCAGCCGCCAGCACAACATGGACCTGTCCCAGCGTCGCGCCCAGTCGGTCGTGAGCTACCTGACCTCCCAGGGCGTGGATGCCAGCCGTGTGACGGCGCGTGGCCTGGGCCCTGACCAGCCGATCGCCAGCAACGCCGACGCCAACGGCCGCGCGCAGAACCGCCGGGTAGAGGTCAACCTCAAGCCGATTCCGGGCCAGCAGTACCAGTAAATCGCTATGGTGTAAAAAAAACGGTAGGAGCGGGCTTGCCCCGCGATCGCTGTGGTGAAATCACCATCGCATCGCGGGGCAAGCCCGCTCCTACCGTTTTGGTGTGGCGCTTTTAGTGCTTGGTGGTGATCTTCAGCAAGTCAGTGAACACCATGTCCACCGTCTGACCGACCTTGAGGTTTTTCATCCGCTCTTGCAGTTGCGGATCTTCGACCTTCACCACTTTTTGCGGGCCGTCCGGCGGTAGCAGGGTCACTTCGTGGGTCTTGAGGTCAATCTTGGTGATCTTCGAGGTGACTTTCACCTGGCGGAACGCCTCGCCACCGGGGTTGGGGTTGTCTTTGGTGGCACGGATCACGCCGGCCTCCTTGCTCACGCCAGGCTCACCGCCCACCGTGGTGTCCAGCACCGTCGCGACCGAGCGATTGACCTTGATGTTCACCAGATCCCCAACCTTGAGGTTGTGCAAATCCTTGGCGTTCTCGCTCAGCTGGATCGGCACCTGGGAATCATCGGGGCCGGCGACGGTGACGAGGCGCTTGTCCACATCGACAGCCAGAACCTTGGTATCCACGATATTTTCACTGGCGATGCCATTGATCAGGATGTCTTCTGCCTGCACCGTGAAACTGGCTGCAGACAGGAGCGAAGCAAGAGCGATAGCGTGGGTGAAGGTGCGCAGCGGTTTCATAGGCTTACATTCCGTGTGTGGGCTATTGAGAAACTGAAGGTGCGAAATAGCGTGGGGAAGAGCATAGATGCTCAGCGCAGGTTCGGGGGCGGCGGGGCGATTTTCTGTTGATCTGCCTCAAGCCCAGGGGGAAGAAAACCTCCCACCCGAGCCAGAGCTTGCGAGGATCAGGTGCGGGTTTCGTGCTTCAGGCGCTCAAGCAGGGCGTCCTTGTCCTGCCACAGCACGTTGATCCACTGCTGGAACGCCAGGCGATAGGCTTCATCCTGGTCGTAGTTCTTGCCCAGGAACTCGGGTGGAATCGCCACCTCCTCCAACTGCACCACGATGTGCTTCACCCGACCGCACAGCAGGTCCCAGAACCCAGGCGCGCCAGCCGGGTAGTGGATGGTGACGTTGATGATCGACTGCAACTGTTCGCCCATGGCATCGAGCACAAAGGCAATGCCGCCGGCCTTGGGCTTGAGCAGGTGCTGGTAGGGAGATTGCTGCTGGCGATGCTTGGCCGGGGTGAAGCGGGTACCTTCGGCGAAGTTGAAAATGGCCGTGGGTTTGCCACGAAACTTGGCGCATGTACGGCGGGTGGTTTCCAGGTCCTTGCCGGCCTTTTCCGGGTGCTTGGCCAGGTAGGCCTTGGAGTAGCGCTTCATGAATGGAAAGCCCAGGGCCCACCAGGCCAGGCCAATCACCGGCACCCAGATCAGCACTTGCTTCAAGAAGAACTTCAGCGGACGGATGCGGCGGTTGAGCACGTACTGCAGGACCAGGATGTCTACCCAGCTCTGGTGATTGCTGGTGATCAGGTAGCTGTGCTGGTAGTCCAGCCCGGCGAGCCCCTCGACCTGCCAGCGCGCCTTGCCCAGCAAGTTGATCCAGGCATTGTTATTGCTGATCCAGGCCTCGTGGATATGCCTCATCAGTTCGTCGGTCACCCGCTGCGCCGCCGGGAACGGCAGGCACAGCTTGAACAGGCTGACGATGAACAACGGGGTGCAGCAGACGATGGTGTTGAGCCCCAGCAGCAGCGAGGCGATCACCCCACGCAGTGGCGCGGGCAGAAATCCGAGCATGTTCAGCTATCCAGTGAGCGGTTGGCCTGAATCGCGGTCAGGGCAATGGTGTAGACGATATCGTCGACCTGGGCGCCGCGCGGCAGGTCGTTGACCGGTTTGCGCAGGCCTTGCAGCATCGGCCCCAGGCTGACGCAGTCGGCGCTGCGTTGCACGGCCTTGTGGGTGGTGTTGCCGGTGTTGAGGTCGGGGAACACGAAGACCGTCGCGCGGCCGGCTACCTGGCTGTTGGGGGCCAGTTGCCGGGCGATCTCGAGGTTGGCCGCGGTGTCGTACTGCAGCGGGCCGTCGATTTGCAGGCTGCGCTGGGTTTCCTGGGCCAGCAGGGTGGCCTCGCGTACCTTTTCTACCTCCTCGCCGCTGGCCGAATCACCACTGGAGTAGCTGATCATCGCCACCCGCGGGGCAATGCCGAAGGCTTCGGCGGAGTCGGCGCTCTGCAAGGCGATTTCTGCCAGTTCGCTGGCGCTGGGGTGTGGGTTCATGACGCAGTCGCCGTACACCAGCACCTGCTCGGGGAACAGCATGAAGAATACCGACGACACCAGGCTGCAACCCGGTGCGGTCTTGATCAGCTGCAGGGCCGGGCGGATGGTGTTGGCGGTGGAGTGGACCAGGCCGGACACCAGGCCGTCGACCTCATCCAGGGCCAGCATCATGGTGCCGATCACTACCGGGTCCTCCAGTTGCTGTTCGGCCATGGGGGCGTTGAGGCTCTTGCTCTTGCGCAGGCTGACCATCGGCTCCACATAGCGGTCACGGATCAGGTCCGGGTCAAGGATTTCCAGGCCTTCGGGCAGGGTGATGCCCTGGGCCCGGGCCACGGCCTGAACATCGTCGGGCTTGGCCAGCAGCACGCAGCGGGCGATGCCACGGGCCTGGCAGATGGCGGCGGCCTGCACGGTCAAGGGTTCGGCGCCTTCGGGCAGAACGATGCGTTTGTTGGCCTGCTGGGCACGCTGGATCAGCTGGTAACGGAACACCGCGGGAGACAGGCGCAGTTCCCGTGGGGTGCCGCAGCGCTGGTGCAGCCACTCGGCATCCAGGTAGCTGGCAACGAAGTCGGTGATGATTTCCGCACGCTCGCGGTCATCGACCGGGATTTCCTTGTTCAACTGATTCAGCTGGTTGGCGGTGTCGTAGGAGCCGGTGCTGACCGAGAGAATCGGCAGGCCGGCCAGCAGCGCGCCCTGGCAGAGTTCGAGGATGCGCGGGTCGGGCTTGCTGTCGCTGGTCAGCAGCAGGCCGGCCAGCGGCACGCCATTGATGGCGGCCAGGCTTACCGCAAGGATGATGTCGTCACGGTCGCCCGGGGTGACCACCAGGGTGCCGGGCTTGAGCAGCGGCACGGTGTTGGCCACGGTGCGGGCGCAGATGATGATCTTGTTCATCCGCCGTTGCTCGTAGTCGCCGGCGTTGAGCACCTGGGCGCCCAGCAGCTCGGCCACATCGCGGGTGCGCGGGGCGTTGAGGTCGGCCTGGTAGGGAATGCAGCCGAGCAGGCGGAAATCCCCGCCGCGCAGCAGGGGCGAATGCTCCTTCAGGCGTTCGGCGAAGGCGTCCATGCTCTCGTCGGTGCGGACCTTGTTGAGAATCACGCCGAGCACTTTCGGGTCTTTCGGCCCGCCAAACAATTGCGCCTGCAACTCCACCCGGCCAGACAGCTCGGTGAGCACTTCGTTTTCTGGCGCCGAGACCAGGATCACCTCGGCGTCCAGGCTCTTGGCCAGGTGCAGGTTGACCCGTGCGGCGTAGCTGGCGTGACGGGTCGGGACCATGCCTTCGACAACGACCACGTCCTTGCCCACGCAGGCCTGCTGGTACAGGGTGATGATTTCTTCGAGCAACTCATCGAGCTGGCCATCGCCGAGCATGCGCTCGACATGGGCCAGGCTCAGCGGCTGCGGCGGCTTGAGGCCGTGGGTGCGCGCAACCAGTTCGGTGGAGCGCTCAGGGCCGGTGTCGCCGGGGTGCGGTTGAGCAATCGGCTTGAAAAAGCCGACTTTCAGCCCGGCGCGTTCCAGGGTGCGAACCAGGCCCAGGCTGATGGAAGTCAGGCCGACACCGAAGTCGGTCGGCGCGATGAAAAATGTCTGCATGCGAGCTTCTCGAAATGAGCTGTGCAAAAGAATCAATTGCCAAGGGTATCGCTATCGGCACCCCGAGCGCATCTGTAGGTGCGGGCTTGCCCCGCAATACGATGTGGCTGAAGGACCGCTATCGCGGGGCAAGCCCGCGCCTACGGGGTCCGTTTGTCCGGGTTGCGTTCGCTTTCAGGCGATGCGTTGGTTACACTTGTGCGCTCTACATTCTTATGCAAAAGGTCTCGCCCCATGCTGATCGCCGCCAACAAGGCTGTCTCCATCGACTATACCCTGACCAACGACGCTGGTGAGGTCATCGACAGCTCCGCCGGCGGCGCTCCGCTGGTCTACCTGCATGGCGCAGGCAACATCATTCCAGGCTTGGAAAAAGCCCTGGAAGGCAAAACCGCCGGTGACGAGCTGGAAGTTGCCATCGAGCCGGAAGACGCCTACGGCGAATACCTGGCCGAGCTGGTCAGCACCCTGAACCGCAGCATGTTCGAGGGCGTCGACCAACTGGAAGTGGGCATGCAGTTCCACGCTTCCGCCCCCGATGGCCAGATGCAGATCGTGACCATCCGTGACCTGGACGGCGACGACGTGACCGTCGACGGCAACCACCCACTGGCTGGCCAGCGCCTGAACTTCAAGGTCAAGGTCGTCAACATCCGTGACGCCAGCGAAGAAGAAGTAGCCCATGGCCACGTCCATGGCGAAGGTGGCCATCAGCACTGATTTTCTGCGCTAAGCTCAGAGAGTCGCGAAGGCGCCCGGGCAAGTCCGTCGCACTCCACCAGGGGAAGACGGCTTGGCAGGGCGCTTTTTTAATGGGCTGGGGATATTGATTGCAGCCCGCAGCGGCAATCGGGATCTGGAAAGGGGAGTACGTCATGAGTGCATTTCACGACCTGAAGTTGCAGGCGCTCAATGGCCAGGAGTTACCTCTTGCGCCATTCAAGGGCCAGGTGGTGCTGGTGGTCAATGTCGCCTCCAAGTGTGGCCTGACCCCGCAGTACGCAGCACTGGAAAACCTTTATCAGCAATACAAAGGACAAGGCTTCAGTGTCCTGGGCCTGCCGTGCAACCAGTTTGCCGGGCAGGAACCGGGCACCGAGAGCGAAATCGCCGAGTTTTGCAGCCTCAACTACGGGGTGAGTTTCCCCCTGGGCGGCAAGCTTGAAGTCAACGGGCCGCAGCGGCATTCGCTGTACCGTTTGTTGGCAGGCGAAGGGGCGGAGTTCCCCGGCGACATCACCTGGAATTTCGAGAAATTCCTGGTGGGTAAGGATGGTCGGGTCCTGGCGCGCTTCTCGCCACGCACCGCGCCGGATGATGCGACTGTGGTGCAGGCCATCGAGAAAGCGCTGGCCTGATTGACCCTGATCGCGGGGCAAGCCCGCTCCTACCGAACCCGTAGGATCGGGCTTGCCCCGCGATGCAGTTGAGCCGCCCCCACCGTAGAAGCGGGCTCGCCCCGCGATTGCCGTCAAATCACTCCCATCAATAGTACTGGGCCACCCCATCGCTCGCCCCTATCCTCAGGCGCATCCCCACCCCACTGGAGCGCCGCATGTCCGCCACCGCATTGTTCACCCCCTTCCAACTGGGCGCCCTTGAGCTGCCAAGCCGTGTGGTCATGGCACCGATGACCCGCACCTTTTGCCCGGGCGGCGTACCCCATGCCCAGGTGGTCGAGTACTACCGTCGCCGCGCCGCCGCTGGCGTCGGCCTGATCATCACCGAAGGCACCACCGTCGGCCACCAGGCCGCCAACGGGTACCCGAATGTGCCGCGTTTCTATGGTGACGACGCCCTGGCAGGCTGGAAAAAGGTCGTGGAGGCGGTACACGCCGAAGGCGGGCGTATCGTTCCGCAGCTCTGGCATGTGGGCAGTGTGCGGCGCCTGGGCGTGGAGCCGGACGCCAGCGTGCCGGGCTATGGCCCGAGCGAGAAAATCAAGGACGGCCAGGTGCTGGTTCACGGCATGAGCCAGGACGATATTCGTGACGTCATCCAAGCCTTCGCCCAGGCCGCCCGCGACGCCCAGGCCATCGGCATGGACGGTGTCGAGATCCACGGCGCCCATGGCTACCTGATCGACCAGTTCTTCTGGGCGGCAAGCAACCAGCGCACCGATGAATACGGTGGCGACCTGGCCGGTCGTTCGCGTTTTGCCATCGAGTTGATCCAGGCCGTACGCGCCGCCGTGGGCCCGGACTTTCCGATCATCTTCCGCTTCTCGCAGTGGAAGCAGCAGGATTACACCGCCCGCCTGGTGGAAAGCGCCGAGGCGCTGGATGCCTTCCTGCAGCCGCTGAGTGAAGCGGGTGTGGATATCTTCCACTGTTCCACCCGCCGTTTCTGGGAGCCGGAGTTCGCGGGCTCGGACCTGAACCTGGCGGGCTGGACCCGCCAGCTCACCGGCAAGCCGACCATTACCGTCGGTAGCGTGGGCCTGGATGGCGAGTTCCTGCAGTTCATGGTCGCCACCGACAAGGTGGCGCAACCGGCCAGCCTGGAAAACCTGCTGACCCGGCTGAACAACGACGAGTTCGATCTGGTAGCCGTGGGCCGTGCATTGCTGGTGGACCCGGACTGGGCTGCCAAGGTCCGTGACGGCCGCGAGCAGGACATCCTGCCGTTCAGCCGCGAGGCGTTGACGACCCTGGTTTGATTGCCAGTGCTGCGGCAGGCTGGGGCGCGATCGCGCCCTGGCCCTGACCCTGGCGGCAGGCGGCGCTCAAGTGGCTTTCAAACTGCTCGACAATCGCCGGCCAGCCTTGGCGGCTGGCGTGTTGGCGGGCATTGAGGCGTACCCGGCGCAAGGTTTCCGGGTCTTCCAGCAGCCAGTTACAGGCATCGATGAACGCGTCGGCATCACCCGGCATGGCCAGCGCCCCGCTATGGCCGTGGCGGATGTGCTGGGCCGCGGCGGCCTGGTCGTAGGCCACCACGCCAAGGCCTGAGGCCAGGGCTTCGAGCACCACATTGCCAAAGGTTTCGGTGAGGCTGGGAAACAGAAAGATATCCCCCGAAGCGTAGTGCTCGGCCAGGGCTTCGCCGCGTTGGGCACCGCAGAACACGGCGTCGGGCAGTTGTTGCTCAAGGGCGCTGCGCTGCGGACCGTCACCCACCACGATCAACCTGATGTGCCGTGCTGGATAGTTGCGCCGTGCCGCGTCCAGGCATTGCTGCAGCACGCCGAGGTTCTTCTCCGGGGCCAGGCGCCCGACATGGATCAGGGCGATGTCATCGCTGCCCAACCCCCATTGTGTACGCAACGCCTCACGGCGCCGGGCCGGCGTGAATAGCTGGCTGTCGACACCCCGGGCCATCAGGGTCAGGTTGTCGAACCCGCGGCGCTCCAGTTCCAGACGCTGGCTCAGGCTGGGCACCAGGGTGGTGTGGGTGCGCCGGTGAAACCAGCGCAGGTAGTGCGTCAGCAGCCGGGCCAGCAGGCCCAGGCCGTACTCGCTGGAATACTGGTGAAAGTTGGTGTGAAAGCCACTGACCACGGCAATGCCCAGGCGCCGCGCCGCGCGCAGGGCGCTCAAGCCCAGCGGGCCTTCGGTGGCGATGTACAGCACATCGGGACGGTGCCGGCGCCAGCGGCGGATCAGCTTGTGCATCGACACCTGGCCCCATTGCAGCCCAGGGTAGCCCGGCAGCGGCCAGCCGCGGCACAGCAGCTGCAGGTCATCGCCCGGCCCGCCGGGATCACCGCCCTGGCGCGGGCGCACCAGCTCGACCTGATGGCCGCGCTGGCGCAAGCCTTCGCTCAGGCGGCCAAGGGTATTGGCCACGCCGTTGATTTCCGGTGGGAAGGTTTCGCTGATCAGGGTGACATGCAGGGGCGGTGTGCTCATGAAGATCAGTGTCTGCGGCCTCGATTGCGGCGCCGTGAAGCATTTGTGACGGATGCATGACGCCCGATTTTCGGCGCGTTGGCCTGCAAAATATTTCCCATGCGGGCACTCAAGATTGTTGGGCAATCAGCCGATGCAAAAGCACACGAATGACCGATTTCGCTCCAGGAGAGCGTTGATGTTCAACAGCAAACTGAAAAAAGAAAACCAGCAGCTGCGCGAAGACCTGCTGTCCATCGAGCAGGTCAAATGCAGCCTCGACAGCGAGATGCTGGTGTTGCAGCTCGACCCTCAGGGGCGGATCGAATCGGTCAACAGCAATTTCGAGAAAGAGATGCTCTACGGCAGCCATCAGTTGCTGGGTCGAAGCATCGAAGAGATCGTGCCGGCGCACGTCAAGCAACTGGACTTCTACCATCGCATGCGCAATGCCATTACCCGTGGCGAGCACCTGAACGGCGCGTTTCGCCTGTTGCGCGGCAACGGCGAGGAAGCCTGGCTGCGCTCGATCCTGCAGCCGGTGAAAAGCAGCGATGGGCGGCTCAAATATTTCACCCTGCACTCCAGCGATCTGACGCGCACCATCGAGACTTCCCGCGAGCACGAAAGCCTGATCAAGGCGCTGATGCGCTCCACGGCGGTCATCGAATTCAACCTGCAAGGTGAAGTGCTGGCCGCCAACGACCGTTTCCTGCAGACCATGGGCTATCGCCTGGAGCAGGTGGTGGGCAAGCACCACCGGATGTTCTGCGAGCCCGACGAGTACAACTCAAAGGCTTACCAGGCGTTCTGGGAGCAGTTGCGCCGGGGCGAGTTCGTGGCCGAGCGCTTCAAGCGGGTCGATGCCCACGGGCGTGTGGTCTGGCTGGAGGCGTCGTACAACCCGATCATCGACACCCACGACGTGCTCTACAAAGTGGTCAAGTTCGCAACCGTCATCACCGACCAGGTCAATCAGGAGATTGCCGTGGCCGAGGCTGCCGACATCGCCTACAGCACCTCGGTCGAGACCGACGCCAGCGCGCGCAAGGCCACCGACGTGGTGACCCAGACCGTCGAGGTGATGCGTGGTCTGGAAGCCTGCATGCAAGAGGCCGCCAACGGTATCGAGGCGCTGGATAAACAGTCCCAGGTCATTGGCTCGATCATCAAGACCATCAGCGACATTGCCGGGCAGACCAACCTGCTCGCGCTCAACGCGGCGATCGAGGCGGCGCGCGCCGGCGAGCAGGGCCGCGGCTTTGCCGTGGTGGCCGACGAAGTGCGGCAACTGGCCTCGCGCACCAGTACCGCCACCGAGGAAATTGCCCGGGTGGTGCAGCAGAATGAGCAGTTGGCCAAGGCGGCCGTGGACATCATCGACAGCAGCAAGCGCCAGGCCGAACAGGGCCTGAGCCTGGCCGGGCAGACCGGCACGGTGATTGTCGAGATCCAGGACGGGGCCAAGAAGGTGGTCAATGCGGTGGGGCAGTTCTCCAGCCAGCTGGCGGGCTGATGACGGCCAACCACCGCGGGTGTTTCAGCCTGGCTGATTGAAGAAGGCTGCCAGCGTCGCAGTGACAGCCCGTGCCCCGGTAGCGATCGCGGGCAGTTCGACGACAAAGCCCGGGGTGTGGTTCATCGCCGCCGGCAGTTGCTTTTTCTCGACCAGGTTGGTGTACACGTCGGGCTTGCCCGACCCCACCTCAAGGAACAGCACCTTGGTGTCGGGGTAGGGGCTGGCGAGCATGTGGAAGTCTTCCGAGCCCATCAGCGGTGGCATCCCTGGCAACACCTTGTCGGCACCCAGCTGCTGCACCAGCGCGGCCTGGGCTATTTCAGTCTGTTCCTTGCCGTTGAACACCGGGGTGGAGTAACCCTTCATGGTGTACTGGGCCTGGTAGTCGGGCGGCATGTCGTTCATGACCAGCACGCCACGGGTGACCGACTTGATCCCGGCGATCATCCGCTCGCGTACCTTTTCGTCGTACCAGCGCAGGTTGAGCTTCAGCGTGGCGCTGACCGGGATGATGTTGTTGTTCACCCCGGCCTGGAAGGCGCCGACGGTGAGTACGGCGGGTTTTGACTGGTCGAGCATGCGGCTGGTGATGGTCTGGTAACCCATGACCGCCATGGCGCCCATCACCACCGGATCTTTGGTGACGTGAGGCGTGGAGCCGTGGCCGCCGATACCGGGCAGCACCACGTCGATCTGGTCGGTGCCGGCCAAGCGAGGGCCTTCGCGCAAGCCGACACTGTCGGCCGGGTACACCGGCGACACGTGGGCCGCCACCAGCACATCGGGTTTGGGCGCAAAGTCATAAAGCCCGTTGTTGACCATGGCGGTGGCGCCTTCGAGCAATTCCTCGGCCGGTTGCGCCACCAGCACCAGCGTGCCGGACCACTGATCCTTGAGCTGCACCATGACCTTGGCCACCTCCATCAGCCACGTGGTGTGGGCGTCGTGACCACAGGCGTGCATCACCGGCTGGGCCGGGTTGCCGAGCCAGGGCGTGACCTTGCTGCTCTGGTAGGGCAGGCCGGTGGCTTCCTTGATCGGCAGTGCATCCATGTCGGCGCGGTACATCACCACAGGCCCCGGGCCATTGCGCAAAATGCCCACTACGCCGGTGGTGCCGATGGCGGTCTTGACCTCAAAGCCCTGGGCTTTGAGGGCCTTGGCCACCTGGGCGGCAGTTTCTTTCTCCTGGAAGGCCAGTTCGGGATTGCGGTGCAGTTGCTTGAACTGCTCGATCATCTGCGCTTCGTCCTGATGGACCAGGCTGTCGATGCGGGTTTTCAGGTCGGTGGCGGCGTGTGCCGGGAAAGCGGCGATACAGGCAAGGGCAAGCAAGCAGCGCTGGAGACGCAAGGGCATGGCGTAATTCCTTGTACTTTGTAGGATTTGTTGCGTGGCCCTGTCAGTCTCTGTATCTATGCCTTGTGCGTCCAATGCAAAAAAAACCAAGGATTAATGCAGTGGCTGACTCAATTGACCTGAAACGCATCCGCCATCTGGTACTGCTCAGCGAGGAATTGCACTTCTCCCGTGCGGCCGAGCGCGCCAATTTGTCCCAGACCGCCTTCAGCCGCAGCATCCAGACGCTGGAGGCTGATCTTGGGGTGCGTTTGTTCGATCGCGATACCCGCTCCGTCACGCTCACCGCTGCCGGGCGTCAGTTGCTGGCCCGCAGCCGGGAGTTGCTGGGCAGTGCCGGACGGCTGGTCGCCGAGGCCAACCACATTGCCAAGGCCGACGGTGGGGAGCTGAAGTTCGGCGCGGGCATGATGGCGGCCAATCTGTACCTGGCCAATACCCTGACGACACTGCGCCGGCGCATTCCGAAGCTGGTGATGAAGGTCGAGGTCAATCACTGGCATCACCTGATCCAGCACCTGGAGCAGGAGCAGATCGAGTTCTTTGTCGCCTATACCTGCGACCCCGGGCGTTTGTCCGATCCCCGCTTTGCCATCACCCCGTTGCCGGCCGAACCCACCTCGATTTTCTGCCGGGGCGATCACCCCTTGGCCCGGCAGCAGGCACCGGTGACCCGCGAGCAACTCCTGGAGTACCCGTGGAGTTCCGTGTTGTTTGACGAGGTGGCGCCAGCGCGGTTGCGTGACGTGCTGGAGTTGCCCGAAGGAATGAGCGCGCCCTTGGCGCTGGGCTGCAATGACCTGCAATTGCTGCGCGCCACAACCCTGGGCAGTGACTCGTTGCTGCTCACCTGGCGCGCTTGGCTGGAGGCGGACCTGCGCAGCGGCGCGCTCTGTGATGTAGGGGCGTTGTTGCAGCCGGGGTTTCCCGGAAGTGGCCGTATTGCCAGTGCGATTGTCTGCCATGCCGGCCGGACCTTGTCGCCGATCGCACGCCAGGCCATCGAACTGATCACTGCTGCGGCGACCGGCGCAGCCGGCGGGTCAGGTTAAGTGCGCTCGCGCACCCAGAACAGGGTGGCGCCCGCCACGGCCGCCGGCATCATCAGGATGTTGAGGAAGGGCACCATCAACACCAGGTATACCGAGCCGCCAAAGCCCAGGCTCTGCCAGCGCTTTTCGCGCAGCCAGGCGAGCATGTCCTGCCAGCTCATCTTGTGGTTGTCGGCGGGGTAGTCGATGTACTGGATGGCCATCATCCAGATACCGAACAGCAGCCACAGCGGTGCGGCGATGATGTTGACCACCGGGATCAGCGACAGGATGAACAGGCCGATGGCGCGGGGCAGGAAGTAGCCCAGCTTGCGCATTTCTCGGCCCAGGGTGCGGGGTACCATGGCCATCAGTTCGGCCCAGCTGAACGCCGGGAAGTCGTCGGTGCCACGCACCACCACTTCGACCTTTTCCGCGAGAAAGCCATTGAACGGCGCGGCAATGACGTTGGCCAGCATGGTGAAGGTGAAGAACACCATCAGGGCCACCAGCACCACGAACAAGGGCCAGAGAACGTAGCTGAGAAAGCTCAGCCAGCTCGGCAGGCTGGGCATCAGTGAATCGACCCAGAGGCTGAACTGATGGCCGGCGACGTAGATCAGGCCGACGAACAGCAGCAGGTTGACCACCAGGGGCAGCAACACGAACAGGCGCAGGCTCGGGCTCAGGACCAGTTTCAGTCCTTCGCGCAGGTACTGTGGGCCAGAGAGGGCAGGGGCTTGCATAGAGGACTCCGGGGAAAGGAAAACGCGCTGACCTTACCGAGTTTGAGCGGTCGACGAAAGCGCAGCGCAAAGCGGGACATGGGCTGTAACAAAACCTCGGCAACCGCCCTTGTAGGCCTGATAGACAAACAGCTGTAGCTTTTGGCGATGAATAGAGCCGTCCTATAAGGTGGATTGTCTAAGGATATTTCCTTAATCTCTGCGGCCTCGCTAAAGTGCGCACAACTTTTCAACGCCTTCGAATTCAAACTTTCAAGGAGTTTTCATGAGCATTCTGGTCAACAAGCAAGCCCCTGATTTCGATGCGGCGGCAGTTTTGGGCGACGGTTCGATCGTCGACAGCTTCAAGCTTTCTTCCCTGCGCGGCAAATACATCGTGCTGTTCTTCTGGCCGCTGGACTTCACCTTTGTCTGCCCGTCGGAAATCATTGCCCACAATAATCGCATGGACAAATTCCGCGATCTGGGTGTTGAGGTTGTTGGTGTCTCCATCGACTCGCAATTCACCCACTACGCCTGGCGCAACACGCCGGTCGAGAAGGGCGGTATCGGCGAAGTCGAGTTCACCATGGTGGCCGACGTGACTCACGAGATCACCCGTGCCTACAGTATCGAGCACGAAGCGGGCGTGGCCCTGCGTGCCTCGTTCCTGATCGACCAGCAAGGCGTGGTTCAGCACCAGGTGGTGAACAACCTGCCACTGGGTCGTGAAGTCGACGAGATGATCCGTCTGGTCGAAGCCCTGCAGTTCACCGAACAGCACGGCGAAGTCTGCCCAGCCGGCTGGCGTCCAGGCCAGAAAGGCATGAAGGCTGACGCCAAGGGCGTTGCCGACTACCTGGCCGAGAACGCCAACAGCCTGTAAGGCTGCTGCGATTCAATGTTTTTCAGGACCTGCGACCCAAAGCCTTCCCCAAGTGCTTCGCAGGTTCTTTTTTATTCCAGATGCGGGCAAGCCATCGCCCGCTTCGACAGGAGAGCGTCATGTCTGAAGTACGTCATTCGCGAGTGATTATCCTGGGCTCCGGCCCTGCCGGTTACAGCGCTGCAGTCTATGCCGCCCGTGCCAACCTCAAGCCACTGCTGATCACCGGCATGCAGGCTGGCGGTCAACTGACCACCACCACCGAAGTCGACAACTGGCCGGGCGACCCCCATGGCCTGACCGGCCCTGCGCTGATGCAGCGTATGCAGGAGCACGCCGAGCGCTTCGAGACTGAGATCGTGTTCGATCACATCAATGCCGTGGACCTGGCCAGCAAGCCGTACACCCTCAAGGGTGACAGCGGCACCTACACCTGCGACGCACTGATCATCGCCACTGGTGCCAGCGCTCGCTACCTGGGCCTGCCATCGGAAGAAACCTTCATGGGCAAGGGCGTTTCCGCCTGCGCGACCTGCGACGGCTTCTTCTACCGCAACAAGCCTGTGGCTGTTGTCGGCGGCGGCAACACCGCTGTCGAAGAAGCCCTGTACCTGGCCAACATCGCCAGCAAGGTCACCCTGGTTCACCGCCGCGAGACCTTCCGCGCCGAGAAGATCCTGGTCGACAAGCTCAACGCCCGTGTGGCCGAAGGCAAGATCGAGCTCAAACTCAACGCCAACCTGGACGAAGTCCTGGGTGACAACATGGGTGTGACCGGTGCGCGCCTGAAGAACAACGACGGCAGCTTCGACGAAATCAAGGTCGACGGCGTGTTCATCGCCATTGGCCACACCCCGAACACCTCGCTGTTCGAGGGTCAGCTGACGCTCAAGGACGGCTACCTGGTGGTCAACGGCGGCCGTGACGGCAACGCCACCGCCACCAACGTCGAAGGCGTGTTCGCCGCAGGCGACGTGGCTGACCACGTGTACCGCCAGGCAATCACCTCGGCCGGTGCCGGCTGCATGGCTGCGCTGGATGTCGAGCGCTACCTGGATGGCCTGCAGAACGCTTCGCTGTAATTGAAATGAACGCGGGGCAAGCCCGCTCCTGCACAGATGCAGGAGCGGGCTTGCCCCGTGTTGTTTAAAGGCTCAGGCGCATGGACAGGTCCACCGCCTTCACATCCTTGGTCATGGCACCAATCGAGATGTAGTCCACACCCGTTTCGGCAATGACCCGCAGGGTGCTTTCATTGACGCCGCCGCTGGCTTCGAGCTTGGCCTTGCCGGCGTTCAGGCGTACCGCTTCGCGCATGTCGTCCAGGCTCAGTTCATCGAGCATGACGATATCGGCGCCGGCCTCCAAGGCCTCCTTAAGTTCTTCCAGACTCTCCACTTCAACTTCTACCGGCTTGCCGGGGGCGATGCGTCGCGCGGCACTCACGGCCTGGGCAATACCGCCGCTGGCCGCGATGTGGTTTTCCTTGATCAGGAAGGCATCGAACAGCCCGATGCGGTGGTTGTGGCAGCCGCCACAGGTCACCGCGTACTTCTGCGCCAGGCGCAGGCCGGGCAGGGTCTTGCGGGTATCGAGCAGCTTGACCTGGGTATCGGCCACCTTGTCGGCAAAGAACTGTGCGTGGGTCGCCACGCCCGAGAGCAGTTGCAGGAAGTTCAGCGCGCTGCGCTCGCCGGTCAGCAACGAACGCGCCGGGCCTTCGAGGTGAAACAGCGGCTGGTTGGCCTTGGCCCGCTCACCGTCCTTGACTTGCCAATGCACCGCGACCCGCGGGTCCAGCTGGCGGAACACCGCATCGACCCAGGCAGTGCCGGCGATCACGCAATCATCGCGCGTAATGATGGTGGCCTTGGCCAGGCGCTCGGCCGGGATCAGTTGGGCGGTGATGTCGCCGCTGCCTACGTCTTCATGCAACGCACGGCGCACGTTGGCTTCGATTTCGGCGGTCAGGTCGGCGAGGCGTAAATTCGGCATGGCGGGCTCCACAAGCTAAGTGCCCGGGATTATAGGGCAGGGCGGGGCGCGCTTGCAGCAAGCACGGCACGCTTGACCTCTGGTCAGGCCAAATGAGCTTTTGGCTCATTCACCGGTCTATCTCCACTCGCGCCACCGAAGACGCTGCCTGAACTGGCGAGTGTCCGGTTTTTGCCAGATAATGCGACTTGTATTTGGCGTCATAGCTTTGACGATTTATCGATTCATTTCACACTTTTACCCAGCAAGGAGTCCGGGATGCACAACGGCGGGAAGGTGGTGCCCATCACGGCCTCCATCGAACAGGCGCAGGCTGCGCCGCTTGCTCGTTTGCCCGTGGTCCTCCTGCAAGTGCGTGACAAGGCCGCCCTGCAACTGCGCCAGGGTTTGCAGGCATTGTTCGACAATGCCGATGACACGCTGTTCGAGATGGCCGACAAGGCTGCCAGCAACAGTGAGCAGAACTACTTGTTCGAGGCCATGCGCGACCTGCGCCTCAAGCGCAAGAACATCGAGCGCGGCTACCTTGACCGCTTCTACCAGGCCTTCGTGCGCCTCGGCCAGGCCGACCCGATGCCCTTGGCCACACCCTGTGGCGGCTACGACAAGTTGGCGCTGGTGGCCCACGATGAGCTGGAGCGTACGGTGGCGCTGGATGCCATGGTTGCGCGGGTACTGGCCCGCGATGGCTTTGCGCTCAATCAGCTGACCCTTCGCTTCACCGCCCTGACCGGGCAGGCGCTGGATGACCGCAGCAATCCGCTGGGCCCGGCGATGCTCTGCGAGTATTTTCTTCAGGCCGGGCGCAACCTGGGGGTTGGCATCAAGGTCAAGCTGATCATCCTCACGTTGTTCGAGCGCTATGTGCTGCAAGATGCCGATCAGTTGTATGGCGAGGCTAACCAGTTACTGGTGGCCACCGGCATTCTGCCTGAGCTCAAGTCGATGCCCCGTCGCCGGGTCCAGGACAGCAGCGCCGCTGGGCGCAATGACCCGGCCAACCAGAGCGGCGACGATCACCCGGGCGCCACCCTGGATGCCAACGAGCAAGCCGTGTTCAGTGCCTTGCAGTCCTTGCTGTCGCGGGTGCGCGGACGCGTCGCGCCACGGCTGGAGGCGGGCAGCACGGTGCAGCCGATCAGTACCCGCGACTTGCTGCGCTTGCTCTCGCACCTGCAGCACTATGTGCCGCCAACCTCGCAGGTCGATGATTTCGACCTGCACCACCAGCTTGAGCAGCTGTTGACGCGGGTGAGCGTCAAGAGTGGTACCTACCGCAAGGTCGAAGGGGTTGATGAGGATGTGATCAACCTGATCGCCATGCTCTTCGAGTTCATCCAGGCTGACCATAATCTGCCGCATTCGCTGCGGGCGTTGATCGGTCGCCTGCAGATTCCGATGCTCAAGGTCGCGGTGCTCGACAAGCGCTTTTTCAGCCGCAGTAGCCACCCGGCCCGGCGCCTGCTCAACGAGATCGCAACCGCCGCCATGGGCTGGGGGGCCGGTGACGACTGTCGGCGCGATGCCCTGTACCCGCGTGTGGAGACAATCGTCCAGCGCTTGCTCGCCGACTTTGTCGACGACCCGGCGATTTTTTCCGACCTGCTGGCCGAGTTCCTTGCCTTCAACAGTGATGAGCGGCGACGCAACGAGCTGCTCGAACAACGCACCCGTGATGCCGAAGAAGGTCGTGCCCGTGCCCAACTGGCTCGCCAGCGGGTACAGCAGGAACTCAACCGCCGCTTGCTTGGCAAGACCCTGCCCCGGGTGGTGGTGCGTTTGCTTGAAGAGGCCTGGAGCCAGGTGCTGTTGCTGGCTTGCCTCAAACATGGCGACCGTTCGGCACAGTGGGTCGGGGGGCTGGAGACCATGGACACCTTGATCTGGAGCGTCCAGCCGCATGACGATGAGGATGCCGGCCAGCGCCTGCTGGCGGCTGTGCCTGGCTTGCTCAAGGCCTTGCGCGATGGCCTGGCCAGCGCCGCCTTCGATCCGTTTGCTACCAGCGAATTCTTCGCCCAGCTTGAAGCCTTGCACGTTCAGGCGCTGGATGCGCCATTCGCAAGCCACGGCGAAGCCTGCGAGCGGGTGTTGGTACTCGACGAAGTCGTCCTGGCCAGCCCGGAACACACCGGGCCCGTGCACGGCCTGGTGCACCTGGCGGACGATGATCCGGCCTTGCTGCAAGTGGAGCGCTTGCGTATCGGCAACTGGGTCGAGCTGGAGGAGGAGGGGGACGTGCAGCGTTGCAAGCTCATCGCCCAGATCGACAGCACCGACCGGTTCATCTTCGTCAATCGTACCGGTATGAAGGTGCGTGACTACTCGCGCATGGCGCTGGCGGCAGCCCTGGGTCGTGGTGATGTGCGCCCGCTGGATGACACGCTGCTGTTCGATCGTGCGCTGGACTCGGTGCTCAGCCAACTGCGTCTGGCCCAGGCGCGCTAGTGCCAATGTGTTTTAACGATGCATCCCGCAACGCCTCAGGGCATACTGGGGCAGTGCTCTCGTGCCTCAGGATTTTCTATGCAACTGGACCGCGCAACAGGCTGGTTCGCCGGTGTCACCCATTGCCCCTCGCCGAACTTCAATGCCCGCCCCAAGGGTGAGGTCATTTCCCTGCTGGTGATCCACAACATCAGCCTGCCACCCGCACAGTTCGCCACCGGCAAGGTCCAGGAATTTTTCCAGAACCGGCTGGACCCCAACGAACATCCCTACTTCGATGGCATCAAGGACTTGCGGGTGTCGGCGCACTTCCTGATCGAGCGTGACGGCAAGGTCACCCAGTTTGTCTCCTGCCTGGACCGTGCCTGGCATGCCGGGGTTTCGCGCTTCGAGGGGCGTGAGGGGTGCAACGACTTCTCCATCGGTATCGAGCTTGAAGGCACCGATGAGTTGCCCTTCACCGATGCCCAATACCAGGCGCTTGAACGCCTGACCCGGCAGATCCAGGCGGCCTGGCCCGCCATTGACCTCCAACGGATTCAAGGCCACAGCGACATTGCCCCGGGGCGCAAGACCGACCCTGGCCTGGCATTCGACTGGCCGCGCTACCGTGCGGCCCTCAAGGATAACGAGGACAGATCATGACTTTTCTGGTGTTGTTACTGGTGCTCTGGTTCGAGAAGTTTTCGGCCCTGCGCCAGCGACTGCAGCGCGATGGTTTTTTCCGCAGTGAACTGGCGCGCCTGGAGCGCAACGGCAAAAGCCACCCCTGGTGGGTATTGGCAATCCTGGTGCTGTTGCCGGTCGCGTTGCTGGCCCTGCTGACCCATGTGCTTGAGCCGGTGGCCTACGGGCTGCTGGCGCTGCCGGTGCATTTGCTGGTGCTGATCTACAGCCTGGGTCGAGGCGATGTGAAGGCCTCCCTGGGGCCGTTTCGCGATGCCTGGCGGCGCGGTGACGAACAGGCGGCCGTGCATGTGGCCGAACGCGACCTGGGCGTGACCGGCGATAGCGCCCAATCCCTGCTCGAACGGGTCCAGGGGCATCTGTTGTGGCAGGCCTACCAGAGCTTTTTTGCGGTTATTTTCTGGTATGTGCTGCTGGGGCCCGCCGCTGCGCTGGCCTATCGCCTGCTGGCCCTGACGGCCGAACATGCCCGTCACCCGGCGCTGCAGGAACGCGCCCAGCAATTGCGCCATGCCTTCGACTGGGCACCGGTGCGGGTGTTGGGCGTGAGCTTCGCCCTGGTGGGCAACTTTGTCGCGGTGAGCCGGGTGATGTTGCATGAACTGCTGAACTGGAACATCAGCGCCGCTCGCCTGATTGCTTCGGTAGGCCAAGTGGCCGGGGAGATGCCCGCCAACGCGGCGGCCGGCCCCGAGGGCCTGGTCGGGCTGGACTCGCTGTGGGAGCTGTTGCTGCGCTCGGCGGTGCTCTGGTACGCCTGTTTTGCCCTGTGGACCGTACTGGGCTGAGGCATTGCGCGGGGCGGCCGTTGGTCCGCCCCGCTAGCGGTTTACCTTAAGTTACAAAACCCCCTTCCGATATACGTTATACAGGTGCCGGTGACGATCATCGGTGGCCTAGTGCCACTGTGCGCGCAAAAACAATAAGAATCGGAGGGTGCACCCTTGAAGAGCCTGTTGTATCCGGCCATCGCGCTGATGAATCGACTGAGCTTCGGGATGAAGTTCAGCCTGATCAGTATTCTGTTTTTCCTGCCCATGCTGGTGACCAACTATTACCTGGTCCGCGACTCCTATCGACAGTTCCACGCCACCCAGGTCGAGCTGCAGAGCCTTGAGCTTTTAGGCAGCAGCCTGGCCTTGCGCGGCGACCTGGAAACCCTGGGCAACCTGGTGCAGATCAATGCGGTGCTGGGGCAGTCGGGCAAGGCTGAAGAGGTCGACGCGCAGATCGCCAGCCTCGAACAACGGCTGATGAGCCGGTTGTCGGGACTCACGGCCGTGGTCGCCGACGAGGAGCAGGCCCGGGACTTTCACGCCAGGCGCGACGAGATGCTCACCCAGTTGAAGGCTGCCCAGGCGGAGTCGTCGCTGCAGAGCAAGGTCGCCATGCTCGACAAGTTGCTGGGCCAGGCCCAGGTGTTGAGCAAGATGATTGCCGGCCAGGCCGGGCTCAGCCAGGACAGCGATCTGGCTATTCGCCAACTCAGCGAGCTGATGACCACCGTGACGCCCGAAGTCACCCAGACACTGGGCGAAGGTAGGGCCATGGGCGCGTATTCGCTGGGCCAGGGCTTTCTCAATTCGGCGGTCAGTACCCGTTTTGAAGACTTGCTGCAGCGCCTGGATAAACTGGCCGCCGACTATGCCCTGAAACTCCAGGACACCCTGGCCACCGAGCCCGGCGCCCATGCCGGCCTGGGCACCCTGGCCCAGCGTAGTCAGGCCTCGATCAAGCAGGCCAGCGAGCTGTTCGAGGAGCAGGTGGTGGTCGCCGATTCCCTGGATGCCCCTTGGCAGGCGTTCTACCAGCAGGTCAGCGGCCTGATGGAGCAGACCTACGCCTTGAACACGGCGACCGGCGAGTTCCTTGACCAATTGCTGCAGCAGCGTCTGGTCGAGCATCGCCTGCACATGATCGTGCTGGTGTCGGCCCTGGCCTGTGTGTTTTTGCTGATCGTCTACCTCTACAGCGGCTTTTACGCCTCGACCCGTCACACGCTCAAGTCACTCGGTGCGGTGATGGACAAGGTGGCCGCAGGCGACATGACGGTGAGTTTCCGGCCCAGCAGTCGTGACGAACTGGGGGAGTTGGGGGAGGTGTTCAACGGCACCGTGCAGCGTATTCATGACTTGATCGAGCAGGTCGGCCACACCGTGGTCGAAGTCGAGCGCCAGGCCGAGCAAGTGCATGCGGTGTCGGCACGCAGCAACCAGGCGGTCAGCGGCCAGCGCGGGCAGATCGAGCAAGTGGCCACGGCCATGAACCAGATGTCGGCCACCGCACAGGAAGTGGCGCGCAGTGCTGCAGCGGCGGTCAACAGCGCCCACAGCGTCAATCATGAGACGGTCAGCGGGCGCGGCCTGGTGGAGTCCCAGCAGGGCAATATTGCCCGGCTGGCAGGTGAAATCGACCAGTCGGTGGCGGTCATTCACCAGTTGGCCAGTGACAGCCAGGCGATCAGCCGGGTGCTGGAAGTGATCAAGAGCATTGCCGAGCAGACCAATCTGCTGGCCCTCAATGCCGCCATCGAGGCCGCCCGGGCCGGGGAACAGGGGCGTGGATTTGCCGTGGTGGCCGACGAAGTCCGCACCCTGGCCAAGCGGACCCAGCAGTCGACCGAGGAAATCGAACAGATGATCTCGCGGCTGCAAGGCGGTGTCGGTGCGGCGGTCAAGGCGATGGACACCAGCCACCAGGTGGCGGCCGGTACGGTCGGCCAGTCGCAGCAAGTGCAGCAGGCGCTGGAGAACATCCTCGGCGCGGTGGGCAGCATCGTCGATCAGAACCAGCAGATTGCCGCCGCGGTAGAGCAACAGACGGCAGTGGCCCAGGACATCGACCAGAACATCGTCGAGATCAACCGGGCGGCCGAGCACACCACCCAGGGCGCGCACCAGACCGAGGATGCCAGCCGCCAGTTGTCGGCCCAGGTGATGGAACTCAAACGCTTGATCGGTGCATTCAGGGTCTGAGTGATGTTGCTGAACTTTTCCACGCTGTGACAAAGTAGCGCCCTGAAGGATTCCAGGGAGCCGGATGTGTCGGCAACGCCGCGGGTGTAGTCTCACCCTCACAGCAACGGAACCTCGAGTCCCCGCGATTCGGCTCCCTCAGCAAATTCACTGACGAGGTACAGACATTGGCCATCATCCATCCTAAAGTTCGCGGTTTTATCTGCACCACTACGCACCCGACCGGCTGCGAGCTCAACGTACGTGATCAGATCGAAGCCACCCGCAAGCAGGGCGTGCGCAAGGATGGTCCGAAGAAGGTCCTGGTCATCGGTGCATCCAGCGGCTACGGCCTGGCGGCCCGCATCACGGCAGCCTTCGGTTTCGGCGCCGATACCCTGGGCGTGTTCTTCGAGAAGCCAGGCACCGAGACCAAGCCCGGCACCGCCGGCTGGTACAACGCTGCCGCCTTCGACAAGTTCGCCAAGGCCGAAGGCCTGTACAGCAAGTCGATCAACGGTGACGCCTTCTCCGATGAAGCCCGCGCCAAGGTGATCGAGCTGATCAAGAACGAAATGGGCGGCCAGGTCGACCTGGTGGTCTACTCGCTCGCCTCGCCGGTGCGCAAGCTGCCGCAGACGGGTGAACTGGTGCGTTCGGCCTTGAAGCCCATCGGCCAGCCGTACAAGTCGACGGCTATCGACACCAACAAAGACACCATCATCGAAGCGTCCATCGAGCCTGCGACCGAGCAGGAAATCGCCGATACCGTGACCGTCATGGGTGGTCAGGACTGGCAGCTGTGGATCGACGCCCTGGACGCCGCCGGCGTGCTGGCACCACAGGCCCGCACCGTGGCCTTCAGCTACATCGGTACCGAAATCACCTGGCCGATCTACTGGCATGGCGCCCTGGGCAAGGCCAAGCAGGACCTGGACGAAACCGCCAAGCGCCTGAACAGCAAGGTCGGCGGTGGCGCCAACGTCGCCGTACTCAAGTCGGTAGTGACCCAGGCCAGCTCGGCCATCCCGGTAATGCCGCTGTACCTGTCGATGGTCTTCAAGATCATGAAGGAAAAGGGTGTTCACGAAGGCACCATCGAGCAACTGGACCGCTTGTTCCGTGACCGTCTGTACCGTGCCGATGGCGCGCCGGCGGCGCTGGACGAAGAAGGCCGTCTGCGTCTGGACGACTGGGAACTGCGCGATGACGTGCAGGACGCCTGCAAGGCCCTGTGGCCAACCGTGACCACCGAGAACCTGTTCACGGCGACCGACTACAAGGACTACAAGCGCGAGTTCCTGAAGCTGTTCGGTTTCGAGCGCCCGGATGTGGACTACGACGCCGATGTAGCCACCGACGTGAAGTTCGACTGCATCGAACTGTAAGGTCACCTTCATCGCCGCCCCGGCCTGAGCCGGGGCGGCGTTTTGCTTGAGGTTCGTGCAATGAGCAGCCTCGAAAGTTTTCCACCCCTGCCGGTCTCCCGCAACACCGCACACGCCTTTCGCGAACGTGCTGCCGACGGCTACACCCTCGGCGGATTCAGTTGGCGCCATGCCCTGCCGGACAGCACACGCCCGGTGGTGATCATCAACGCTGCCACCTCGGTGCGCTGCAGCTACTACGCCCGTTTTGCCCAATACCTGTTCAGCCATGGTTTCGATGTCATGACCTATGACTATCGCGGCATTGGCGAGTCGCGCCCGGCCGCCATGCGGAACTTCAAGGCCAGTTGGACCGATTGGGGGGCGTTGGATTTCGAGGCGATGCTGCAACGCGCCGCCCGCGAATTTCCGGGGCAGCCGATTGATGTGGTCGGTCATAGCTTTGGTGGTTGTGCAGCGGGGCTGGCGGCGTCGGCCGACCGCTTGCGCAGGCTGGTCACGGTCGGTGCGCAGTTTGCCTACTGGCGTGATTACGCCCAGGACAGTCGCTGGCAGTTGTTCGGCAAGTGGCATGTGGTGATGCCGCTGCTGACGCGGGTGTTCGGCTATTTCCCCGGCAAGCGTCTGGGTTGGCTGGAAGACACCCCGGCCGGGGTGGTGAAGGATTGGAGCACGCTGACACCAGCCTATGAGCGACGTCCCAGCGGCAGGGCGCATGGGCAACTGCCATTTGCCAGGGTCAGGGCGCAAACCCTGGCCATCAGCCTGACCGACGACCCGTTCGGCACCGTGGCGGCCATCGAGCGGCTATTGGGGTATTTCGAGTCCAGTGCGCGAAGCCATTTGCGGATCGCGCCTGCGGACATCGACGAAACGCAGATCGGGCACTTTGCTTTTTTCCACAATCGCTTTGAAGCCAGGCTTTGGCCAATTGCCCTGCAGTGGTTGCAGCAGGGGCAACTGGCCGACGGTACGCCAGGCAGCGTGGTGTCGCTTAACGCGCCGTGAGTGGCTGGGCGTCGAACTTGACCCCGGCCAGACCATGCTGGATCAACGCACGGATGTTGGCGTGGTCGCTGCCTTCAGGCGTTGCCAGCACCGAGCGGTAATGCTCGCCGAACGCCAGCAGCGCTTCCTGATCGCTCAGGCCTTCAAGCAGGGCCAGGCCGAGGGTCTTGCAGGAGCCTTCGTTCTGTCCGGCAGCGTTTTCGACGCCGCCATTGTTGAAGGCTTGTGGCTGGTAGTCGTAGTGCGCGGTGATGAAGGCCAGGGTGTCGGCGAAGAGGTGTTCGCCGCTGTTCAGGCTTTGGCGCAGGGTGTTCAGATCAGTCATTGGGCTTTCCTTTGGCGAACGCCGCCTGTTGTTCGGCGCTGGCTTCTTTCTGGTACTGGGCTTTCCATTCGGCATACGGCATGCCGTAGACCACTTCGCGGGCTTCATCCATGCTCAGGTCGATCTGACGCTCGTCGGCGGCGGCCTTGTACCATTTGGACAGGCAGTTGCGGCAGAAGCCGGAGAGGTTCATCAGGTCGATGTTCTGCACATCCTTGCGGCTGTCCAGGTGGGCAACCAGCCGGCGGAAGGCGGCGGCTTCGAGTTCAAGCTTTTGTTGATCGTTCATGGTCGTTCTCGTGACAAGGGCAATTCAGTCAGTTGCGATGCGGTTTTTCAGGTGGCGGCCACCGTTGATCACCACGTTGCTGCCGGTGCTGTACTGGCTATCGAGCAGGAAGCGCACCGCCTCGATCAGCGGCTGGGCACCGGGCTCGAATTCCAGCAAGGCCTTTTTCAGGGTTTGCCGGCGATAGGCCTCGTCGCTGTTCTCTTTGAGGATCAACAGCCCGGGCAGGATCGCGTTGACCCGCACTACCGGCGCGTATTTCTCGGCAAACGACAGCACCATGTTCTGCAGCGCGGCCTTGGTGGCGGCATAGCCGATGTGGCTCTTGCTGCCGCGCGAGGAGGTTTCGTCGCAGATGTGGATGATGTCGGCCTTGTCCAGCTTCAGCAGTTGCTCGCCCAGCGCCAGGTTCAGGTGATAGGGCGCCTCGACGTGCAACTTGAACATGGTGTTGAGGTTGGCCAGGTCGTCGTCGAGCCACAACGAGGCGTTGTGGATGATTGCCCGCAGGCCATCGTAGTTGCTCTGCAGGTGATCGATCAGGGCCAGGCGGTCTTGTTCCAGGCACAGGTCGGCCTGGAACTGGATGATGTTGGGATGGGCCGCGTCGGGGCTTTTGCTGCGGCTGGCGCTGACCACGGTATGGCCGGCCTGCGCCAGGTTCAGGGCCAGCGCCAGCCCGACTCGCTGGCTGGCTCCGGTGACAAGAATTGGGCTTTTCATGGTGGGGGCGGTCAACTTTTACTGGTTCGCTTGGATAACCCCCAGCATACCCGAACTAGGCTGGATTGCGCGCGCCCTGCGGCCTGGCACCGCGGGCCGGGGCGTTGAGCCAGTTGGCCAGCAGGCGGGTCGACAGCGGAATGAACAGGTACACCATCAAGGGCGTCAGCCCCAGGGTGCTGAGCAGGATGCGCGGCACCAGGTCCAGGGCGCCGAGCCAGTGGCCAAACAGCACATTGAACAGCAGCGAGACCGGAAAGAACGCCAGCCAGATGGCAACCGCTTGCTTCCAGCGTGGTGGGCGCTGCACCGGATTGGTGCCGAACCAACCGTCCAGGCCGCTGGCGCGCAGTTCCTGCGGTTGTTCAAACAGGCCGTTGCCACGGGTGAGCCAGGCGTTGCGCGAGGCGGAGTGTTCCCACGCCTGCATGGTCTGCTCGTTGGTGAAGCGGAAGATGATCTGGAACTCGTCGCCGTGCGGGGGCGGCGCCAGTACGCCGGAACCCAGGTAACCGGTGAAGTCGGTGGCCAGTTGTTCGCCTTCGTGCAGCCAGGCCATCAGGTCCTGGTAGCGGCCTTGGGCAACGCGGCGCGTCACCATCAGGGTTACGGGTGGGGTAGACATCGTGTATCTCCTGGCAACTGGGCGTGGCGGGTGGCCTGCCCAAGAAATGCCGCCTGGGGTGGTAGGCGACATCTGGCTGCATGCAAAAAACGGGCGCGGATTATTGCCGAAATTATCTGACCCGTCAGTGCTGGCGGACAAACCGCGTTGCGCGAAATGCCAATGGTCGTGCTTCCACCCCCGGAGTAGAATGCCCGTCGGCCCCTGAATCGTGGTTTTTCCGGCAATGATCGAACCTGCCCAGCCTTCGTTGAACCCCGGCGATCTCGACCACGAGGAGCTGTTCCCGATCCGTGAAGTGTCGCGCCTGACCGGCATCAACCCGGTGACCCTGCGGGCCTGGGAGCGCCGTTATGGGCTGATCCAGCCCACACGCACCGAAAGTGGGCACCGCCTGTACTCCCAGGCCGATATTGATGAAGTGCGCAACATCCTCGGCTGGATCGAACGGGGGGTGGCGGTGAGCAAGGTCGGCAAGATCCTGGCCCGCAGTCAAAGCCTCAAGGCCCAGTCCGAACCGCTGCACAATCGCGCGTCCCAGAACGACTTCAAGCAGTGGCAGCTACAACTGCGCCAGGCCGTGCGCGCTTTCGATGAGCGGCGCCTGGGGCTGGTCTATGGCCAGGTCTTCAGCAGTTACCCCCTGGTGGTGGTGTTCCAGGACATCCTCATGCCGGTCTGGCAGGAACTGCGCAGCACGCGCGAAGCCTTCGGCCAGACCAGCGAATGGCTGTTCCTCGATGGTTTCTTGCGGGGGCGGGTGCTGCAGCGCTTGCAACTGGCCGAAGAGCAGCAGGAGGTGAGGGTGGTGCTGGCGGCCATTCCCGATCATTGCCGGGAACTGGAACTGCTGGTGACGGCCTTGCTGCTGGGCAGCAGTGAAATTGCCGTGACGGTGTTGAGCCTGGGGCAGCCCGTGGAAGAGTTGGCGTTGGTCTGCGAGCACATGGCGCCCCATGCCCTGGTGCTGTTCTCCAATCTTCCGCCGGCGCTGGACCTGCCGAAAAACCTGGCGCGCCTGGCCCTGGCACTGGAGTGCCCGTTGTTACTGGCGGGGGAAGCGGCGGACCTGGCCCAGGACAGTCTGGTCGGCTCGCAAGTCGCGTGCCTTGGCAGCGAGGCGCGCCTGATGCGCCGCCGGCTGCAGCAATACCTGGACGGTCACCTGGACAGTTGAGGGTGAAGCTCCGGATGGGCCTGGCGATGGGCCTGGAGGATGTACTCGCGTAGCCGTTCGATTTCCTGCGGTTGGCTGGGGCTCAGGTTGTAGGCCGCCAGGCTGTCGCCGGTGCGCCGTTGCAGCACACCCTGCAACGCAATCGGTGGGCAGTTGGTGGGTGTGAACCAGAGGTTGAAAGATTTCGGCGGCTCGGGCTGATCACGAATCTCGATCAGAACGCCCTTGAATGAAATTTCCCGTACCCACAGGCCCGCACTCAGGCCCAGCTCATCTTCCAGCGCGACCGGTTCATCCAGCGTCAAGCGCCACGGCCGGACCATGGGGCCTTCTTCATAAATGTTCGGTGCACCCAGCTGAAGGTGCAGGGAATGGAACTCGTCTTCGACCAATTGCAGTGGAAAGGTCATTTGCTGGTTGTCGAACTGCGCCTGCAAGGTGACCTGCTCCTGGGCAATGAGCCGGGTCAGCAGGTCTTTGATCTCGCTGCCGCCATTGACCAGCAGGCGCGACGCCGACTCAGCCATCGACGGCTGTGACGTGTGCTGCATGGACCTGATGAAGTCCAGCTCATCCTGAGTCAGGAGGGCATCTGCTTGCATGATCGAACTCGAAAATGTCAGTCGTGAATGCATTTCTTCACCGAGATGGACAGCCAAACGGTGGTTTAGTTTTTTACCGTTGGTCGCTTTCCAGTTCGGCAATGCGTGCCCGTGCCTGGGAAAGTTCGCGTTCCAGTTCAATCACCCGCTGCTCGGCCTCGACCTGGCGGCTGACATCCTTCTGGATGCCAATGAAGTACTTGAGCTGGTCGGCTTCGTTGTACACCGGGGTGATCGACAGCTCGTTCCAGAAGGCGCTGCCGTCCTTGCGGTAGTTGCGCAGGATTTCCCGGCACGGCTGGCCGCTGCGGATTGCCTCACGGATCAGGCGGCGAGGGGCCTGGTCACGGTCGTCGTTCTGCAAGAAGCGGCAGTCGCGGTAGAGAATGTCGTTGGCGCTGTAGCCGGTCAGGCGCTCGAACGCCGGATTCACGTAGATCAGGATGGTGTCGTCATCGCCTTCCTGTTCGGCGACCACGATGCCATCGTTGGAGGCGTCAATCATGCGTTGCAGCAGTTTGGCGTTGATCATCGAAAAATTCACAAGGTCATTGGAGCGGGCACGGCGGCTGATTCTAGATTATTGGTGCGCGGCTCACACCTGGAGAGTGAGGCCTTTTGCCAGTGTCCGATGTTAGTATCCTACGCTTTTACTCAGTTTCGGAATCCACTATGAAAGTCGCCATCCTTTCCGGTTCGGTCTACGGCACGGCCGAAGAAGTCGCACGGCATGCCGAATCCCTGCTCAAGGCCGCAGGTTTCGAGGCCTGGCATGCTGCGCGCGCCACCTTGCAAGACCTCCAGGGCTTTGCTCCAGACGCCTTTCTGGGCGTGACTTCGACCACCGGCATGGGCGAGTTGCCCGATAACCTGATGCCGCTGTTCAGTGAAATTCGCGATGTACTGCCCGCCGCCTGGCGCGGCTTGCCCGGTGCGGTGATCGGCCTGGGTGATTCGAGCTACGGCGATACCTTCTGCGGCGGTGGCGAGCAGATGCGCGAGCTGTTCGCCGAACTGGGCGTCAATGAAGTGCAGCCGATGCTGCGCCTGGATGCCAGCGAAACCGTTACGCCTGAAACCGATGCCGAGCCCTGGCTGGCAGAGCTCATCGCTAAACTGCGCGGCTGATCACGACGGCTGTGGTTGTTCGCGCAGCAACTGCAGCCAGGCCTGTGCCGCACGTGACAGATAGGCACCCTGGCGCCAGATGAAGGCGATGTCCCAGCGCAGGTCGGTGGGCTCGCTCAACGTCAGGCGGACCACGCCGGGGCGTTCCAGCCCCCGTGCCACCACGCTGGGCAGCAACACCACACCCTGGCCAGCCGCCACCAGCGCAGCGAGGAAGTCAGCCTGGCCGCTGCGGCCACCCTCTTTGGGGGTAAATCCCAACTGCTGGCACGCACTGAGCAAGCGATCGTTGAGCACGAAACTGCGCTGGTACAGCAAGAACGGTGTATCGGCCAGTTGCGCCAGGCTGACCTGGCCGGCATCGGCCAGTGGGTGGTCGACCGGCAACAGGGCATCGAGCGGTTCGTTGCAGAAGGGCTGGTAGGCAAATGCCGGATCATTGGGCGTGAGGCTGCCGCCCAGTTCCAGTTCACCGCTTTGTACCGCTTGCTCGACACTGCGGCTGCCGCCTTCAAGCAAATGGATGGTGATGTTCGGGTAACGCCGACGGTATTCGGCAAACAATCCGGCAAACAGTGCGTCGCTGCCCAGCAGGGGTAGGCCAAGGCGCAGTTCGCCACGGCCCAACTGGCTCAAATCGTCGAGTTCGTTCTGCAGCTCCTGGCGCAGGCGCAGCATGGCTTCGCCGCGTTCGAGCACGATCCTGCCGGCAGCGGTCAGGTGCAGGTGCGAGCCTTGGCGTTCAAGCAAGGGCGTACCCAGGTCCTGCTCCAGTTGCGCCACTTGTTTGCTCACCGCCGATTGGCTGATGTGCAGCGTGTGGGCCGCCTGGGTGAAGCCACCGCGGTGGACCACTTCGATAAAACTGCGTAGCTGTTTGAATTCCATGATCGAGATTCCATTGTGGAATGGAAGCAAGTCTAACAATTCGCTTTTGGCGTGTGGGGTGGGCTTCTAGAATGAAGGCCTGAAGAGGTCCCCTGCGATGAAACCCGCGTCAATCAAACGATTCCTGCGCTTGCTCGCCGAGCTTGCGATCTTCCTTGGCCTGTATCTGTTCGGCGGTCAGTTGGCCGCCTGGCTGGGCTGGCCAATCCCGGGCGGGGTCATGGGCCAGGCCCTGCTCCTGTTGCTGTTTGCCCTGGGCTGGTTGAAGCCGGCCTCGTTGCAACTGGGTGCGGGCCTGCTGATGGCCGAGATGCTGCTGTTCTTTATTCCCGCGCTGATGAGTCTGCTCGACTACGGCAGCCTGATGCGTGACGAAGGCTGGCGAATTCTGCTGGTGATCGGCGTCAGCACCCTGATGGTCATGGTGATGACGGCGGTGACGGTGGAGTGGGTGTGCCGCTGGAGGATGCGCCATGACGCTTGAGCCCATGCCGCTGTTCTGGCTGGCCCTGACCCTGCTGGCCTACCTGGGCAGCCGCTGGTTGTACCGTCGCACCGGCCGCTACCTGCTTTCCCCCCTGATCCTGGTGCCCGCGCTGCTGCTGGCGGTCGCGGTGCCCTTGCACACGGCCTATGCCGAATACGCGCGCAATACCCATTGGCTGATGTCGGTGCTGGGCCCGGTGACGGTGGCCTTCGCCGTGCCGATCTGGCAGCAGCGCGCGCTGCTGGCGCGGCACTGGCCGGCGCTGTCGCTGGGCATGCTGGTGGGCAGTGCGGCGTCAATCAGCAGTTCCTGGGGGCTGGCGCACCTGCTGGCGCTGGATAACTCGGTGAGCCTGTCGTTGCTGCCGCGTTCGATCACCACGCCCTTTGCCATGCCCCTGGCCCGTGACCTGGGCGGGGTGCCGGAGCTGACGGCGGTGTTCGTGATGTTTACCGGGGTGCTCGGGGCAATGTTCGGCGGGGTGCTGCTCAAGTTCCTGCCGCTGCGCACAGCGTTGGCCCGTGGCGCGCTGTTCGGGGTCGGTGCCCATGGCGCTGGCGTCAGTCGCGCCCATGAGGTGGGCGGCGAAGAAGGCTCTGTCGCGGGGCTGGTGATGGTCCTTACCGGATTGCTCAATCTGTTTGCCGCGCCCCTGCTGACGGTGCTGTTGTGACGTGCCTCTCTGTTTGAGGGGCTGACTCACAGAGTCAATAAGCTGGCTGCCAATGCAACTTCCCCCTGGACCGGTACTGGCTAGACTGGATCCAATAGAGCACACGAATGTGCCGAGGTAATTGCAATGATCGCAGCCGCTGCCTTGCGCAACACTACACATGCCTACCAACCGGGACCGCACTGATGCCTTTGGCCGAAATTCCATTGTGCGTCTGGCGTACCCGGGGCCTGAGTTTTTCGTTCCGGGGCCAGAGCATTCGATACTGGACGGCAGGGCAAGGTGAACCCCTGTTGCTTATCCACGGATTTCCCACGGCGAGCTGGGATTGGCATTACCTGTGGGCGCCACTGGCCCAGCGCTTTCGGGTCATCGCCTGCGACATGCTCGGCTTTGGCGACTCGGCAAAGCCGCTGCAGCACCACTACAGCCTGATGGAGCAGGCCGATCTGCAACAAGCGTTGCTCAAGCACCTGCAGATCGACCAGCCGGTCCATTTGCTGGCCCATGACTATGGCGCCAGCGTCTCCCAGGAACTGTTGGCGCGCCACCATGAGGGGCGGGCGCAGGTCGCCAGCTGTGTATTCCTCAACGGTGGCCTGTTCCCCGAGCGGCACCGGGCCTTGCTGATCCAGAAGCTGCTGCTCAGCCGCCTGGGCTGGCTGGTGGGGCGCTCGTTTGGTCGCGATGACCTGGTGCGCCATGTCACCCAGGTCTACGGGCCCTGCACCCGTCCCAGCGAAAGCGCGCTGGACGACTACTGGAGCCTGATCGCCACGAGCCGCGGTACGCGCATCCTGCACAAGCTGGTTGCCTATGTGCCGGAGCGCTCGACTTACCGAGAGCGCTGGGTCGGTTCGCTGATGAAGAAAGAGGTGCCGTTGCGCTTTATCAATGGCGCGGTCGACCCGGTTTCGGGTGCGCACATGCTCGAGCGCTATAAAGAGCTGGTGCCCGACCCGGATACGGTGTCGTTGCATGGCATCGGCCATTACCCCCACACCGAAGCACCGGTCCAGGTGCTGCGCCATTACCTTGAGTTTCGTGAACAGCCGCTGGCGCACATTCCCCAGAAGGTCGCCTGGTCCTGATGGACCAGGTGCAACCCATCATCGCCTGACCTTATTGCCTGCCATTCACCCCGCGCCCGCTTCGTTGTGCGCGGGCCGGGGCTGATCGACACTCGGGCATCCCTTGCCGAATTTTCTGGAGTGTTGAGCATGAACGATTCGCTGCGCCTGGACGATAAAGTGGTCATTGTCACTGGAGCCGGTGGTGGCCTGGGGCAGGCACATGCCTTGCTGTTTGCCCGTCATGGGGCGCGGGTGGTGGTCAACGACCTGGGCGGCTCGACCCATGGTGAAGGGGCCAGCACCTCTGCCGCCGACCGGGTGGTGGCGCAGATTCGCGAGGCAGGTGGCACGGCGGTGGCCAACCATGACTCGGTCAGCGATGGCCAGCGGATCGTCGAGCAAGCGCTGGATGCCTTCGGCCGGGTCGATGTGCTGGTCAACAATGCCGGCATCCTGCGCGACAAGACGTTCCACAAGATGGAAGACAGCGACTGGGAGCAGGTTTACCAAGTGCATGTCGAGGGCGCCTACAAGGTGACCCGTGCGGCCTGGCCGCACCTGCGCGAGCAGAATGGCGGACGGGTGATTTTCACCTCGTCGACCTCGGGCATCTACGGCAACTTCGGCCAGGCCAACTACGGCATGGCCAAACTCGGCCTGTACGGCTTGACCCGGACCCTGGCCATCGAAGGACGCAAGCACGGCATCCTGGTCAACGCCATTGCGCCTACCGGCGGCACACGCATGACCGAAGGCCTGTTGCCGCCCCAGGTATTCGAGCAGCTCAAGCCTGAGCTGGTCAGCCCGTTGGTGGTGTACCTGGGCAGCGAGCAGTGCCAGGACAGCGGCGGCCTTTATGAGGTAGGGGGTGGTTGGATCGGAAAGGTGCGCTGGGAGCGCAGCCTGGGGGTAGGGTTCAACCCCCATGAAGGCTTCACCCCGGAGGATGTGGCCGCGAACTGGGAGCGAATCAGCGATTTTGCCGACGCGGTGCATCCCCATGACAGCCTGGAGGCATTGCAACAGATGATGGCCAACTTGCAGAAGTATCAATAGGGCCGATCGCCTGTGGTTGTGGTCGCCGGATGAAGTTGCCTATGCTGGACGGCCACGATCGATACAGGAGTACAGGGAATGTACGAGTCCAGGAACGACGCCGTCATTTCGCCCCGCCAGTTTCGCTCGCGCCTGATCTGGCATGCCCTGGCGGCTTGCCTGCTGCTGATCGGCTCGATCCTGTTCGGGGTGGTGGGGCATCTGTACTTCGAGCCGCACATTCCCCTGCATGACGCCATCTTCAACGCCACCTTGCTGCTGGGCGGGGTGGGGCCGGTGATCTTGCCGGAGAGTATCGGCGGCAAGCTGTTCTTTGCCGGTTACGGCCTGTATGTGGGGTTGGTGTTCGTTGCCAGTATCGGCCTGATCCTGGCGCCCATCGCGCACCGGCTGCTGCACCGGTTTCATTTCGATGACAGTGACGACGACTGACGTGGCGGCATAAAAAAGGCCGCTACAAACGTAGCGGCCAAGTAAGACGCAGATCAAGGAGCTTCAAAATCAACGTCGGTGAACCTGTTGCCGGAGGGGCGGGGTGTACACGCCTTGAATGTCCGGTCTAGAGGGCTTGCTGTTGCAGCGCCGTCCTGGTGCAAACAGAATAAGTCGCTGACCCTCAAGGAAAAATAGCAGTTGGTGACAATCACTGTTACACACTTGGCAACAGTCCCGTATCACCCACGTTAGCCCAGGCACCTGTTAATGACTGTGATCCTTTGTAATGAGTTCACGGGGTTTCTTCGTAGCCCATGCGCCAGCTGATTTGCCTGGCCGCTGCCAGCAACTGCTGTGCGGCCGGGCCTTGCTCGTCGGCATGGAAGATCGAGGTCGGGCCGACCACGGTGAGCACGGCGGCAATCTTGCCGACCGCATTGAACACCGGAGCCGAGAGTGCATCGACACCCGGCATCAACAAACCGTGAACATGGTGCAGGCCACGCTCACGGATGCTGGCGAACAGCGCCTCGTATTCGCTGGCGCTGTGGTCCAGGGCAGACAGCTCCTGATCACGCAGCTCGATGGTTTCGCGCTCCGGCAGGTAGGCGCCAAACACCAGCCCCGTCGATGAACTGAGCAGCGGCAGCACCGAACCGATCTGAGTCACCACGGTCACGGCGCGGACCGCAGGCTCGATGTTGACCACGGTCGCGCCCTGGTTGCCCCACACGGCGATAAAGCAGCTTTCGTTCAGGTCGTCGCGCAACTGCGACAGCGGCATCGCCGCGACTTTCAGCACATCCATCCCCCCCAGGGCCGCAAGCCCCACGCGCAGGGCTTCGCGGCCCAGGCCGTAGTGGTTGGTGGCCGGGTTCTGCTCGGCAAAGCCACTGGCGATCAAGGCTTGCAGGTAGCGATGGACCTTGCTGGCCGGCATGTCGACATGCTCGGCCAAGCGTGAAAGGGAGGTGGAAGGCGACAACTGGGCCAGGGCCTTGAGGATGTCGGTGCCGACTTCGGCCGAGCGGACCTTCTGTTTGCCGGCGCTGTCGGCGGTGGAGCTGGCTTTGGCCATGGTGCGTTCGATCCGGGTTGTCGAGGTGGGCGTCTTTATAGCTTGACGGTCTTCGCCAATCAAATTACGTTATGCGTAATGTAATTACGATAAAAATAACGCAGAAGCGCTGCCACGGTGAACGACTCGCAGCCAACTGCCTTCAACCGGCCTGCATTGGGCCCGGAGGCTCGATGAACCTCGATAGCACCCCCGTCCTCGACTACCTGAGTGGATTTGGCAACGAATTCGCCAGCGAAGCCTTGCCTGGCGCCTTGCCGGTGGGGCAGAACTCGCCGCAAAAAGCGCCCTACGGCCTGTATGCCGAGTTGTTCTCCGGTACCGCCTTCACCATGACCCGCAGCGAGATGCGCCGCACCTGGATGTACCGTATCCGGCCGTCGGCCCTGCATCCGCGCTTCGAGCGCCTGGAACGCCAACTGGCCGGTGGCCCGCTGGGGCAGGTAACGCCGAACCGCTTGCGCTGGAACCCGCAGGAACTGCCGAGCGAGCCGACCGACTTCATCGACGGCTGGGTGGCCATGGCGGCGAACTCGGCGAGCGAGAAGCCCGCCGGTATCAGCATCTACACCTACAGCGCCAACCGCTCCATGGAGCGGGTGTTCTTCAATGCCGACGGTGAGCTGCTGCTGGTGCCGGAACTGGGGCGCCTGCGCATCGTCACCGAACTGGGCATCCTGGACGTCGAACCGCTGGAAATCGCCGTGCTGCCGCGTGGCCTGAAGTTCCGCGTCGAGCTGCTCGACAAACAGGCCCGTGGTTACCTCGCCGAGAACCATGGCGCGCCGTTGCGCATTCCGGACCTGGGCCCGATCGGCAGCAACGGCCTGGCCAACCCGCGGGATTTCCTCGCGCCGGTAGCGCACTACGAGGACCATCAGGGGCCGGTGCAACTGGTGCAGAAGTTCCTGGGCGAACTGTGGGGCTGTCAGCTCAATCATTCGCCGCTGGACGTGGTGGCCTGGCATGGCAACAACGTGCCGTACAAGTACGACCTGCGTCGCTTCAACACCATCGGCACGGTCAGTTTCGATCACCCGGACCCCTCGATCTTCACCGTGCTCACCTCGCCGACCAGCGTGCCGGGCATGGCCAACCTTGATTTCGTCATCTTCCCGCCGCGCTGGATGGTGGCCGAGAACACCTTCCGTCCACCCTGGTTCCACCGCAACCTGATGAACGAGTTCATGGGCCTGATCCAGGGCGCCTACGATGCCAAGGCCGAAGGCTTCCTGCCCGGCGGCGCGTCCCTGCACAGCTGCATGAGCGCCCACGGCCCGGATGCAGAGACCTGCGCCAAGGCCATCGCCGTCGACCTTGCGCCGAGCAAGATCGACAACACCATGGCCTTCATGTTCGAGACCAGCCAGGTGCTGCGTCCGAGCCGCCATGCTCTTGAGTGCCCGCAACTGCAGGCCGACTACGATAGTTGCTGGGCCACGTTGCCGAGCACCTTCACCCCGAATCGGAGATAACCCATGAATCAGTCCGCCATTGCCCGCAGTTGGGTCGAACACGCCAACGGGCATCGCGATTTTCCGCTGCAGAACCTGCCGCTGGGGATCTTCACCCACAAGGGCCAGGCCAAACGCTGCGGCGTGGCCATTGGCGACGCCATTCTGGACCTGGAAGGCGCCCTGGCTGCCGGCGTGTTCGAGGGTCAGGCCCGCGCTGCGGTAGAGGCTACCCGTGGCGGTTCGCTGAACGCCTTCTTCGCCCTGGGCCGTGATGCCCGTGTGGCCCTGCGCGAGCGTCTGCTGGAACTGCTGGGCGAGCACAGCGAACATCAGGCTGCGCTCAAGCCACTGCTGCTGGCCAGCGCTGACTGCCAACTGCACCTGCCGGCGCAGATCGGCGACTACACCGACTTTTATGTGGGAATCGAGCACGCCAAGAACGTTGGCAAGCTGTTCCGTCCCGACAATCCGCTGCTGCCCAACTACAAGTATGTGCCGATCGGTTACCACGGCCGTGCCTCGACCATTCGCCCGTCGGGCACCGACGTGCGCCGTCCCAAGGGCCAGACCCTGCCGGCCGGGCAGGCCGAGCCGAGCTTCGGCCCGTGCGCGCGCCTGGACTATGAGCTGGAGTTGGGGATCTGGATTGGCCAGGGCAACGAGATGGGCGAGTCGATCCCTGTGTCGGAGGCTGCCGAGCATATCGCCGGTTTCTGCCTGCTCAACGACTGGTCGGCCCGTGACATCCAGGCCTGGGAATACCAGCCGCTGGGTCCGTTCCTGTCCAAGAGCTTCATCTCGACCGTTTCCCCCTGGGTGGTGACCGCCGAGGCGCTGGAGCCGTTCCGTTGTGCGCAGCCTGCGCGTCCGGAAGGTGATCCGCAGCCGTTGTCGTACCTGCTGGACAAGCGTGACCAGGCTGGCGGCGCCTTCGATATCGAACTGGAAGTGCTGCTGCTGACCGAACGCATGCGCGAGCAAAACCTGCCCGCCCATCGTCTGACCTTGAGCAATACTCTAAGCATGTACTGGACTGTGGCGCAGATGGTTGCCCACCACAGTGTCAACGGTTGCCAGCTGCAGCCAGGCGACCTGTTCGGCTCGGGTACGCTTTCGGGTGCCCAGCCTGGCCAGTTCGGCAGCCTGCTGGAGATCACTCAGGGCGGCAAGGAGCCTGTGCAATTGGCGTCTGGCGAGGTGCGCAAGTTCCTCGAAGACGGCGACGAAATCATTCTGCGTGCCCGTTGCGTGCGCGACGGCGTGGCGTCGATCGGTTTCGGCGAATGCCGCGGCAAGATCCTTCCGGCACATTGAGAGGGCAGGGCCATGGATCTGTTCAACTATTACCGCTCGACCTCTTCCTACCGGGTGCGCATCGCCCTGGCGCTCAAGCAGCTTGAGTACCAGTACGTGCCGGTCAACCTGCTCAAGGGCGAGCAAGGGCAGCCTGACTTCCTGGCGCTCAACCCCCAGGGGCGGGTGCCGGCCCTGCGGATCGACTCCGGTGAGCTGCTGGTGCAGTCACCGGCGATCATCGAGTACCTGGAGGAGGTTTATCCACAGCCGGCGCTGTTGCCCGAGGACCCTGTAGTGCGTGCCCAGGTGAGAGGCGTGGCAGCGCTGATCGGTTGCGATGTGCATCCGCTGCATAACGTCAGCGTGCTCAAGCAACTGCGCGAACTGGGGCATGAGGAAGAGCAGGTCAACCAATGGATTGCCCACTGGATCAGCCAGGGCCTGGCGGCGGTGGAGCAGTTGATCGGCGACGAAGGCTTCTGCTTTGGCGAGGAACCGGGGCTGGCGGATGTCTACCTGATTCCTCAGCTGTATGCTGCCGAGCGCTTCAACATCGGCCTGGGTGACTATCCGCGGATTCGCCGTGTGGCGGCGCTGGCCGAGCAACACTCGGCGTTCATTCAGGCCCATCCCTCCCGCCAGCCTGACAACCCTTGAGTTAGTGCAGCGATGATGTCAGCGGCGGCAGTTGGCCAAGGCGCTCGGTCAGGCGCAGGCGCTGGATCGGGTCATCGCTGAGCAGCAGGGCGTACTCCAGGTCGAAGCGTTCGGCCTGGGGGCAGTCCAGGTGCTGGTACAGGGTGGCGCGGGCCAGGTAGTCGCTGGCGGTCGCCGGCCCCAGTTGCAGGACGCGTTCGGCATCCTTGAGGGCCGCCAGGTCATCGTCGTGGGTGGAGTGCAGTTGGCGCAGGTTGCGTGACAGGCGCTGCAGCATCTGCTGCGGGCTGGCGGTCAGCATATGCTCGGCATTGAGCTGCATCTGCGGGCCGAACTGGCGCCCCAGCAACTCGCGGCAGTCTGCGGGGTAGAGCCTGCGACCCCCGCAGGGGTCGAGCAGGTGATCGGCACCGGGTACGCGCAACAGGAAATGCCCGGGAAAATTCACCCCTTCCAAGGGGATCGACAGGCCTCGGGCCAGTTCCAGGGTCAGTAGCGCCAATGCCAGCGGTTGGCCGCGACGACGCTCCAGTACTTTATCGAGCAGGGCCGCCTGCGGGCGCAGCGGGTGATACTCATCCTGCTGGAAGCCCATCGCATTGAGCTCACGCAGCAAGGGCTGTGCAAGCTCGCCAAGCGGCAACATGGGCAGGTGGTTGCTGACTTCGATCTGCAGCTCGCGGACCTTGCGCATTTGCTGGGCGGGGTCGACGCCGCCATCGTGTTCGACAGCTATCCACAACGCCGCTTCCAACACGGCGACAGGGTCACGTTCGAGGCAGGCCATACAGGCTTGGCGTGGGGTCATGACAATCTCCGCTCAAGCTTCTGTTGTAGCGCTGGCTAACGCGTTCGTCCAGTGGTCCGGGCATTGTCATCATTCGGCAAACGGCGACCTATACTGGGATCAGCACCTCACTGAGGAGCCCGCTGATGTTCGCACTCATGCAAAGCACCCGTACGCAATCGCTGCACCTGTGCATTGACCCGCCGACAGGCCTGAAGGCTGTGGTCGCCATTCACAGCGAGCACCTGGGACCGGCGATGGGCGGGTGTCGTTACCTGGCTTATCCGGACGACGACAGCGCCATGATCGATGCAATTCGCCTGGCCCAAGGCATGAGCTACAAGGCGGCGCTGGCCGGCCTGCCGCTCGGGGGCGGCAAGGCCGTGATCATTCGCAACCCGCATGTGGAAAACCGCGCGGCGCTGTTCGAGGCTTTCGGTCGCTTCGTCGATACCCTGCAAGGGCGCTTTATCACTGCCGTGGACAGCGGCACTTCGACCCTGGACATGGACTGCATCGCCCAGACTACCCAGCACGTCACCAGTACCACGTCAGCGGGCGATCCTTCGCCCCATGCAGCCATGGGGGTGTTCGCCGGTATCCGCGCCACGTCCATGGCCCGCCTGGGCAGCGACAACCTGGAAGGCTTGCGGGTGGCAGTGCAGGGGCTGGGCAATGTCGGCTATGCCCTGGCCGAACAACTGCATGCCGCCGGTGCCGAACTGTTGGTCAGCGACCATGATCCGGGACGGGTGCAGTTGGCAATCGAACAGTTCAATGCGCGGCCGGTGGCCAACGAGATGCTGATCAGCACACCGTGCGACATTTTCGCGCCATGCGGGGTAGGGCCGGTGCTCAATGGCCAGAGTGTGATGCAACTGCGTTGTGCCGCCGTGGCGGGGGCGGCGAACAACCAGCTGACCACCTTGCAGGTGGCCGATCAACTGGAGAGCCGCGGGATACTTTATGCACCCGACTATGTGATCAACGCTGGTGGCCTGATCTACGTGGCGCTCAAGCACCGTGGCGAAGACCTGGGCACCATCACCGGCCATCTGGCGCGCATACCTTCGCGCCTGACCGAGGTGTTCGCCCACGCCCAGGCGGAAAAGCGCTCGCCGGCGCGGGTGGCACAAATGCTGGCCGAACGCTTGATCTATGGCTGAGCGTTATTCGGCCGGGGTGTCCGAAAGCAGCTCGGACAGGGCATCGGGCTGGCTCTTGAACGCCTTGGCAAAGACGTCACGGTTTTTTGCCATATAGATGCCGGCATCCTCGACCTGCTGTTCGCTGAGCGACGGCACGGCTTTTTTCAGGACCTCGGCAAGCAGCTCGGCCAGTTCGAGCATTTTGCTTTCTACAGCAGAGTGAGGCTAAATCCTGTCAATGATCGATTCTTCTTGAAGGCAGATGTGACACCTCCTTATCCACGTTCAGCAACGGGTAAGCTAGCGCCGGGATGTTTGGTTACTCATTTGTCTGGGCGAGTTGGGGACCGCAACGACCCCGTATCGGTCGGCGACTGGGCCGGTGGATCCTACCAATAGAAGATGAGCGTCGAGATTGAAATTGCCACTGGAGCAGCGAGTGAACTCATTTTTTTTTTCAGAGTTAAGCTTCGGAATCCCACATCTCTCGAAATTTAGCGCAGACAGCGTCAATGTCAGTCTTTAGAGATGGCGCATCTGTAACGTCCAGCTAGCAAGAGAACTAGAAGGTCGCTGATCCCACAGGCATTGGCTCTTACGGGAGTAGGGTTTTCTCGACCGCTTCTGCGTTGGTCTTCGGACGTTCATGGGGAGGCAGCCCCAGCGCCTGTACAGCAGGCTACTTTCACGGCAATAGGGTTCGTGGATGACAGCCTAACTGCTGGGCGATTCTATAGAGCTTTTCGACAGTGACGTTCATTTCACCTCGCTCGATGCGGCCCATATAGCTCCGGTCCAATTGGCAGGCTAGCGCCAGAGCCTCTTGGGACAATTCTATGGCCTTTCTCCGTTCCCGGATTCGTCTGCCCAACTCCTTCGCCAACTCTTGCATGACCGCCTCGAACAATTCAAGGCGGAACTTTCCGTCGTTTACGGATGCAGAGGCCACGGTTTATAATCCGCATTTCACTGCTGTTTGAACCTTTCAGGTGCCTGTATGAAATCGGCTACGTTTAGGCTCGACAGGCGCATCTTTGAGTTATTTCAGGACGAAGCACTCTTGCGTTTCACGACGCGTGAGTTACGAGATGCCTACGTTCGAGAGCTCGCTTCACCTCCCAAGTCCATGGTCGAGTGCTGGCGATACATCCATGATCAGATACGCCGTCTGATTCGTGTCGGATGGGTGCGCGCAGAGGATAGTCGTGCGGGTCGTGGTAAAACCTATCGAGTACTCACCCAACCCGAACATCTCACTCTCGACTTGGTGGATCGGTGTAGCTCGGAGCAGCCCGCTCGGGCCGATACGGCATATGGGGAGGAGCCAGTAGAGGAGTCGGCTGTACGCCGCCTACAAGAATTGGCCAAGGAGATACGGCTGGATCTGCTGTCATCCATGGGCGAAGCCGAACGATATAAGCAGTTGATGCAAGAGATGCCGCAGTTGAAAGAGCAGGTAGAAGACGAATTCCTTGAAGCACGCGACCGCGGCTCCCGACTTCTCGGGCATCTAAAGGCCGTAGAGAAAACACTCAAATTTTTGAGCATTGTATGAGTTCGCTTCGAAAATGGCAGAGTGATTGCGTAGACGCGGCCTTGGAGCACTACGCAAAATTCCCACATTTCTTTTGCCAGGCGACACCTGGGGCGGGTAAGACGCGGATGGCGGCTGAGGTCGCTCGGCGTCTCTTGCTCAGCGATAAAATTGACTTGATCCTTTGCTTCGCGCCGTCTTGTCAGACCGTAGAGGGCTTCAGGGGCACGTTCGAATCTCACCTAGGACTCCGTTTCGATGGCCGTATTGGCGCTGTCGGTGCGGTTTCGACCTATCAAGGGATGGATTATCAAGATCAAAGCTTCTGGGCTCTCCTTGATCAGTATCGTGTTTTTGCGGTGTTCGATGAGATACATCACTGCGCTGGAGCGGAACTTTCGCTCGGGAACACTTGGGGGCAGCTGATTATTGAGAGAGTTCAAGGGCGGGCTACGTATACTCTTGCCTTGTCAGGCACTCCCTGGCGTTCTGATGAAAGGTCGATTGTGCTCGCCAGATACTCCAATCCGGATGGGCGCATACTCTGTGACTTCAAATATGGACTCAAGGCAGCTATAAACGATCTTGTATGCCGATCCCCCCGGATTGTCCTCATCGATAACGGTGCGGTGAAGGTAACGACTCGGAGCGGGAAAAGCTCCACGGTCAACACTTATTCGAGTATCGCTGAACTGCTCGGCGATTCGCCGGTGACGTTTGAATATTTGCTGTCGCAACGAGAGTTGGTCAGTCAAATTCTCGAGCTTGGGTGCAGAAAACTGGATGAGATCCGACTAGAAACTCTTGATGCCGGTGGCCTTATTGTAGCTGCCAGTATCAGACATGCTCATCTCATAGCTGATGAACTAAGTCGGTTAGGGGAAAGTTGTCAAGTGGTAACCAATCAAACACCAGATGCTCAGGAAGCTATCGACGAGTTCCGAATCGGGACGGGACGCTGGATTGTGGCGGTGGGAATGATCAGCGAAGGGACAGATATTCCTCGTCTGCAGGTATGCTGTTACCTCAGTCGTATCCGTACGGAGTTGCACTATCGCCAAGTTTTGGGACGAATTCTTCGCCGAATCGGTCCTCAGGATGCCATGGCCTGGCTTTACGTCCTTGCAGAGCCCTCATTGAAAGCGTTCTCGGAGCGCCTATCGTTAGATCTTCCGGAAGATCTAGCGGTGATTCATCATGTTCATCGCGGGCGTATCGAGGTCGAGTTAACCCCTGAGTATTGCGGTTTTGAGTGCCTCGAAGACCAAGCCACAATCAGCGTTTCGTCGCCTTTACCGACTACAGCAGCGAGAGACGTAGGGGTTGAGTGGTCGACTATTGAAGACTCGTGCAGCCTACACTTCTTGCCGACGTTTCGTACGGAGTTGCTAGAAATCTACTAAGCCTTTTGACGATGTTATTCATAGGCTCTGAGTAGGAGGCGAAAACTGAGCATTGTTTTTAGATAGTTAAAACGTAAGCGTCCGGGCAATACGTCTTGCTTAATAAAAAAGCTGATAATTTCAACGCTTGGGTCGTTCACGCTTCCTTGACGCAGTCACGCGAGCCCTCTTGGAAAACTTCAAGTTTTCTGAGTCACGCCAGTAAGATTGGCGCGTCTGTTCGCGATTAGATGCCATATGATCGCCAACGCAGCGCAACCCAACCACGGCAGCAAAAACGCATTCAACACTTGCCATCCAAAATTATTCAGTAAGCCTCCGGCTCCAAACGAGCAAGAGAGCCCTACCGCAAAAATGACCATGTCATTGGTGGCTTGAGCGCGACTTTTTACCGACGTCGCACTCCCCAAGGCTCCTCAATTCGGAGAGGCCGGATGGGAATCACTACTCATCAGCAGTGCCACCGGCCGATAAATGAACGCTACCAGTCATCCTGCCGGCGACGATGTGCAGCGGCCAATGGAGTAAGGTAAACGTGACCAAAAAGCGCATGGTGGTGGCGGAAGCTATATGGCAGCGATCATCCTTATAGGACCCTGTTTTCCTTCGCTAGCCGGTTGTTGGAGCACCCCGCACCGGTGCTTCGTGGCGCGTCGAAGTCAGGTCATGAACCAGGCGGCCTACGTCTTGGGCAGTTACCGGTTAGCATCCGAATGGTTGTCGCGGCCAGCTCTTGGTTTGGACATGCGCACGCCCTGTAGTCTGCTGGCAGATGCTGATCGCTACCGACAAGTCGTCGACCACCTGGTGAGGCTTGAGTATGGCGTCTATTGACGCACTCGAGACATCATGAAATCCGAGAATCGAAGCGAATTGGGGGTGGAGCTCTGCCGGATAGAGGCTCTATCCCGGCTGGCCGCACGCACCGAAAAACGAAGCCACTTCCGGGACATTGCCCTCGTGAGCGGCGCGGATACGGAACCTGTTGATCGCCTTGCCGGAGGATCACTCAACATCATTCGCAAGGCGATGAAATAATGACATCCCAGTGTGCTTGGGGCATCCCATACTGCAGATTGCCGTTGTCCAGACGGGTGAGCCGTCGCACACATCGCAACGCACATCAGTCACCGCCTCAGTTTCCACACGGCCAGTGATTTTCATTCGAACCGAGCCTAGTTTTTTATCTGCCTCTTCAGCGTAGCGGTTTGGCCTGCCCCAGCTGGTCATCGCTCGCCAGGGAAGGATCGATCCATTTCCATCCACACAGCGCTGAAACTCCCATTTTTATCTGACGCACTGTCCTATTGCACATTTCATCTCGAATAATATTTCATCCGTAAAAACAAGGATGGAGACCTTCATGTACCTCGCTGAGCTGACCATCAAGAACTTCCGCAAGCTGCGCGAAGCCACGCTGAAATTTCAGCCTGGTTTGAATGTGCTGGTAGGGCCAAACAACGTAGGCAAAAGCGCGGTAGTGGATGCGCTCCGGACGCTTCTCGCGGGACATGATGAACCCTATCCCCGTCTCGATGTTTCGGACCGACATCGCCCGGTTGAAGGCGAACCGACTGGCGATATTAACTTCCATTTTGTCTTCAGAGATCTCAGCCACGAGGATGAAGCGGACTTTATTGCAGCGCTCAAGCCGTGCGCTGACAAGACTATGGAGGCGCATGTTCACGTCAGGTACACCGATGCGGATCAGACGGGTCGCTTCAGAGTAAAACGCTGGTGCGGCGATCACCAGGAGGTTGCACTTACCTCCGATATGATGGAAAACCTTCGTGGTGTCTATTTGCAGCCTTTGCGAGATGCCGCGCAGGGGCTTCGACCTAGCCGTAACAGCCAGCTGGCACGTTTGCTGCATTTGCTTACGGATGATGAAGGTCGTGAAGCAATCAACGCGGCGCTGAAAGAACTGGATGAAAAACTCCAGCAGAACGAGTCAATCCAAAGCACCCATACCGCGATATCGTCTCGACATGGCTTAATGATGGGAGAGCAGCTGGCACAGACGCTCGCTGTTGGGCTTAGCGCAACAGATTTCCAGCGTCTTTCTGCTCGGCTTTCCCTCACCGCTGAAGCTTTGGAGATTGAGCAGAACGGACTGGGCTTCAACAACCTGATTTTCATGGCGGTAGTGCTCAGCGAGCTGGCCAAAAACCCTGACGCAGCCTATCGAAGCTTGATTGTCGAGGAGCCAGAGGCGCATCTGCATCCTCAATTGCAGCGTGTGCTGTTGCGGTATCTCGCAGGCGTGCCGACGAATGAAGGCGAAAAGTCAGTGCAACTGTTCGTCACCAGCCACTCCCCAAATTTTGCCAGCAATTCAAAGCTCGAGTCTCTGGTATGCCTGGTAGAGAGCGATGCCGGCGTGGAGACTTTCTTCCCCCGTGACATCAAATTTGCCAAGGGTAAACGGGAAAAGCTTGAGCGTTATCTGGACGTGACCAGAGCCGAGTTGTTTTTTGCCCGCCGGGTCATTTTCGTCGAAGGTGCTGCGGAGCTCATGCTTGTCGATGCGCTCGCCAAGCTTATGAATCTTGATCTCCGGGAGTACGGTGTCAGTCTGATCAGTGTCGAGGGGCTCAATTTCGATTCCTTCTTGCCGCTGTTTGGTGAGAAAGGCCTACGAATTCCGGTCGCTGTCGTGACCGACGCTGATCCTTTCGAAGAAGAAGAGGTACAGGGCCCTGCAGAGGGCGAGCTGGATGCGGAAGGGATTGAGGATCTGCTTGCCGAGGCTGCCTACATGGAAGAAACGGATGCGCCTGAAGAGGAAGTTCCGGTCGCCGAACCGGTGAAGAAGAAAAAGGTTAAAAGGAAAGAGGTCTATCCATCGTTTGGAGACGATGTGAGATTGTCTAGCAACACCGTCAAGATGAAGGAGTCCGAAGACGCTTTTGTGAAGGTCTTCCACGGTCTGAAAACCTTGGAATACGATCTGGCACTGCTTGAGGCGAATCGCGGTCCCATGCTTACTGCGTTAGCCGACCCCCACCCACGTATCTCAAAAGCACTACGCAAGATCGTGGATGCTCAACCAGACAACACTGCAAAGGCCAAGGCGCTGTTTTGCGGGATGTTCGAGCGCAAAGACAGTAGTAGCAATGTGCAAAAGGGCCGATTCGGTCAGGCATTTGCTGAGCAGATCGCCAAAACGCCTGATTGCGCAGTCCCTGACTATCTTCAGAAAGCCATCCAGCATGTCTGCCAGGGAGCGGCCAAACCATGAAGCTCTCCGAAGAGCAGAAGGACATAATCAATGCGCCGTTGGGGCCTATCGCTGTCACGGCGTGCGCTGGGAGCGGCAAAACGGCTACGGCAATCAGGCGCCTGATTGCCATCCGGCAGAAGATGGACAACAGCCGTGGTCGGGTCGTGCTTTTGTCTTTCTCCAATGTTGCGGTCAATACGTTCAACAAGGGGTACGCACAGCTCGCTTCGGCCCTGCCGGATGACGCCAATCGCAAACGCGTGGAGGTGGACACGCTTGATGGGTTTTTCACCCAGCATGTATTGCGTCCCCATGCTTACCGAACAATGGCTGCGGCTCAAGCAGCATACCTGGTGTCAGGCTCAGAGCCTTTCTTGGCCAGTTTTCAATATTGGCCAGAGGAGGGCCGCCCTCTGCCGGTCAAAGACATCAAAGTCGGCATGCAGAATGGCAATCACTACTTCTTCACCGATACACGTGACGGCGTGGAAAAACTCGATGCTGGAAAGGCTCTAAACACGGTCAATCGCCTTGGCCGCACAGGTGCCTACACTCATGAACTCGGCCGGTACTGGGTGTATCGGACCTTGGTCCACCAGCCTGCAGTTCTACGTGCTCTGGCAGGCCGGTATCCGCAGCTTCTGGTTGATGAGTCCCAGGACCTGGGCACTGTGCATCAGGCTATCTTGGAGTTGCTCATCGGTGCTGGGGTACAAGTCTCCCTCATTGGTGATGTAAACCAGGGCATCTACGGCTTCGCTGGCGCTGACGGCGCCTTCCTGAACACCTATACGGATCGTATTGGGGTGACTGGCTACAAGCTCACTCGTAACTACCGCTCACTGCCCCCGATCATCAATATCGCCAATTTGCTCTGCGGCCGGGACGATGAGCCAGATCGGCAGCCCGAACAAGGCGGAGCATATTTCGTAGGGTACAAGGAATCGGAACTGCCCAAGCTGTTCGATGCTTTCAAGGCTCATATCGATGAACTGGGTATGCAGTACAAGGATGCGGTAATTCTCAGCCGAGGGACGGGGCGCGCCGCGGTGTTGGCCGGGAACGTCGCCCCTCCTGGGAAAGGTACGATCGCAATGCTCGCAGAAGCGTCTTTGCTTCGAGACCAGCAAGGTCGATACCAAGAGTGCTTTAAATTTGTATGCCGGGCTGTCGTGGGATTGCTGAACAACCCCCCAAATGGGCTTAGCTCAAACCTGCAAGGAGCACCCCATGAAGGGTGGATGCTCAGGCTCAGACGATTGCTATGGGCTTTCATTCGCAACGCCGAGACAGGACTGCCATCATCGTTGCTGTTAGCCAAAACTGAGTGGCATCCGAAGCTCATGATGAATATCAGGATTCTTCTCGCAGCCATCGAGAAACAGTCTGGGTTGAAAGCTGTAGGCACTCTAGGCAACAAACTGGCGAAGACCGGGTTGCTGGAACTTTCGCTCACCGGCGCTGCGGGGCCTCAAGAGGGCGGCCATGGAATCAGAGTCGAGACTGTACACCAGGTGAAAGGCGAATCCATTGGCGCGGTTCTGTATGTAGCGAAGAAGCCGAACGTTGAAGCGTTATTGGCGGGCACGGTTACCGAGGAAGGGCGTATTGGATACGTAGCAGTCACGAGAGCCAGGAACCTGTTTTGGTTGGCCGTGCCCAACTCAAGCCTAAAAGCGTTACGCGGGGATTTGATCGCAGCTGGATTTGAAGAACTCCCGGCTCGCAAGTAGACCAACCTCGCTATGGGCTAGCTAACCTATGACCCGATTGCTAGTTCATTTTGACGGTCCGCGACGCTTGGATTACCGCCCATCACTTCAACTCTGCTTGCCGGTGTCTCCTTCATTGTGAGTCTTGTCATGGCTGAGGTGTTGGAGCAGCAACCTCAGCTTGTCCAGAAGTTCATCGAAGGTGACGACTTCCACATCCTTGCAAGCGTGTCGAAAGATATCGAAGCAGCGCCGCGGTTCGGGTTCAGTCGGCGTGGTGCCGCAGATGACTATGCATTTGATCGTATCTGGTTGGGAGCCCTGCAAACTGCTTTGGTGAAACAGCCAATTACTGCGCAACGCGGTTTGCTGGTAGAGAACCTGTGTAACCGCGCCGCTGAGTTCCGCATGCGGTCCGAACACTTTGTCGTTGCGATAAGCACTTGATTGCATGAGGGGGCTGGACGGTTTTTTGATCTCAACAATCGCCAGCGGCTGCCCTAGCTCTCGAAAAAGAAAGTCCCCGATTTGAGCACCGGAGCCATCGATACCGGACATTTGCGCATGGAACTGAGTGTGAAGCAGCTTTACCGGTCGGGCGAACAGCAGTGACAAGATGAACGTGTTGTCTTCAAAAAAACGCTGCCAATGAGCTTCGGTGAGCTGTTGCTGAAGCTTCTTCTCGAAGAGCTCGATCATGTTAGCGAGCGTCACTCGCTCAATTTCAGCGTGTAGATTGAGTAGCTCATGCGGGGCGTCTTTGGCAATCTGTCTGGCATTCTGCCTAACGGTTCTCACCGATGCCTGTCGTTGCTGTTTCTCCATGGCTGGAGAGGGCTTGGTGCTGGCCATTCGGTACTCGACCATTTCACCGGTGCTAGTCACTTGGACCAAGGCAGGGAATTGCGAGGGTGCTAGTTTTGCCAGCAGCGCGTTGCGAACATGCCACTGCTTGGCTACGCGGATGCGTTCCTTCAGTCTGCGATTGGCCTTATCGAACGTGCGCCTCAAGTCATCCAACTGCCGCTCTGGAATGCGCGCGCAATTGCGATCAATCTTTATCTGATCGTCGTGGGTCACTACCAAGGTATTTAGGTCGGGCACACGCATCAGGCCAGCACATATGGGTTCCAGATCTTTGATCAAGCCAAGACCAAAGTTACTGCTATTCCATATCCGCGACGTTAAGTACATGTCGATCAGCGTGAGAGCTGCATCCGAAGACTCAGGTAAACCCTGGACATATTTCATTTCATAAACAATGGTCTTGATTCGGCCGTGTCTACAAGTGAGGTAGCGTTGTGCATGCGGATTGGTGAATACCGGATAAGTGACGATACGGTCTGGGAAAATGCGGGCAAGGCGGTGCCAGCGATTCTCAGGGTACGGGTACCAAGCGTCCGGCTCTTCTAGATTGAAGAAGGTTTCCATGTAGAGGTCTCTACTTAGTTCTTCATTTGGCAGGCTAGGAACAAGGCGGAAACTTGGATTGAAAACTGATTCTGCGTCATACATAACGCCCACTTCTCCTTGGCACGCCACAGCAGCACGAGGCTGCTTTGAGATGGGGAAGTATACTGCTATGCGTTAGCGAAAGAGAGAAGTCGCCGCACACCCACATTTCTAGGCAGTAGCTCCGAAATGGCGGTTAATGCCGTTCTCCCGAGAGAACCGCGGATGCCTCATTGCCGTCCCGAGAACGTACTCGCACAGTATTTGCCACCCTTGAGTTTTAAATCGAGCTCTCGAAAATGGGGCACTACCCGACCAGGTGCGCCGCAATGCTAAATTCTTGCTGCGGCACTTTCCGTGGTCGAGGCACGTGAACGGGGCGTATTGCACGTTGTATGCCCCTTCGTGCGCTTCACACCTCATGGTGTGGTCTGGGCCGATGGTTCGGAGACGGCAGTCGATGCAGTGATCTGGTGCACCGGATTCAAACCGGCTTAAGGGCATCTAGCCAGCCTTGGGGTGGTTACCGAGGAAGGGCGAGTGGCGGTCGAGGGACTCGTGCTGTGAGCGAACCCAGGCGTTGGCTGGTGGCCTATGGCGAGTGGACGGGATCGACGTCAGCGACTTTGATCGGGGTTACCCGTACAGCCCGCAGCACTGTCGCTGAAATCGAGCAGTTACTGGTAAAGGCGGAGGCATGAGAGCCCCTGCCTGATGGTCGCTGTTCAGCTTGGCTGCTGTGGAGTCTCGTCGTGCCTGGGCAAGGCGATTGAGATGAGAGCGGCAGCCAGTACAAAACCGCTCGATACCCACAAGCAAGCCTCCAGGCCATAAGTTTGGAACACCCAGCCGGAAAGCAGGGTGCCGAGCAGTCGTCCCAGAGCGTTGGACATGTAGTAGAAGCCCACGTCCAGTGAGACCCCGTCTTCCTTGGCATAGCTAACGATCAGGTAGCTGTGCAGCGATGAATTCACGGCAAACAGCACGCCGAACAGCATCAGCCCACCAAGCAATACCACCTGACCCGACCAGCCTGCGCTCAGCCCCAGAGCAATGAGTGCGGGCAGTCCGGCCAGCGCGATAGCCCAGGTGAAGGCTACTCGGCCGTCTGGCACATGGCCACGCTGCTTGCCGGTGATGCTGGGGGCAAAAGACTGCACGATGCCGTAGCCGATGATCCAGGCGGCAAGAAAGCCGCCGACCAACCAGAAGTCCCAACCAAATGTGGTGCTCAGGTAGACCGGCAGCGCTACGACGAACCAGACGTCGCGAGCGCCAAAGAGAAACAATCGTGCGGCCGAGAGGATGTTGATCGCCCGGCTTTTGGACAGCATGTCGCGGAATTTTGGTTTGGCCTTGGCCTTGCCCAGGTCTTTTTTCAGCAGCAGCAAGCTGCCTATCCAGATCAATGCCAGCACCGCCGCCATGGCCAGCACCGCCATGGAGAAGCCGAGCAGCGCGAGCAGTGCACCGCCGAGGAAGAAGCCCACGCCTTTGAGCGCGTTTTTCGAGCCGGTGAGGATGGCTACCCACTTGTAGAGGGTGCCTTGCTGGCTATCTGGCACCAAGAGCTTGATAGAGCTCTTGGCACTCATCTTGTTGAGGTCCTTGGCGATGCCGGACAAGGCTTGGGCTGCCATCACCCAAGGCAGCGTCAGCCAGGCCGCCGGAACCGTGAGCATCAGCAAGGCCAGCACCTGCATGCCCAGGCCAATGTTCATGGTGCGATTGAGCCCCAGGCGAGCGCCGAGGTAGCCGCCCACCAGGTTGGTGATCACGCCGAAAATTTCGTAGAACAGGAACAGCGCGGCGATCTGCAGCGGCGTGTAGCCCAGCGTATGGAAGTGCAAAACCACCAACATGCGCAACGCGCCGTCGGTGAGGGTGAAGGCCCAGTAGTTGCCGGTAACCAGCAGGTACTGGCGCACTTGTGTGGACAGGGCTGACAACGCCTTCATGATCGCCGTTTACTCCGCCGCGCCGACCAGTCGGGCCAGCTCCGCTGCACGATTGGCGTAGCCCCACTCGTTGTCGTACCAGGCGTAGATTTTTACCTGGGTACCATTGACCACCAGGGTCGACAGCGCATCGATGATCGAAGACCGCGGATCGGTGCGGTAGTCGATGGACACCAGTGGGCGTTCTTCGTAACCCAAGATGTCCTTCAACGGGCCTTCGGCAGCCGCCTTCAGCAGCAAGTTGACCTCTTCAGCCGTAGTTTCACGCGCCACTTCGAACACGCAGTCGGTCAGCGAGGCGTTGGCCAGCGGTACGCGCACGGCGTGACCATTCAGCTTGCCGCGCAGTTCGGGGAAAATCTCGGCGATCGCTGTGGCCGAACCGGTGGTGGTCGGGATCAGGCTCATGCCTGAGGCACGGGCGCGGCGCAGGTCCTTGTGCGGGGTATCGAGGATGCTCTGGGTATTGGTCAGGTCGTGGATGGTGGTGATCGAGCCGTGGCGGATGCCCAGGTTCTCGTGAATCACTTTGACCACCGGAGCCAGGCAGTTGGTGGTGCAGGAAGCGGCGGTGACAATGCGGTGCTGGGCCGGGTCGAACAGGTGCTGGTTTACGCCCATCACCACGTTCAGCGCGCCTTTTTCCTTCACCGGGGCACAGACCACCACGCGTTTGACGCCCTGATCCAGGTAGGCCTGGAGCACGGCTACCGACTTCATCTTGCCGCTGGCCTCGATGACCAGGTCGCAGCCCGACCAGTCGGTGTCGGCGATGGTCTTGTTCGCTGTGACCTTGATGCGTTTGCCATCGATCACCACCGAGTCGCCTTCTGCACCTGCTTCGCGTTGCCAGCGTCCGTGGATCGAGTCGAAGTTGATCAGGTGGGCGTGGGTCTCAGCGTCCCCGGCCGCGTCATTGATCTGTACGAATTCGAATTCCGGCCAGTCCCAGGACGCGCGCAGCGCCAAGCGACCGATACGTCCAAACCCATTGATGCCTACTTTGATTGCCATTTTCTTGTTCTCGAGTCGCGGTTCGCGAGCGGTCAGAGGGTATTGGTGAACTGATTGATGTAGTTGACGTGTGCAGGGTTTTGAATCGCTCGCGGGCGCAGGGCCTGAACCTGAGCGATGGCCTCGTGCACAGGGATACCGCACTCGATCATCAGGCGGGCTGCGAACAAGCCGGTACGACCCGAGCCACCCTTGCAGTGAATAGCGATCGATTTGCCAGCCATCACCAGCTCTTTTAGGCGCTCCCGATGGGTTTCCCAGGCGACAGCAAAGGGCTCACCGGGAGCCTGATCATCCTCCACCGGCAGGTGGAACCATTCGAGGCCCAACAGCTGGCATTCCTCAGGCAGTAGATCGACCTCGTTCTGCAGCAACTCTTCATCCGGCATCAGGGTTACCAGTGCGCTCGCGCCGGCATCGCGCAGTGTTGCCAGAGCCTGGGAGACCGACGTGTCCTTGGTACCAGGGCACGGGGTGAAGATTAGTTGGCCGATCAACTGTGGAGTAGTCAGCACGGAATACGGGTGCAGTTGCATGCTCAAAAGCCTCAGATGGAGCGTTGATTGACGCGTTTCGACAGTTCTTCAGCGGACTCTTTACGTTCGGAATAGCGATCAACCATGTAGTCGGCACGATCACGCAGAAGCAGGGTGAACTTCACCAGCTCCTCCATCACGTCGACGACGCGGTCATAGTACGCAGAAGGCTTCATGCGGCCCGCTTCGTCGAACTCCAGATAGGCCTTCGGCACTGACGACTGGTTAGGGATAGTGAACATGCGCATCCAGCGGCCGAGCACGCGCAGCTGGTTGACCACGTTGAACGACTGCGAGCCACCGCAGACCTGCATCACCGCGAGGGTTTTGCCCTGCGTCGGCCGCACGGCACCCATGCTCAGCGGAATCCAGTCGATCTGCGACTTGAACACGCCGGTCATCGCACCGTGGCGTTCTGGCGAACACCAGACCATGCCTTCCGACCAGAGCACCAGGTCGCGCAGCTCTTTGACCATGGGGTGGTCGTCGGGTACGTCATCCGGCAGCGGCAGGCCGGACGGATTGAAGATCCGCGTCTCGGCGCCGAAGTGCTCCAGCAGGCGAGCCGCTTCCTCAGTCAGAAGGCGGCTGAAAGAGCGTTCGCGGGTCGATCCATACAACAGCAGGATGCGCGGTTTGTGAGTGGACTGCTGCTCGATCGCCAGCTTTTCGGAGGACGGCAGATCGATCAGTTCACTGTCGATGTTGGGGATATGGTGTTCGGTCATGATTTCACTCCTGGGACAAGGCACCAGATGGCTGATCGAACCAGCGACGCTTGAGCCACAAGGCAACGCCAACTAGAGAGATCAGTACCGGTACTTCCACCAAAGGCCCGATGACGGTGGCAAAGGCTACCGGCGAGGCAAGGCCGAAAGTGGCAATGGCCACGGCAATGGCCAGTTCGAAGTTGTTACTGGCAGCGGTAAATGCCAGCGCAGTGGTGCGTGGGTAGTCGGCTTCCAGCAGCTTGCCCATCCAGAAGCTGATGAAGAACATCACCACGAAGTAGATGGTCAGTGGGATGGCGATGCGCAGCACATCCAGAGGCAGTTGCAGCACCATGTCGCCTTTCAGGCTGAACATGGCGACGATGGTCAGCAGCAACGCTACGAGCGTCAGCGGGCTGATCTTCGGAATGAAGCGCTCCTCGTACCACGCGGAGCCCTTACGGCTGATCAGGATCTTGCGGGTCAGGAAGCCAGCCAGGAATGGGATACCCAGATAGATCAGTACCGATTGGGCAATTTCGAGGAAGCTGGTTTCGATGACGCTACCTTCCAGGCCGAACAGCGGCGGCAGAAGGCCCAGGAAGATCCAGGCATACACGCTGAAGAACAGGATCTGGAAAATGCTGTTGAAGGCGACCAAGCCAGCAACGTACTGGTTGTTGCCGCCCGCGATCTGGTTCCACACCAGCACCATGGCGATGCAGCGTGCCAAGCCGATGAGGATCAGGCCGGTCATGTACTCGGGCTTGTCGGAGAGGAATACGACAGCCAGCCCGAACATCAGCACCGGGCCAATCACCCAGTTCTGAATCAGCGACAAGGCGAGGATGCGCTTGTCTTTGAAGACCTGTGGCAGCTCCTCGTATTTCACCTTCGCCAATGGCGGGTACATCATGACGATCAGGCCAATGGCAATGGGGATGTTTGTCGAGCCAACCGACAGGCTGTTCAGCCATGCAGGCAGTCCCTGGAAGAGACTGCCGAGGCCAATGCCAAGGCCCATGGCCAAAAAGATCCAGACCGTTAGGTAGCGATCGAGGAATGAAAGGCGGCTCTTGCTCATGGTGAATCTCCCTTAACGTCAGAGCGTTCCGATGCGCGCCAGCTCGGCCTTGAGCTGGGCGGCATCCAGTTGTTCGAAAGGCAATGCGAGAAATGCCGTAATGCGGCGCTTGATGTGTTCAAGCGTGGCGTCGAAAGCCTCGTCCAGTTCGGCGGCACTACCTTGCAGGTCCGACGGATCGGAAAGCCCCCAATGAGCTTTTACTGCCGGCCCGAAGAACACGGGGCATGCTTCGCCAGCGGCCTTGTCGCAGACGGTGATGACAAAATCCGGGGCTAACTCGGCGTGTGAATCACTGGACTTGCTGCTGAGACCATCGGTGGAAATACCGGCGCGCTGCAACGCGGCGATGGACAACGGATGTACCTCGCCCTTGGGCTGGCTGCCGGCGCTGAAGGCCTTCATACCGGTCGGGGCCAGGTGGTTGAACATGGCTTCGGACAGGATGCTGCGGCAGCTATTGGCGGTGCAGAGGAACAGAGCTTTCATCGGCTTTTCTCGGCAGTGATCAGCAGCAGGAGGCCACGCGCTGTGGGCGGCCACCCATGGTGTCCAGTCGTTTGGAGCTGGTACTCAGCCATTCGTGATTGGCCTCCAGCGTCGTTGCCAAGACCTCGCGTACCCAGGCGGGCAGTTCGGGATGTAGCCGGTAGTAAACCCATTGACCCTGCCGGCGGTCTTCCAGCAGGTCACACGTACGCAATTGCGCTAGGTGGCGGGAAACCTTGGGCTGGCTTTCTTCCAGCGCACAGGTCAGTTCACAGACGCAGAGCTCTTCCTCGCGAGCGATCAGCAACATCATCCGAATGCGTGTCTCGTCGGCGAGGCATTTGAAAACCTTGGTAGGGGTCAGCGAGTCAGTCATAGCGGTTCTCAGTGTTTGGTTTTCACGAGGACGAACATCTTGATGCGTTCATGAATCTCGTGAAGCGTGTGGCGGAAGGCGTCGTGTTTGTCGCTGGTGACAGGGTCTTCGAAGCTCCATACCAGCTGCTCGCCAAAAGCCGGAAGCGCTTGGCATTCCTGGGCGGCCTTGTCACAGAGGGTAATGACGTAGTCGAAGTGTTCACTGGCGAACTCGTCGATGGATTTGCTACGCAGGGCGCTGGAGTCGATGGCGAGGTGCTCAAGGGCGGCATAGGTTCGCGGGTCGACTACGCCAGGCTGAGTGCCTGCGCTGAAAGCTTCGAAGCGCACAGGGTCTGTGTGCCGGAGCAATGCTTCGGCGAGCTGGGAGCGAGCAGCGTTGGCGGTGCAAACAAACAGGACGCGGATCTTGCCAGTCATCACTAGATGCTCTGCTAATATATGGTTTTTCAAATATACGCTTTTCCAAATGTATCGCAAGCTTGTGATGATGGGTGGCTTTACATGTGCGTCTTCATGCACATATATTGCTCTCATGACGACTACTGACAATCTCCGCGCCCAAGCCATCGATGCTGCCATTGAGTCGCTGGATGAAGCCTTCTTCAAAGCTCTCTGCGAACCCTCTAGGGTCGCGGTGTTCAAGCGCGTGCTTCAGTTAGGGAGGGCGGATGTCGGCGAAATAGCCAAAGCTTTGCCGCAGGAGCGCTCTGTGATCTCAAGGCACTTACAGGTGCTGCACGACGCTCACATCGTGAAAGCCACCAAAGTGGGCAGACAGGTTTTCTATGAAGTGAATGGCGGGGCGATCGTCGAGCGTTTGGAGGGCCTCCTCCAGCGAACCAAGGGTCTGGTTTCGCTGTGCTGCCCGTAGCGTGGCTTTTTTTCTCTTGATATATGCATGAGTGTGCACATATGAATGAATTGAGTCGTACTTTGGATGTGGTTGTCATTGGGGGAGGCCAAGCAGGTTTGGCGCTTGGTTGGCACTTGCAGCATCACGGCTTGGATTTTCTCATCATTGATGAGCAGATACGCCCAGGCGGAAACTGGCGTAACTACTACGACAGCCTGCAGCTGTTCTCACCGGCTGAACACTCAGCGCTGCCGGGGCTGCCGTTTCCTGGTGACCCCAAGAGCTATCCGCTACGGGACGAGGTGGTGAAGTACTTGGAGGCCTACGCTGCCGAGTTTCGACTGCCTTTTCAGGGCGGCATCCGAGTGGTGGGCGTAGCGCAGAAGGAAAAGGTGTTTGAGGTTCGCTGCGACACCGGAGCGATCCTCACCGCACGTTCTGTGGTCGTAGCATCGGGAGGATTTAGCCGGCCGTTCACGCCCAGCGTTCCTGGGTTGGAGGGCTTCTCAGGGACATGTCTGCATATCTCAGCATATCGAACGCCAGAGCCCTTTACTGGCCAGCGCGTCGTAGTGGTTGGAGCCGCGAACTCAGCTGTCCAGATCGCTTATGAGCTTGCAGGCGTCGCCGAGGTAGTGCTGGCAACCCGCGAGAAAATCCGTTTCTTCCCGCAGCGAATCCTCGGGCTCGATTTTCATGCTTGGCTGAAATTCACCAGGCTGGAGCAAACACGATGGTTGAGTGACCAGAGCACTCCCGTGCTCGACACTGGCAAGTACCGGAAGGCCCTCAACGCCGGTCGATTCCGGCGTAGGGCAATGTTCCAGCAAGTGCTATCCGATGCTGTTGTCTGGCCGGACAGAAGCACGACCCAAGTCGATGCGCTGATCTTTGCGACGGGCTTCCAGCCAAACCTTGATTTCCTGTCAGGCCTCCCGGTCGCAGACCGGAGTGGACGTGTGCTGCAACACAACGGTGTAGCCAGCAAGGTGCCTGGCTTGTACTTCGTAGGCTTGCCGAAGCAACGTAACTTCGCCTCGGCAACACTCAGGGGCGTGGGTGCTGACGCCAGTTACCTAATGCCTCGACTGCTTCATCATCTGGGCAAGGATTACCCGTCTCAGCTATCAGCTTCACCCCGCCAAGCCTGATCTTTGGCGGGACAACGGATCGAAACTGGAAGTTGCAGACGCCTGTTTCGTGACGCAGTCAGCGACTGAGCGACGCTGTGGTCGTCGATCGATCCCGGCAAAGGAGCGATGGAATCGCTCGAACATAGATCAACTCGAAAACCAGCTCAACGAGGGTCTGGGTGATGACTGCGGCGGCAGCGAGTCCGCGCAGTTCTTCGGGCAAGGCCAGGGCGAGCGGCAGGACCACCAGCGAATTGCGCGTCGAGGTACTGAATGTCACCGCCCTGGCCGCTCCGACGGGCAGTTTAAACATCTTCGCGACCAAGGCGCCGATCATCGGGGCCAGGAAAGCGAAGGCGATATATACAGGCAGCACCGGTGCGAGCTTTTCGATCTGGTTCACCACAGGGGCGATCTGGGAGCCGACTACAGCGATCAGTACTGCCGCCATCGCCGGTACCGGCAACCAGGCCCAGGCATCGGCCCAGACTTTTACTACTGTGGAGCGTTTGACCAGGGCCTCGGTCAACAGGGCCAGGATCAGGGGACCCACGATCAGCGCCAAGAAGGCTTCGAGGAATGGGCCGACCTGCATCTCAACCCCGGAGTTACCGCTAAGCATAAGACTGAGGTAGAGCGGCAGCAACGCGAGCTGGAGTAGCAGCAGGATGGGGGTAGCTGAAAGAATCAAGCGTGAGTCGCCCCGGCCAATGTGGGTGAACACCACCACATAGTCGATGCAGGGCGTCAGCAGGACAAGTAGCGCACCAATCAGAATGGCTGGCTGGCCTTCCAGAAAGCGGGTCAGCCCCCAGACCAGCAGCGGGATCAGGATGAAGTTGGTGACCATGAGCGCTGCCATAAAGGGCTTGTTGCGCAGTCCTTCTCGCAGATTCAGGAAGGGAATCTGCAGGAACATCGCGTACATCAGTATGGCGATGCTAGGGGTAGTCAAGGCCGACAACCCCTGTGCAGAGGATGGAGCCAGAAGCCCACCGAGTGCGGCGACTATCACCGCGACGAAGTAGATAGGTATCTGGTTTTGCTCAAGGGTATCTCTGTTCATGGGGCTCTCAAGTTTAAGACGTCGCATACTGATCCACATAATGGCGCTTCGAGCATCCTCTACTCGCGCCATCGGTCCGGCTCCAGTATTTTACAGGGCAGGCACCGTACATAAGTGGGGCAGCTATGAGCGCCATCATCCTTGAATCCGTGTTGACCTGCCCGCATTGCGGCTTCGCCAAGCAGGAGGTCATGCCCACGGACGCCTGCCAGTTCTTCTACGAGTGTGACAGCTGCAAGACCCTGCTACGCCCGAATCCTGGTGACTGTTGTGTGTTCTGTTCGTTTGGCTCGGTGAAGTGCCCACCGATCCAGGAGCAGCGCGGTTGCTGTGGTTTAGACGCACCTAAAGTGCCCCGCCAGATCTGATCTCTGGCAGGGCGATGGACCGAGACTGTTCACCGAGTCCCTAACTCGTCGAGACCATGCGGGCGAACGGTGCCGAAGCTGTATTCGTTTGGATCGATCAATGGAGCCAACTGAGCAGGGCTTTGAGTGGTTTGGTCAATTGCCAGCCGCAGCTCACTTAGGGGCTGCAGATTGGGATGTAAACCCGTGGCCACGATGATCTCATCCGCCTCAGGCAGCGGCCGGCCATTGCTGCGCACAACGACTCCCTCGCCAGTCGCGTCGATTTGGCTACGTCACCACAAACGGGTGACACAGGGTACTTGTTGGAAAAGGGCGCCTACTTCAGGCGCATGAAACCATCCTTCAAACCCAAGGAGTCAATCAAGAGGATGGTGGAGCAATCAACTCTTCACTATCCCGTGGGGCTGCCGACCTTTCGCTGACCTGTACGCCCAAGAATGGTGGATGGCAGGTTCGATAACTGCTTGTGAAGGTCGAATCAGCCATCCATGCCATTGTTATTTCAGGGGCTTGATCGACACTATGGTGGCTGCCATACCCTCGGCACGAAACTCAAACGCTACTTGATCCCCAGCTTTCAGGCCTGCCAGTTGCTCGGTTGTTGCATTGAATGCCATGGTCATGGCGGGCCACTGCAGGGCCGGCACGGCGCCATGCGCAATCGTCACTGTGTGCTTCGTAGTATCGATAGCCTTGATCGTTCCCTCCGCTTTGGCCACTGGAGCCTGTTTGGTCTCTTGCTTCATCTGCATGCCCTCCATGGGCATAGCCTCCTTCTTCATTCCCGGCATGTCCTCCGCCTGTGCGGAAAGAGACAGTGCGACAACGGTGCTTGCAACGGCAATCAGGGTCAGTTTCATACGGCTTTACCTTGAGGGTTGGTGGATACAACGGGGAGGTGCCGACGGCGCATCAAGCGATAGGCCGCCGGAATGACAAAGAGAGAAAGCAAGGGAGCCGTGACCATGCCACCGACCATCGGTGCAGCGATGCGACTCATCACTTCACTACCGGTCCCGCTGCCCCAGAGTATCGGCAATAGGCCGGCGATAATGACGGCGACGGTCATGGCCTTGGGTCGAACACGCAGCACCGCACCTTCGCGAATCGCCTCGACCAGCCCACGCTCTGTGTTGTCACCGAGGTCTTCACGTTCGGCCCAGGCCTTCTTCAGGTACAGCAGCATGATCACTCCAAATTCGGCAGACACACCGGCCAGGGCGATAAAGCCAACGCCGGTGGCCACCGACAAATTGAAGCCCAGCAGATAGAGGAACCATGCTCCGCCGGTCAGAGCGAATGGCAGCGTGGCCATGATCAACAAGGCCTCGTCGAGGCGAGCAAAGGTCAGATAGAGCAGGACGAAAATGATAAGCAGAGTGGCCGGCACTACCAGCTTGAGTCGGGCATTGGCCCTTTCGAGAAACTCGAACTGCCCCGAGTAGCTCAAGCTCATCCCTGGCTGCAACTTGACCTGCTCACTGACGACACGGCGCAAGTCGGCGACCACCGAGGCAATATCCCGCCCCCGCACGTCGATATACACCCATCCGGAAGGCCTTGCATTCTCGCTCTTGAGCATCGGCGGACCGTCGCTGACCTTGATCCTAGCCACCGTGCCAAGGGTGATTTGGTTTCCTAGTGGGGTGTAGATCGGCAGTTGCTCCAGGGCGCCGAGCGAATCACGCCACTCGCGCGGATATCGCACATTGATTGGGAAGCGTGCCAGTCCCTCAATGGTCTCCCCGATGTTTTCACCGCCGATTGCGCCGGCGACGATTGACTGCACATCGGCGATGTTCAGCCCATAGCGGGCAGCGGCTTTGCGGTCGATATCCACGTCGATGTAACGGCCACCGGTTAGGCGCTCAGCCAGCGCAGAACTGACCCCAGGTACGTCCTTGGCCACGCGCTCAACCGCCTGAGTGGCTGCATCAATCTCTGTCAGGTTGCTACCGGCAATTTTCACCCCGATCGGGCTCTTGATCCCAGTGGCGAGCATATCGATGCGATTGCGAATCGGCGGGATCCAGATATTGGTTAATCCCGGCACACGGACCACCCGATCCAGTTCCTCCACCAACTTTTCCTGGGTCAGGCCGGGTCGCCATTGCTCACGCGGCTTGAACTGAATGGTGGTTTCGAACATCTCCAGTGGCGCCGGGTCGGTAGCGGTTTCGGCGCGGCCTGCTTTACCGAAGACGTGTTCGACTTCGGGCACCGTCTTGATCAGACGGTCAGTCTGCTGCAGCAATTGCGCCGCTTTCTGCGCCGACAACCCTGGCAGCGCCGAAGGCATGTAGAGCAGATCGCCCTCGTCCAGTGGAGGAAGGAACTCACCCCCCAACCGGGACATCGGCCATAGTGTGCTGAGAAACACCAGCAGGGCGACCAGCATAGTGGCTTTGGGCCGACGCAGCACTGCGTCCAAGGCGGGTTGATAGAGCCTGATCAACCAGCGATTCAGCGGGTTCTGTTCCTCATTGGGAATTCGTCCGCGAATCCAGTAGCCCATCAGCACCGGCACTAGTGTCACCGATAATCCGGCTGCCGCCGCCATGGCGTAGGTTTTGGTGAACGCCAGGGGCCCGAACAGCCGCCCCTCCTGTGCTTCCAGAGTGAACACTGGGATGAACGACAAAGTGATGATCAACAGGCAGAAAAACAGCGCTGGCCCTACCTCGGTCGCAGCTTCAGTCATTACAAGCCAATGATGTTCACCCTTGAGCTCTTGCCCGGGATGGGCCGCGTGCCATGCCTCGATCTTCTTGTGAGCATTCTCGATCATCACCACTGCGGCGTCGACCATGGCACCGATGGCGATGGCGATCCCGCCCAGGGACATGATGTTGGCGTTAATTCCCTGGTAGCGCATGACAATGAAGGCCATCAATACCCCGACCGGCAGCGAGATAATGGCCACCAGGGATGAGCGCAGATGCCACAGAAATATCCCGCAGACCAAGGCGACGACGATGAACTCTTCGAGCAACTTGTGGCTGAGGTTTTTCACGGCGCGGTCGATCAGCTTACTGCGATCGTAGGTAGTGACGATTTCCACCCCGGTCGGTAGGCTTTTCTTCAATTCGTCGAGCTTGGCTTTGACTGCTGCGATGGTCTCGCGAGCGTTCTTGCCGCTGCGCAGAATCACCACGCCGCCGACGGTCTCGCCTTCGCCGTCGAGTTCAGTGATACCGCGACGCATCTCTGGACCCAACTGGATCGTTGCGACTTCGCCGAGAGTTACTGGTACGCCACCGGCACCTAGCTTGAGTGGAATTGCTCGAAAGTCATTCAATGTCTTCAGGTAGCCTGACGCACGAACCATAAACTCGGTTTCCGCCATCTCCAACACGGCGCCGCCGGTTTCCTGGTTGGCCTTGCCAATCGCCTCGGTGACCTGCGCCTGGGTGATGCCGAGGCTGGCCAGTTTGAGCGGATCGAGCTGCACTTGGTACTGCTTGACCATGCCGCCCACGGTGGCCACTTCCGCCACATTGGGCAGGGTCTTCAGTTCAAATTTGAGAAACCAGTCTTGAAGTGCACGGAGTTGCGCTAGGTCGTGTCCACCGGTGCGATCCACCAGGGCGTACTGATAGATCCAGCCCACCCCAGTGGCATCTGGCCCCAATGCCGGCTTGGCACTGGCGGGCAGGCGACTTTGTATCTGGCTTAGGTACTCCAGCACCCGGGAGCGAGCCCAATACATATCGGTACCGTCTTCAAACAGCACGTACACAAAGCTGTCGCCGAAAAAGGAATAACCGCGCACGGTTTTCGCCCCTGGCACCGAGAGCATGGTGGTGGCCAACGGGTAGGTCACCTGGTTCTCGACGATCTGCGGTGCCTGGCCCGGATACGGGGTGCGAATGATCACCTGCACATCGGACAGATCTGGCAGCGCATCGATGGGCGTGCTCTGCACCGACCAGACGCCCCAGGCCGTGACAAACAGCGTGGCCAATAGCACCAGGAAGCGGTTAGCCACTGACCAGCGGATAAGAGCCGCAATCATGGCTGATCCCCTAGTTTTTCCAGGCGCTCAACGCGCAAACCATCATCGGTTTGACTGACGGATACACGAACCTTGTCGCCCGACTTGAGCCCCTGCATGAGCGCAGGGGTTGCTAACGGAAAGGTCATGGTCATGCCTGGCATACCCAATGTTTTGAACGGACCGTGGGCAAGCGTGACATCTTGGCTATTGATCTGCAGGACTTGCCCCTCTGACTCATGAAGGGCGGAGGCGGCAGTGGGTGGTGCTGGTACTTCCAGCGTGGTTGCGACAATGCCCTTGAGGCTGGCTTCGGAGTCGAGCAAGAACTGTCCGGAGCTGACTACCTGTTCACCTTCCTGCAAGCCTTTCAATATTACCGTCTTGCCGTCGTTTTCCAGTCCGAGTTGCACTTCTACCGGACGGTAGCGACCCGCGTCTTCGGCGAGCATCACCAGCGTGCGCCGGCCAGTACGGATGACTGCCTCGCTCGGCACCCACAACGTACTTTGCTCGGTCGTACGGTTCAGACGCACTTGCGCTGTCATTCCCGGTCTGAGTCGCCCGTCAGCGTTGGGGAGCTCGACTCGCACACGGACAGTGCGGCTGTCCGGATTGGTTTCCGGCAGAATCGCACTGACCGTGCCGTTGAGCACTGTCCCCGGGAAGGCTGGCAGGCGTGCTTCTACCGTCTGTCCGACGATGATTGATCCAGTTTCCGACTCTGGAACGGCCACCGCCAGCCAGACGCTGCTCAAACCATTGACCCGGGCCAGCGTCTCGCCAGCCGCCACGGTCATGCCCGTACGGACATTCAACTCTTGCAGCACACCGCCAATGGGGCTGGTAAGGGTCAAGTTCGGCTGGACCTTGCCGCTGCGCTCTACCTGAGTAATCAGTGCCGCGGGCATTCCCGTGAGGCGGAGTCGTTGGCGGGCCGCTGCCAGCAAGTCGGCATCGCCATTATGTTTAAGTGCGAGGAATTCTTCCTGGGCAGCAGCCCACTCCGGTACCAGGATATCCGCCAATGGTGCATTCACCGTGAGCAGGTCGCCTGGGGCGCGGGCATAGACCCGTTCCACAAAGCCAGCGGTACGTGCCTGAATCACCGCAACTTCCCGCTCGTTGAATGCCAGCACGCCGACAACGTCCAGGCTAGAAGCGAGGACGCCACGGGTGACGTTTGCCAGGCGCATGCCCAGATTCTGAGTCAGGTCGGGGTCGATGCTGATGGCGGCACCGGTGGTTGTGCCATCCGCGTATTGTGGTACCAGCTGCATGTCCATAAAGGGCGATTTGCCCGGTTTATCGAACTTCTGCTGCGGCACCATCGGGTCGTACCAATACAGCACCTTGCGTTCGTCTTGCGTTTTGGGAGCCTGCTGTGTGAGCGCATCAGGCATTGTGTTCATGCGTTGCTGAGCGAACCAGTAGCCGCCACCAAGGCCTATGGCCACCGAGAAGCCTGCCAGCAAACCCCCTTTCCAGATTCGAGTGCTCATCGGCTGGTGTCCCCGTAGTTGAAATACAAGCGAGCATTCGTCAGCGCTCGCTGTTCTTCGACGTCAATTTGTTTAAGGCGAGCCTCGATGAGTTCACGTCGGGCCGCGATAACAGACGCCAGGTCGCCTTTCCCTGCGCGGTAGCTGGCCATGCTCAGTCCAACCTTTTCCTTGGCCAGGGGGACCAGGGTTTCCCGGCTGCGGCTCACGGCACGGTTTAGACGCTCGTAGTCAGCCAAATCAGCTTCCAGTTGCTGGGTATGCTCGCGTGTAAGAGCTTCGCGCTCGGCTTCCAATTGATTCAGCTCGGCGTGTTTGGCGGCGATCCTGGGATTTTGTCGGGAGCCGGGGAACAACGGCAGGTCCCATGAGAGTTGCACGCTGACCATATCGCCAAACTCCCGCCCGCGGCGCTGATAATCGACTTCCCAGCTCCAGTCGGACTGCTTTTCCGCTTCGGCTTCGCGCACTTTGGCTTCAGCCTCGCGGGTCATCGGTGCAAACGCTGCCAGTTCAGGATGATGTTGCAACTTGTGGGAATAGCTCGAGCTATCGACAGGCCATTCCGGCAGACGGCCCACAGGCTGGTCATTGGCGGCGGCGCCAATCCAGCGCTTGAGAGCCGCTCGAGCTTGTGCTCGCTGGCGAATCAGATCGTCCTGTTGCTCTGCCAATTGCGCCGCTTCCTGCCTGGGTGTGATCGCATCGGCAGGCTGGGCTCGGCCACCGGCGATCTGCGCCAGGACGGTATCGCTCAACAGACGATTTTCTTTGTAAAAATCCTGGAACAGCACCTCTTTACGCTCGACTGAATAGCTGCTGATCCAGGCCGATGCCGTGGCCTGCCGGACATTCAATCGCTCGACTTGACCTTCAGCCGCGGCTCGATCAACGGCCGCTTCGGCGACCGCGGTACGCGCCCGGCGCTTGTCGCGGTTGGGCACCTCCTGCATGACCCCAACCATTTGCATGGTCATGAAGTCCTGGTCAAGGCTCCAGCGATCGGGACCGCCAATCGGGTAGTTCTGTACCCCCAGCAGCAACTTGGGATCGGGTAATTCCCCTGCGGGGATTGCGGCACTGCTGGCAGCTTGCAGCTTGGCCGCTTGGGCCGTCAGTGAGGGGGCGTTGTTTTCGGCTAGCCGCAGGGCTTCATCGAGGGTCAGCGGGGCGGCGACGCTCGACAATGCCAGTACGCTTGCCAGCAGACCGGCCACGAGGGACCAACCTGTGCAATAGCACTTAGAGTTCATGTTCACGATTCCTGTGATGAATCACCGCGCGCCTCTTCAGACATGCACGCAGGTATGCCATCGCATCAATGGCCGATGGGACTCAGTGTGGTACAGGAATCAGGCGCAGGGCGGTCGCCATACCCCTGAAAGGGGCTGCGTAGGTAGGAAATCGCCGAAGACGGACGTCACGACGGGGCTGGACAAGGTAACAGGAGGCTTGATGATCGAGACTTGCAGCATGCCGCCAGTCTTGCATTCCTGGCCCGGCTTGCAGGGCTTGCCGTGTTCGGCAGGGCTTTTCATATCGTTGCAGCAGTCCATGCCCATGTCGTCCATCATCGCCATGCCCATGGTCTTCATCGGGCAGGGTTCAGTCGGTGCCTCGATACCCGCCATCCCACTGAGGGGAAGCGCCAGGCTAACCAGGAAAATGAGGCAACACCGTATGTAGCGTTTCATGTTGGGGAGTCTAGTCGCTGCTCACGCACCGGACAATTACAAATCTCTTAGGAAGAGTGAACCGTTCCGAGTTTCGCAGACATCACAATGCCTCAGAATGAGGCCAACTAGGCGGTTCCATGAGCAGTCGGCTTTTTCCCGAAGAGTTCAAGATCCAGGCTGTAAATTGAGTGACTGAAAACTGTTACCCGTAGCAGACGAGGTGTCACGCTTGGCTGCACAGTGGTGACAAACGGGTCATGTGGGTGAGTGTTGGTGAAATTGGTTAGCGCAACATTGATGGCACAAGAGTTCGCTACCCGGCCGCTTCCTGTTGATCGGCGGGAAAAGCAAAGTGAAAGGCGGTCAAACCTTCAGATGAGGTGCACCAGACTCTACCTTTGTGTGCTTCTACAATGGAACGGGTGATCGCAAGACCGAGCCCTGCATTGTTGGGACCACCCTCCCGCCTCGCAGGGTCGGCACGGTAGAAACGATCAAAGATCTTGTTGATGTGCTGCGAATCAATTGTGGCTCCGCTATTTCGGATGGTGAGTGTCACCTGGTCTGCGGAATGCTGGATCTCCACCGCGATCTCCTTTCCTTCCGGCGTGTATCGCATGGCGTTCGAGAGGATATTGGAGACAGCTCGATCAATCATCAGACGGTCTCCAGTGATGATTCCCCTTCCATGAAGGCTTAGCCGTACTCCTCGATCCTCAGCCAGTAATTGGTAGTACTCGAAAAGCTTGGACACGAGATCTTCAAGTTTGATGTCGACCTGCTCAGGAATGATGAGCCCGTTGTCGGCCTTGGCGAGGAAGAGCATGTCATCGATCATGCGGGACATCCGCTTCAGGTCCTCCAGATTCGAGTACAGGTTCTCCTCATACGCGTCCAAATCGCGTTTCCTGGTCAGCACGACCTCGGTGTGCGTTAGCAGGTTACTCACCGGGGTTCTTAACTCGTGTGCGATGTCGGCCGAAAAGTTGGATAGGCGAACGAATGCGTCATCCAAGCGTGCGAGCATTCCGTTGAAGGACAAGATCAGTTCTTGAAGTTCAAGTGGCACAGGTTCCAGAGGGATGCGTTCTTGGAGTGACCTAGCAGACATGGACGTCGCAACCTTCGTGATCTGCTCGACGGGACGCAGCCCACTTTTCGCGACTAGCCAACCCAAGCCTGCGCTGACCAACGCGCTGATAACCAAACCGACTCCGAACCACCGTTGCAGGGTTTCAAAGAAATGCGCATGGCTGGTGATATCCAGCATCAGCATGACGGTGCCGGGGGCTAGGTCGCCTGGGATCTTGACGTGAGACGTGACGCCGCGGAAGTTATGGGATTCGTCCTGCCATTCCCACATGGTTTCTTTTTCAGCACGCTTGTAACGATCGGGGATCTGCACGGTTTTGAGATCTGAAAACAGTACAGCACCGTCTGAGTTGAGGATCTCCGCCGTCAGATCCTGGTGGGCGCCTAATAATGCGCTTAGTTGCGGTCGTAGCCCTTCAAGCCTTGCTCCCGGTGCCTGGATCGACAGGATGTGTCTTGTCGACTCCAGCTTCTCGAATAGCGCTTGTTCATCGAGCATTCGGAAGTGATGTTGGCTCAGCATGTTGAAGCTGATGCCTGCGACCGCCAGTACAGCGATGACCGCGAACATGATCATCAAGGTCAGACGTTTGACGAGTGAGGACTGTGACAGCATCACTCAGTTGTATCCATCATGTAGCCCATGCCTCGGGCTGTGTGAATGAGCTTCGGAGCAAAGTCGTCATCAATCTTTGCCCGCAGCCGCCGAATCGCCACCTCGATCACATTGGTGTCGCTGTCGAAATTCATGTCCCACACTTGGGATGCAATTAGGGATTTGGGCAGCACTTCACCGCGACGCCGCATCAGAAGCTCTAGAAGTGAAAACTCCTTTGCTGTCAGATCAATTCGCTTGCCGTTTCGAGTGGCACGCCGCTTGAGAAGGTCAACCTCAAGATCCGCCATTTTCATGGTGGTTTGAGCTGACGAGCTGATGCCCCGGCGCAGTAGCGTACGGACCCGAGCGAGTAGCTCTGAGAATGCGAATGGTTTTATGAGGTAATCGTCGGCCCCTAGCTCAAGGCCTTTCACTCTATCGTCTACGCCATCACGAGCCGTCAGGAACAAGACAGGGACGTCTTTACCTGCCGCGCGAACCATCCGCAGGACTTCCCAGCCATCTAGCCCCGGCATCATCACATCGAGAATCAGTAGGTCGTAGCTTTCGCTCAGTGCATGTTGAAGGGCGTCGGTACCCGAGAGGACACGATCAACAGTAAAACCTGCCTCTGCGAGGCCCTGCTGCAAGTAGGCTCCGGCTTTTGGCTCATCCTCAGCTACGAGTAGTTTCATGTGCTTTGACCCCAATGGTGTACATGTCCAGTTTGCAGCAAAAAAGCCGCCCAACCAGAACCTGACGCAAAAGTAATGTAGGCATCAGGCAGCTGTCAGGGAGTCCTGTCTACGGTCTGTTATGACAGGCATCGCAATCGTGCCTGCCGTTAGCGGTAGCAGTGACCCTGACAACCTGGTGGAGATCGTCCTGTGAAATCGCTCAAACCAGTGCTTCTTGCTACAGCTATGCTGCTGTCTTCAACTGTGTTCGCTGAAGGTGGAAGCGACCGTGCGCTCGAAAGAATCCAGTTACTTCGGGACCAGGCCGAGGCCGTACTGGTAAAAGCGGAGAAAGCTGACCTCGGCCAACGGCATGTACACATGAAAGAGCACATGGCCATGTTGCAGGACTTGATGAGCCAGCTGCATCAAGACCATCCCAAAGCAGGCATGACAAAGGATGAACATCTAGCGTGGATGGAGAAACACGACAAGATGGTGGATGAGGTCCTTGGTCAAATGGTCCGTGAGCACAAGCTAATGATGGCGGACAAGGAGTGTCATCCATAACCCCGAATTCACGGCCGTTCCCCTCTGCTCCTTTGGCCTAGCGGCGCCCAAACGGCGCCGTTTTTTTGGGGCCAGATTCAGTCATTTCGTTTCAGTCTCCGCAGCAGACGTTTGGCCGGGTGGAATGATCAGTCGCAAGAACCTGACAGAACTGTAATACCCAGCTCAGCTTTCTGAAAGCGCAGGCTAGCTAATGTGACCCTAAGCCTGAAGCCCTTGGGGCTCACCGTAACCCGCTGAGGCACAACTGATGAACTTGATCAAAACGCTCGTGATGATGGTCACCTTTGGCATGTCTAGCCTTGCTCTGGCTGAAGGCGGTGCCGACCGCATCTTTGCAAGGATGGAGGCAGCCCGGCAGACCTCCGTGAGTACGAATCAGCTTGCACAGCAGAAGAAGGACCAGGCGCCGGTAGCAGCTGAGATTCACAAACAAGCGAAGCATGAGAGCTGCTGAGTCGAGCTTACAGAAATGTAATCACTCGGGAATCTGTTATGTGGCAGTTTCAGATTGCTCTTTCCCACCGCGGCTTGTGCTTTCTGAAAAGTCTACAAGGCTTGTGGGAATCCTAAGGAAATCGGGACCTTCGACCTCGAACAGCCCGAATATCAGCGAATTACCTGACTGACTGGACACTACGGCATGCAAAGCAAAACCACGAGACGATCCTTCGTCAAAGGCCTGGCCGCTACTGGACTACTTGGTGGATTGGGCATGTGGCGCACGCCGGTCTGGGCCGTGACCAGCCCTGGCCAACCTAATGTGCTGACAGGCACCGATTTTGATCTGTACATCGGTGAGCTGCCGGTCAACATCACCGGAGCGGCTCGTACGGCAATGGCGATCAACGGCTCGCTGCCTGGACCAATTCTTCGGTGGCGCGAAGGTGACACTGTCACGCTCCGAGTTCGCAACCGCTTGAAGCAGGATACTTCCATCCATTGGCACGGCATCATCCTGCCGGCGAACATGGATGGTGTGCCTGGCCTGAGCTTCCATGGCATCGCACCTGATGGCATGTATGAGTACAAGTTCAAGGTCCATCAGAACGGGACCTACTGGTACCACAGCCATTCTGGGCTACAGGAACAAGTCGGGGTGTACGGTGCATTGGTCATCGATGCAAAGGAGCCCGAGCCGTTCACCTATGAACGGGATTACGTGGTCATGCTTAGCGACTGGACCGATGAGGACCCTGCCAGAGTTCTGTCCAAGCTCAAGAAGCAGTCGGACTATTACAACTACCACAAACGCACGGTTGGCGATTTCGTCAACGACGTAAGCGAGATGGGATGGTCAGCTGCCGTGGCGGACCGGAAAATGTGGGCTGAGATGAACATGAGCCCAACCGATCTGGCTGATGTGAGCGGCTATACCTACACCTATCTCATGAATGGCCACGCCCCGGGCAGCAACTGGACGGGCATCTTCAAGCCGGGCGAAAAGATCCGGTTGCGCTTTATCAACGCCTCGGCCATGACGTACTTCGATGTGCGGATTCCCGGTTTGAAAATGACTGTGGTCGCAGCCGACGGACAGCATGTCAAACCGGTGAAGGTCGATGAGTTTCGAATAGCGGTTGCAGAAACTTACGATGTAATCGTCGAGCCGGATGACGCGCAGGCTTATACCATTTTCGCGCAAACCATGGATCGCACAGGGTACTCCAGGGGCACATTGGCCGTACGTGAAGGTTTGCAAGCTCCCGTGCCAGCAGTTGATCCGCGTCCTCTCATCTCGATGAGCGATATGGGCATGGATCACGGCGATATGGGCGGAATGGATCACGGGTCAACGCAGGGCGGTATGCCTGGCATGGCCGGCATGGATCACAGCAAGATGGCTGGGATGGACCATAGCAGCATGGCCGGCATGGATCACAGCAAGATGGCTGGGATGGACCATAGCAGCATGGCCGGCATGGATCACAGCAAGATGGCTGGGATGGACCATAGCAGCATGGCCGGCATGGACCACAGCAAGATGGCCGACATGGATCACAGCAGCATGTCTGGAATGCGCGGAGCCATGCAGACTCACCCAGATTCGGAGACCAACAACCCCTTGGTCGACATGCAGACGATGTCGCCGACGCCTAAGTTGAGCGATCCAGGAATCGGACTGCGCAACAATGGACGCCGTGTCCTGACGTATGCGGATCTGCGAAGCACTTTCATTGATCCAGACGGCCGAGAGCCTGGTCGCACTATCGAACTACACCTCACCGGACATATGGAAAAGTTCTCATGGTCTTTTGATGGGATTAAGTTTTCTGATGCAGAGCCCCTGCGCCTCAAGTATGGCGAGCGTCTTCGCCTCACTTTGGTCAACGACACCATGATGACTCATCCCATCCATCTCCACGGCATGTGGAGCGACCTGGAGGACGAGGACGGTAACTTCATGGTGCGCAAACACACTATCGACATGCCTCCTGGCTCAAAACGAAGTTATCGCGTGACTGCCGATGCTTTAGGGCGATGGGCCTATCACTGCCACTTACTGCTCCACATGGAAATGGGCATGTTCCGAGAAGTCCGTGTGGACGAATAATCTGGAGATCTGAGATGAGCAAACCAATGAAACGTAGCGCCTTTTTCTTCTCTGCCGCCATGGTAGGTCTTCTGGCTGTTTATGCCCCTTCCTCGTGGTCCAGTGAAAATCATGAGCAACATACCCAGAAGTCTGCTGACGCCCCGAGTTCAGCTAAATCCAACGCCGGAACCAAGGGCGCACAGGGTAAGCAAGCCGAAGGAATGGATCATGGCTCTATGAAAGGCATGGACCATGGATCTATGAAGGGTATGGATCATGGGTCGATGGAAGGCATGGATCACAGCGAAATGATGGATTCGCACGGCGGCGACAAAGCTAAGGCAGGGAAAGATGACCAATAGGCTGGCACGACCATCGCTCTTGGCATTGGCTGTGTCCCTCAGCGCACTGAATGGTGCGCCTAGCTTTGCGGCTGAAGAAATGGACCATTCAGCGATGGGGCATGGGTCTATGCAAACGGATCCAGCCTCTTCACAAAGCGCGATGCAGGGAATGGACCACAGCCAGATGGGGGCAAGCAAGCAGCCGAAAAAGGCCACTTCTGTTGATCACAGCAAGATGGATCATAGCTCCATGCAGGGAAGCAAGGACTCCATGGACCATAGCAAGATGGGCCATGGGAGCATGGAAGGTATGGATCACGGAGCCATGGATCATTCGAAGATGGACCACGGTTCTGCTAATGCCCCCACGGCGACCAGTCGTACTCCGATTCCTGTACTGACTGATGCGGACCGAAACGCGGCGTTTCCTCCACTGGGCGGTCATGAAGTTCACGATAGCGGTATCAACAGCTTCTTCTTGTTGGATCAGCTTGAGTACCAGGACGCAGACGAAGGCAGCACGCTGGCTTGGGATGCTTCGGGATGGGTTGGGGGCGACATCAACCGGCTATGGATCCGTTCTGAGGGCGAGCGCACAAATGGCGTTACCGAGGATGCCGAGCTCCAGCTTTTATACGGGCGCTCAATCGGTCCTTGGTGGGATGTGGTTGCTGGGGTTCGCCAGGATTTCAAACCAGAATCTCCCCAGACATGGGCAGCTTTCGGTATTCAGGGCATGGCGCTGTACGAATTCGAAGCTGAAGCTACCGCTTTCATTGGTGAGAATGGTCAGAGCGCCGCACGGCTGGAAGGCGAATACGACATCCTCCTGACTAATCGCCTGATCCTGCAGCCTACCGCAGAAGCTAATTTCTATGGCAAAAACGATCCTGCGCGTGGCGTAGGTTCCGGTCTCGCCAACACCGAAGTTGGACTGCGCTTACGATATGAGCTCGTTCGCCAATTTGCACCCTACATAGGCGTCACCTGGAGCCGCTCCTACGGCAAAACTGCAGACCTGATTCGCGAAGAAGATGGGGATGTGGATGAAGCCCGATTCGTTGCTGGCATTCGGATGTGGTTTTGAGCACCTGACATGAAGAAAACAATTACAACGCTTGTGGCAGCAGGCGCCTTGGGTAGTGCGGCTGTTCTGGGGGTCGCGTATTTCGGCCTGGTCAACGTTGGTGCTGATGATCCTCACTTTCCGGCAGTCCATGCATTCCTCTCCATGGCGCGGGATCGCTCTATCGAGGTTCGCGCACGAGATATCGAGGTACCGAATCTAAAGGATGAAACCCTGATTCGTACTGGCGCCGGGAACTACAATGCCATGTGTATTGGCTGTCATCTCGCCCCAGGGGTTGATAAGACTGAGCTCAGCCAAGCACTGTATCCGTCTCCTCCCAACCTCACCAAGATTGGCCTAGACGATGGTCCCGCCGCTGCGTTCTGGACCATTAAACATGGTATCAAGGCCACCGGCATGCCTGCTTGGGGCAAGAGCATGGGTGATCAATATATCTGGGGCATTGTCGCATTTCTGGACCAACTACCGCAGATGAACGCTGAGCAGTACAAAGCGCTGGTAGCAACCAGTGGCGGGCACCAGCACGGCGGTGGGGAAAGTGAGATGCACAATCATGAAGGTCAGCATGGCGGGAATAAGCCTGGCCACCACAGCAAGCCTGCCTCCACAGGAGGCCATCACGATATGGGGCAAGCAGAGGCGCATCATTCACCTTCCGCTGATCCCGCCAGCGCCAAGCCTGACACCGACCATCACGGCGGTCATGACGCGGCCGAAGCTGATAGTGATCATCACTCCAAGCCGACTCCGAAGACTCATACGCACAGTGATGGAAAGGAGCATCCCCATGAAAGTTAAAAGCCGCTTCCTGAGGTTGACCGCCCTTGCTGCATTTCTCACGCTACCGCCAGTTTACGCAGCCGTGCCAACCGCGATCGATGTGCACCGAGATGCAAACTGCGGGTGCTGTACAAAGTGGGTTGCATACATGGAACAGAATGGTTTCAAGGTCATCGATCACGTTGAAACCGATATGAGTGCTGTAAAGCAGAATCTCGGGGTCGTGCCACGTTTAGCGTCCTGTCACACCGCAGTGATCGACGGAAAGTTTGTTGAGGGGCATGTCCCAGCTGAACAAGTTCGAGAGCTGGCAAAGCGAAGTGACCTGCTTGGCATTGCCGTGCCAGGGATGCCCGCAGGCTCTCCAGGGATGGAAGTGGATGGTGTTACGCATGCTTATCAGGTCATCGGCCTCACCAAGAGCGGAGGTGATGAAGTGGTTGCAGAATATCCAGGCCACTAACCCTTCCTTAGACCAATAAAAACGGCGCCTTGTAGGCGCCGTTTTTATTGTGGGGAGGGCATCCTGATCAGTCAACTCTGACCGCGGCAACCTATGCCGGCTGTGCGGTACTCAAGAATGTTGAGCTTTCCAGTCGAGTCTTCATAGGTCATTTGCGCCGGCATCACGTCACAGGTACCCCGGTTCGAGGTCATACTGATCACTTTCGCAATGTCGAGTTTCATCCCGTAGCGATAGTGGGTTACCTCTGGTGGTTTTTTTCCATTGGCAGCGGCATAAGCGCGCATAGCTTGTTCATTCGCCTGAATCATCTTTCCGTGCAATCGGTCGGATCCGCCCTCAGCCAATGCGGTCGAGGATGCGGTCAGGATCAGCAAAGCGGCAATTCCTTTAAAAATTCTCATGTTCATCACTCCTATTTGACGTGACTGAATCTTAAGGGAATGGACCTGTCGTTCGAATGATGGGCCGATTACATCTTCGTAAGTCGGGCTCAGGCATAGCTGAAGGGTACCCACATCACGCACAAGATACCGACAACCTTAGCAAGGCCGCTGATCAAGCCATGTACGAAGCCAAGCAGCGCGGCAGAAACGAAGTGATGCTGTTCAGCAGTGAGAGCTGATCTGCTCACCTGCGCCCAGATTGACATCCCTTCTCTGCCGGTAGCAATCAGCGCTCCGTTTCAGGGGGTGACTTAGGGAGGTCTGCTTTGGGGGTGGAAAGCAGTCGCTCATGATTGACCGCTCTCGACTCAGAAAGTGGGGCTCAAAGGGATCAGACTTGAGGTCAGAGGGGCGGCGGTGAGTAAGTCTCAGCTTATGACGTTCAAGGCCAATCGATTACCAGAGGGACGGGAACAGGAACTCGATAGAGTAAGGGGAGAGGCTTAGAGAAACCGACTTGAGTCCCTCCCATTTGATCAACCCCTCGTCGGCCATCTGCGAAAGAAGGGTTCGGGTTGTACTTTCGCTTAAGCCCATTTTGATTTGGATAGCGTCGTTCGACTGATCACCGTGGCACAGCAAATCCTTGTAGAGTTCGCAAGCCTTGATGCTGAACTCCGGCAACACCTCACCTTTTATGGTGTAGAAAGCTTCCTGATGCCGCTGTTGGAAGTAGTTGTCGATCCGCTGATTCAGCATCCGTGGTTCTAGTATGGAGCTGAAATAATTCACCTGATCGAGAGCGGTCTCGACGAAGTAGCGAGTGAATTTCAGCAACCCTGCATCGGAGAGCTCGCCACGTCCGTCGAAATCGCCTTTGCGAACATGGTCAGCAGCATTCAGCGCTGCATAGTACGCCTCGGCGTTGCGGCCGAAGCCACGGGACATTGACCACAAGTCTGAACCACCCAGACCACTGGCCTTGAGATACTGGTCGGTGAATAGGCGACCTGTGCGGCCATTACCATCCACGAATGGGTGAATCCACATCAGTCGGTGATGCGCAGCTGCAGCAGCCAGAATTGGTGAGATGCCGTGGTGCCGGTCCAACCGGTAGGCGGTTTCGAACCAATTCATGTAGGACATAAGTTTCTCGGCAGTTGGCGGGATGTGCTTGCCGACCCTAACACCCCGATCCCTGAACTGCCCCGGGACCATACGGATGCTCTCACCATCGTCGTTGACTTTCATGTCCAGTAGCACGTCGGGTATGCCTTTGTAGAGCTCCCGGTGCATACGTGCGACTGCGTCCCTGGTACAGATTAGCGAATCTGCGATCGGGTCATCCGCCAGGCGTTTCTGCGCTTCAATGTGGCATTTAATCTTCTCTAACTCATTTGCGACTTTGACGTCGGTTGGCATTTCATGGGTGCTTAACACGTCTGCCGGTAGAGCGGAGTTGCCCTCAATTTTGTTGCTGTAATACGAGTTTACCTTATGAAGATGCTCCATCAGAGGGAGCCGTAGCGGTGGGGGGACGTTGATGCGAAGTGCTGCGTCGAGCCGCATGATCTCAACGACCACATCCTGTAGGTCACCTGGGATACGGTCTTGAGTGATGAGGGGAGTAAGTGCCATTTGCCGGATGATTACTTTGTCGTAAGCCTAGGCTCTGTTCGAAAGAGATTTTGCAGACATTGTGAATCGCACGGATGGGGTGTGCTCACATACCAGACCGAAGGTCTCGAAATTCTGTAGATCCTATTCATTGTGGACAGGCGTAGCGATGGAGTCTATGAGTTCGAGAATAGGTCTTGCTCCCTGGGAGCAGCGCAGCTGGGAACTTCATAAGATTCTTTTCCTAAGGGAAGTGATGAAGCGCGCCCCAACGATTCGTTGGAGCGCGGTATCAGCGGGTTACTTTTTGACAGAGAGATAGTCGCCAGAGGTTTTCAACGAGACGGTCACCTCGCTGTTGGTGCGGTTACGCCAGAACCAACCATGGGTGCCGTCAAATAGAGCAGTGATCTCTCCTGTGTCGCCCTTTACCTGCTTGGCTTTGCTGTAGCTGTGGAAGTCGCCTTGGGCTGCGTTGTAGGTCTCTCCATGAGTGTCATGGTTGACCGGGCCAGTCGCGGTCCACTCGTAGCTGGCTGTACTGCCTTTGCGCATCTCCAGCTTGATTTCTCGGCCTTCGCCTGGCTTGAGCGTCAAGGTCATGTAGTCCGTTTTTGCCGCAGGTGCTGCTGTGGTGGGTTGTGCAGTCGGGGTGGCCATAGGCTGCACTTGAGCCACTGGTTGCGGCGCTGGGGCGACCACGGACGTGGAAATAGCAGCGGTTGGTTGTGGCGGCGCAGCATCGGCCAATGCCTCTTGCGCCAAGCTGATTTTCAGCTCACCCATTTGTGTCAGCCCCAAAGCTCGACCGACCCCAGTGGGATCAATGGCGTATTCCGAAGGCATCACCACCGTCACCAGCAGACCCAAGGCAGTTGCCAAAGCGATCACGGTGGAACGGACGAGCTGACGGCTGCTGGGCAGTTCACTTGCAGTTGGAAGCGGGGTATTGAACATAGTCAGAATTCCTTACGAGGAAACAAGCAGGCCGGTTAACTGGTAACCCATAAGTAGGAAGCCGGCACTCATCATGGCGACATTGGCGATGTAGGCATGGCGCCAGAAGCTGGCTGTCCGCCGCCAATAGCCGATCAGGATGAGAATGCTGCCAAGCGCCAACAGCTGACCGATTTCAACGCCAACGTTGAAGGCAATCAGATTGGGAATCAGGCCATCTGAAGAGATCTCGTACTCCTGGATCTTAGTCGCCAGGCCGAAACCATGCAGCAGGCCAAACACCAGCGTGGCTACCTTGGTGTTCGGCTGGAAGCCAAACCAGCGTTGAAACGCGCCCAGGTTGTCGAGCGCCTTGTACACCACGGAGAAACCGATGATGGCGTCGATGACATACGAGCTGATGTTGATTTCCGTGAGCACGCCTAGTAACAGGGTGACCGAATGCCCGGCGGCAAACAGCGTTACGTAGAGCCCGACATCCTTCATTCGGTACAGGAAGAAGATCACCCCGAACAGAAACAACAGGTGGTCGTACCCCGTCATCATGTGCTTGGCGCCCATGTAGATGAACGGCAAGAGCATCACGCCCGAGCTTTCCTGAATAAAGCCTTTATCCCCCTCGGCGACGGCATGAGCCAACGCCTCGGGCATGCCTAAACAAAGCGATGCGACAAGTAAAAAGAGCAGCAATAGCGGTCGATGTGGGCGCATAGCGAACACATCCCCGCCACTTGTTGGGTGCAAGTGCATGGATCAATCCTACGTTGCAATGATCTTGAGCCGCTGTGCGGCAATGGTCAGGAAGCAATCGGAGGACGGGGGGGGCGCTCGATCAGGAATATTGGAGATCGGGGAAGTGAATGCCCTGGTGCGGTGAGCCGCACGAGAGGCTTCTGCTGTGCACAAAGCTGCACCGTAGAGCTCAGCTGAGGGGTCTCGTGCTGGTGATCAGGGGTTAATGGCGAGTGGTAATGGTCGGAGCACTGTGTACAAGTTGATGCTCCATGGCTGTGATCATACTCAGCTCCTTGCACCACCTCTGCTACAGGATGTTTACCGGGCACTGACAACGTATAGGCATGCCCCGTCCACGCCGAGATAACGGCCAGAGCGAGAGCAAGAATCACCATCGTTGATAGAGAACGACTAAACATCACAGGTGCCTTTCAGGCCTATTCCAAAGAATCTGAAGCGTGCTTGAAGTATCCCCCCGGGGGGGATACGATGCCAGCGTAATTCATCGAAACCAGAGACTCAAGTCATGACTGAGCATGTGCACCTCGATGCCCATGACCACCCACATGGTCATACACATATCCATCAAAGCCACGAAGCGATCATCAAGCGCCTCAAGCGTGCGGACGGCCACTTGCGAAGCATCATTGCGATGATCGAGGAGGGCCGTGAGTGCGTCGACATCGCACAGCAGCTGCATGCGGTTGAAAAAGCGGTTTGCCAAGCCAAGCGGACGCTCATTCAGGATCACATCGACCACTGCCTGGAAGACACCGTCGTGGCATTGAGTAACGGGGATCGCTCATCGCTTGAAGAATTCAAGCAAATCACCAAGTACCTTTAGGTTCCCCATGCCGAACTTCGCAGATTTGCTACAGCAGGGTGGAGCCCACGCCTGGCTGTATTTTCCCAGTGCCATCTTGCTGGGTGCTCTCCACGGGCTTGAGCCTGGTCATTCCAAAACCATGATGGCTGCATTCATCGTTGCGATTCGTGGCTCTGTGAAGCAGGCAATCCTGTTGGGCCTTGCCGCCACGATTTCCCACACGCTGGTGGTCTGGCTGGTCGCAATCGGTGGCATGTACCTGGGTAAGGGGCTGGATGCTCAGACTACAGAGCCTTACTTCCAGCTCGCATCTTCTGCCCTGATCATTGTGATTGCCCTGTGGATGCTTTGGCGGACGTGGCGTGGCGAGCAGATGTTCAAGTTCGAGCAAGGCGATGATCACCATCATAGTGATCATGACCACGGGCTTCACGATGAGACTCACCGTATTGATACCGGCCATGGCCGGATCGAGCTTTCAATCTTCGAAGACGGTATGCCCCCGCACTGGAGGATGAAAGTGCTGAGTGGCCATGCCTGGCCGGCTGCTCAAGTTCTATTGACCACCACCAGGTCCGACGGGAAGAGCCAGCAATTCGCGTTTGTCGAGCGGGAAGGGTATCTCCAATCCACGGTTGATATTCCTGAACCCCATGAATTCAGCGCTCGGCTCAGTCTCGGGCATGCTGGCCATTCGCATGACTATGATCTCGATTACCGCGAGCACGATCATGGCCACATACATTCCGAGCGGGAGGGCTTGGAGCTGTCCGTCGATGACTACCAGGACGCGCATGAGCGTGCTCATGCCAACGACATCCGTAAGCGCTTTACCAATCGGGAAGTGACAACGGGGCAGATCATCATGTTTGGCCTGACCGGTGGCCTTATTCCATGCCCTGCAGCCATCACGGTATTGCTGCTCTGCCTCCAGGTTAAAGAAGTCGCACTTGGCGCCATATTGGTTCTGTGCTTCAGCATTGGCTTGGCGCTTACCCTAGTGGCAGTAGGGAGCGCAGCAGCGATTGGTGCAAGACAAGCGTCCAATCGCTGGCCATGGCTGGGTACCGTGGCGCGGCGTGCGCCCTACCTCTCCAGCGTCCTGATTATCGGTGTCGGCCTCTATGTAGGCTTCCATGGCTGGATCGGACTGAACAGCTGAGGGGCCTGCTCAGTGTTCGAACTGACCAGCTACATCGGCCTATTTCTGGCGGCACTCGGTGCCGCCACCTTGCTGCCCATGCAGTCAGAGGCAGTACTCGCCGGCATGCTGGTCTCCGAGAAATATTTGCCCCTTACTCTGCTACTGGTGGCCACAACCGGCAACGTTTTGGGCTCGTTGGTTAACTGGGTGCTTGGGCGCAGCATCGAGCACTTCCGGCACAAACGTTGGTTTCCGGTTAGTGAGAGCAAGCTCGAAAAAGCCCAGCAGTCCTATCAACGCTACGGCCACTGGTCCTTGCTACTCAGCTGGGCTCCGATCATTGGCGATCCTCTAACCCTGGTCGCGGGCATTATGCGTGAGCCCCTGTGGCGCTTCTTTTTGATCGTCACCCTGGCCAAGGGGGGACGTTATCTACTGCTCACAGTGCTCGTCCTGGGAGGCTCGTGATGAGCGCGTATGAGCTAACAGCACCGGTCATCAAGAATCGCAATGCCGGCCAGGACCTGATCAAGTGGTTAGCCATGATCACAATGTTCATCGATCACCTGCGCTTGGTGTGGCCCGAAATGGGCGACCTGTTTATCGTTGGACGGCTCGCCTTTCCGCTGTTTTGCGTAGCGATTGCCGCCAATGTGGCGCGTACGGGCCCCGGCGAGCTACTGACAGCCGCCAATGGTCGATACCTCATCTTGATGATCCTGTTCGCGATCATTTCCGAGGTTCCCTATCGCTACATCAGCACTTCTGGACTATTCAATGTCTTGGTGACTCTGACACTGGGGCTGCTGGTCACGTGGGGGATTCATCATCGCACGTGGTTGGCTGGGGCCCTTGCAATCACCGCAGGGGCGCTTGCCTATCTGCTCAACGATACGCTGATGTACGGGTTCTATGGCGTCCTTGTACCAGCGACAGTGCTTATTGCGATCAAGCGGCCAGGCATACTGTGGTTACTGCCTGCACTCCTGTGCGTATTGATCAATACTCGCAGCAGCATCGTCGCCCGGGCTCTGGATCTAAACACTCCGTCGATCCTAGCCTTGGGCACTGCCTGCGCCGCTCCGCTTCTAGGCTTGTGGCTCCTGCGCCAGAGCCTGCATTTCAATGTACAACCGGTACGTCAGTGGGGGTATTGGTTCTATCCAGGCCACTTGGTCGCATTGCTAGCTCTCCGCTTGTGTCTGTGAGGCATAGAATGCCTTTCATCGGCTTACCCACAACTGAACCCGCAAGCTCTTGTTTGATGAAGGCAAATAGCCATACTCTGTGCGTGGTGGAAGATTCCGCCTATAAAAACTACGCATGGAGTTAGCCTGATGAAAGTTGTTTCTCTCGTTATTGCTGCTGTCCTTTCGTTCTCTTCGGTTGCTGCGTTTGCGCACAGTGGTGGTACCGATTCCAAGGGTTGCCACACCAACCACAAAACTGGCGGCTACCACTGTCACTAAGCGGCAAAGCCCAGCGGTTGCTGGGCCATTCCCAATGGTGGTCATCAGGACCACAGTTGAAAGAATGCTCCCCAATGTCCATTGCGCACCACGTACACCAGCAAACCGACTATACCGCAGCTGAGTAGTACCTGAATGACACCGCGCTTGAAGTGAAACAGTGCAATGGCAGCGGCTATCGCAATTACCAGCGACGGCCAGTCCAGACCTGCTCCAAATCCATTGGGCCAGAGTACGTGGTAACCGAAAAACATCGCCAGGTTCAGGATCACTCCGACCACGGCAGCTGTGATGCCGATGAGTGGCGCAGTGAATTTCAGTTCGTTATGGGTCGACTCGACCAAGGGCCCACCGACCAGAATGAACAGGAAGGAAGGCAGAAAAGTGAACCAGGTCACCAAGCTCGCCGCTACGGCACCGGCTAGGAACGTCTGCTCAGGACCAAAAACCTGCTGGACATAAGCGCCGACGAAGCCAACGAACGCCACGACCATGATCAACGGACCAGGTGTGGTTTCACCTAAGGCCAGGCCATCGATCATTTGGGTCGGGGTCAGCCAGCCGTAGTGCCCCACAGCGCCTTGATAGACATAGGGCAGCACCGCATACGCACCACCGAACGTCAGTAACGCTGCCTTGGTAAAGAACCAGCTCATTTGGGTGAACGTCCCGTTCCAGCCAAACATCGCGGTCAGGAGGCCCATGGGTAACAACCACAGCAGGACGCCTACCAGTATCAGCAGCATTAGCCGAGACCAGCGAAACCGGGCGTGTGCAGGCGTTGGGGTGTCATCATCGATCAGAGCCGTGCCATAGGATTTCTTCGCGGTACCGTGGCCACCAGTGCGAAATTTTTCTGGGGCAAGGCGGCCGCCCAGATAACCCAGCAGTGCCGCGACCAGGACAATGACGGGGAAAGGAACATTCAAGGCGAAAATCGCGACGAACGAAGCGGCAGAAATGGCCCACAGCCATCCGTTTTTGAGTGCTCTTGAACCGATTCTATGAGCGGCATGGACCACGATGGCGGTGACTGCAGGCTTGATGCCATAGAACAGTCCAGCCACGATGGGAACGTCACCGAAGGCAATATAGACCCATGACAGCACAATTAGAATGAACAGCGAAGGGAGCACAAACAGCCCACCCGCAATCACCCCACCCCAAGTGCGATGCATCAGCCAGCCGATATAGGTCGCCAACTGCTGTGCCTCTGGCCCAGGAAGCAGCATGCAGTAATTCAATGCATGGAGAAAACGCCGTTCTGATATCCAACGCCGACGTTCTACCAGCTCCTGGTGCATGATCGAGATCTGACCCGCAGGCCCGCCGAAGCTGATAAAGCCGAGCTTCAGCCAGAACCACAGTGCTTGTGCCAAGCTAACAGGCGCTGGTCGCACCAAGTCAGGCGCATCCACCGGTAGGGTGTCCTTAGTCATCGGTGTTGCCCTCCGATGGGCGCTCGAGCGAGCAGCTGGCGAAAGTACATGCTCATGAAACGATTGTCTCGTGATGTTCGGACTTTGGTGTTTTGGTGGTACTCGCGAAGCAGCTTGCGATCATTAGCTTTTTATAGGGGCGCAAAACTGAACTTCAAATCCAGCGGCGAACACGAGCGCAATACTTATCCAGATCGTCACCAAACAACCGACGCAAGGCACGTTCTTCCGGCAGGATCTGAAAACGATTGATGTACAGGACGAACGCCGCAACTCCCAGCAAAGCGAAGGGTGAAGCAAGAAACACCGCCCACGCCGCCAAGGCCAATGCAAAGCCCAGGTACATGGGGTTTCGAGTCACGCGATAGATACCTGAAGTAACCAGGGCTGAAGCCGATGCTGGTTTCAACGGATTGACCGTTGTTTTGGCCTGATGGAAGCAAATTACGCCTGCCAAACAAACACCGGCGCCAATCACTGATAACACAAGGGAGCCGACAAGGCGCCAACTCAGAGGCGCCTCTACGGCCGGCCATTGCGCTGCACTGAGCCACATCAACAAAGCGCAAATCGCCGCTACCAAGGGGGGCGGGACACGGTTCTCGAACCAGTGCATGACATTACTCCTTGGTTTTGGCGACCTCATCACGGACCAATTGACGCAGTGCCTGCGGGCTGAACTCGTTCAGGCTTTGACCATTTACGAAGAACGTCGGAGTGCCCTGTACGGCTAAGGCTTTAACATCCTGCATGTCGACTTTAAGCGCCGCATCAACCCCCGCAGACCGCATGTCTGAACGGGCTTTATCCAGATCGAGACCGACCTCTTGCGCAGCCTCCCACGCCTTGGCTACTTGAGGATCATCATGCCAACCTGGTTGGGCCTCCAAAACCGCCTCCAGCACTTGCTGGTAGAGATTCTGCTTTCGCGATGCCTCGAGCAGACGGGCAACCTCTTCTGAACCTTGGTGTAAAAGCGTATAGCGCAAGACCAGACGAACATCGTCAGGATGCTCCGCGAGAATCTTTTTGACGTAGGGATAGAAAGCCCGGCACGCCTCACAAGAAGGATCAAAGAATTCGACAATGGTGACCGGGGCGTTTGCCTTACCGAACGCAGGTGAATGGAAGCGCACCAGATTGGCCGTAGCCCTGACAGGCGGTTCGGCAGGGGGCATCGTTGAAGTTTGAGCTGGTGGGGTCGGTGTTGGTTGATACAACATGACAGCCGCACCAAAGGCAGCCAGCACCAGAATGCTGATGGTCAGGACCAGGGTACGACGATTCATGTGGTAGAGCTCCGACGGATGATAAGCAGCAGGACAGAAATGGACATAAAGGCAGCTAGTGCTAACAGAGGCAGCGGAACAACGCCAAACAGCGTCATGCCAGCGTCAGTGCAGGATGGACCGGTCGCAGTACAGGGCACAATTGGCTGCGGAAGCAGGCCTGCATAGAGCAGGCTGTGCCCCAGCGCAACCAACCCACCACCGATCGCGAGTGGTAACGCATAGCGCCAGACCGCAAAATCTGAGCGATAGCAAGCAATAGCCAAAATGATCGCAAGCGGGAACATAAAGGCTCGCTGGAACCAGCACAGCACACAAGGCTCCTGGCCCATCACCTCTCCAACAAATAGCACCGCTAGTGTGGAAGCTAGCGCGAGCAGCCAGGCCAGCAGTAACAACATCCAAGAGCTGGGGGTAACGCCGTGGTTCATATGCGTTCCTCAGTTAGCGCCTGGAGGCACTGCAGTAAAGGTCACCGGGAGCGTCTGACCATCAGCAAATTGAAGCGTTATCGCAATCTGATCACCGAGGGCCAGCGGCTTCTGGCGCTGCATCAGCATCAAGTGATAACCACCGGGAGCAAAGGCCAAGGTGCCTGACGCAGGTACCTGTACCTGATCAATATGCTGCATTCTGGCCATGCCATTTTCCTGGATACTTCGATGAATCATGACTTGGCCGAACAGGTCGCTTTGCGCACCATTCAGCGCAACCGGCTCAGCACCGGTGTTCGTCAACGTAAAGTAACCGGCGGCCGGTAAGTCACCGGGTAGCAGCCGAAGCTGCGCGTTCTGTACTTGCACTTGGGCCATTGCAGCATTTGCTGTTAGCAGCAATAGCACAGCAGCCAGCTGTCGTCCGATCCGTTGCATCATGACTATCCTTGTGTTGAAGCCAGTTAGTTGGAGTGTTTGGGCCCACAGCACGACTTGACCTCAGTCGGCTCTGCCGGGGATTGTCCGGGCTCACAGAGGCTTACCAGCATAGGCTTTGACCCTTCGCGCGTTGAGACCGCATTGGATACCGGGGCGCAGCAGGAAGCAGCAGGTTTAGTAGACTCCACTGCGCAACATTCAGCAGGTTCAGCGACCACCTCCGGCTGCGGATTGAGCTTCCACTCATGCCAGGCTTCGCGAAGGACCTGTCCAGCGGAATGCAGGAACAGTGCAGCAATCGCCAGACCCACCGCGATATCAGGCCACAGGCTGCCAGTTAGAGCCACCAAACCAGCCGCGATAATCACACTGGTATTGGCAATCAGGTCGTTACGTGAACACAGCCAGGTCGAGCGCATGTTCAAGTCATCACTGCGGTGGCTAAACAGCAGATAGAAGCAGATGCCATTGGCAGCCAATGCGATAAACCCGACCACCCCCATCCAATCCGCTTCAGGCACTTCTTGCATGATCAACTTGCGAGCAGCGTCGGCGACCACCACAAGCCCGAAGAGCAGCATAAAGCCGCCTTTGAACAAGGCCGCCCCGGCGCGCGCTCGGACGCTTCGGTGCAGTACAAACAGCGTCACCGCGTAAACCGAGGCGTCCCCAAACATGTCCAGCGAGTCGCCCAGCAATGCGGTAGAGCTCGCAATCAAACCGGCGGCAAACTCCACCACGAACATCACCGCATTGATGGCCAGAACGATGTAGAGAATGCGGCTTTGTCGGGCGCGCAACTGCGCTAGTTCGCCGGCTTTGTTTTCGCAGCAGCTGTCCATTTTCCCATCCTCACGCATGACCGATTGCGATAGCATGAAGGTTCTAGCAACTATAAGGTCAAGCACCATGACTGTACCGAACTACACCGTAGGTCAGTTGGCCAAGGCCACAGACACCAAGGCCGTGACCATCCGTTATTACGAGCAGCAGGGGTTGCTACCTTCAGCCACCAGAACTCCCGCGGGCTACCGCCTCTACACGGAAATCGAGCGCGATCGCCTGCTGTTTATTCGACGCAGCCGTGGGCTGGGTTTCAGCCTTGATGATGTACGCGAACTGCTCGGCCTGGCGGATCGGAAGGAACACTCCTGCGCAGCAGTCGATGCCAAAGTCGAACTACAGCTTGCTCAAGTGAGAGAGCGCATCCGTGATCTACAAGGCCTGGAAAGCGAGCTGACACGGTTGATCGCGTGCTGCCAAGGCGGCGTGATTGAAGAGTGCCGGATTATCGAATCCCTATCGAATCGATCTGCTGTGCGTCCGGAGTCGACTGACACGGTTTCACGGTAAGAGATCAGCTCGCGACTTTGAAACAGAGACAAACACTGGTCCCCGCCTGCTCTTGGCTACTGAGACTGACTTCCCCGCCAAAGCGCTCCATGATCTGCTTGACCATGATCAAACCGATACCCAACCCACCCAGTTTGGTGGTGTAGAAGGATTTGAACGCCATCATCTCTTGCTGGCGGGTCATGCCTTTACCGGTATCGTTGATCGAGAGTGGAGCTTTAGCCCATCGGCAGACAGTGTGGTACTGATATCTAGCCGGCCACCCTCCGGCATCGCTTCAATGGCGTTGGCAATCACACTTTGATTCATTTTTGCAATACGTGTGGTGTCCGTGTCTCAACTGCTTTCCCTGACATGGGTAGAAATAATATAAGATCAGTGGTGAGGCATATTGTTTCATCTGTGAGGGCTGAGAATCCCTGCCTCGAAAAAGAACGTTCACTTGAAGGTTCTAGCTTGCAGAAGATGATCAATCGTATCGCTGAAGCGCTATGACAGCTCATCTAGTTATAGCGATATATCAGCTGGTGTGTTATTAAATTTTGAAAGTGGGTGTCCGAAAAATACCCACAAATATAGAATTTTTGAAGATGCTGTTGGTGAAGTTGTAGGCGAAATTAAGCTTTGAATAGAGCATTATAAGCTGCGAGATTTCTCACGCTAAATAAATCCCGCTTTGACGGGGTTTTTAGTGTGCTAAGGGTGGCGTATGGTTTGTGGTGTAAGTTTTCAACGTTTATCTAGCACGTATCCTACACCTCTCAGTGTATGGATGAGCTTGGTTTCAAAGGGGTCATCTATTTTGGCTCGGAGTCTGCGAATTGAGACCTCCACTACATTCGTGTCGCAGTCGAAGTTCATGTCCCATACCTGCGAGATTATTTGTGTGCGACTTAAGACCACGCCGGAGTTGCGCATCAGGTAATGCAGCAGAGCAAACTCTTTCGTAGTTAAATCAATACGTTGGCCGTCTCGGAAGGCTCTATGGCGGCTCTGGTCCAGCTCCAGATCTGCTACTTGAATGATCTCAACCGAGGCAGGATGATCCGCTCTACGCATCAAGGCTCGTACGCGGGCTAAGAGCTCCGGAAACTCAAACGGCTTGACCAAGTAGTCATCCGCACCATTTTCCAATCCTCTGACTTTATCTGCAAGGCGACTTCTTGCGGTCAGCATCATAATGCGCGAAGGGCAGTTTTTTCGCCGTAGCAGCTCGAGCACTTGCCAACCATCCATCTCTGGCAAGTTAATATCGAGGATGATAAGTTCGTATTCATGCTGCTTGGCTAGGAAGAGGCCATCAGGGCCGTTGTGCACGAAATCTACAACATAACCACTTTCCGTAAGCCCTTGTCGCACGTACTCCGCTGTTTTTACCTCGTCCTCAATTACCAGAATTCGCATGGGGTTTTGTCTCGATATCGCTGAGCAATTAAATAGCGCCTGTGCGCCGGTAGTATTTAGTAAAATAGTAAATCAATTTTTGGCACTCAGGGTCTAAATAACGCATTTGTAATTTATTGGTAATATGGCTGATAGCCTGGCGATATATTGTGTCGCAGCTTGGCTTGGAGGTGATATCAGCCGCTATTATGGTTCGCAGCATGACAGTATGAAGTATTTTTTATTTCTGGTTTTTGTGTTGGGTGCGTTGAGGTCTGATTACAAAGAGACCTCACTCGATGAGGAGGCGGAACATTGGTGCAGCCACGAGTTGCATCGTCATGTGATGGTGAAAGTTGGACGGCTTCTCGAATTTTAACCACGAAAAAAAAGGCGCCCAGAGGGCGCCAAATATTCACCTCTAACCAAAGGAGCAATTAAGCTTCTTAAGGTGAATTAGTGGAACGAGTGGTGCTCAACGGCCTAATAGAATTAGTGCTCAGGGATCACTGATCCTATGAGGTATTTACAGAATAGAGAGTGGGTATTCGACGATCAGGCGGACCTCATCTAGGTCCGATTCAAATGCCGTGGCGCGAGTGTTAGCCTGGCGTACCCGGAAAGAAAGGTCTTTGGCGGTCCCAGTCTGCACTACGTACTTGACTTCGATGTCACGTTCCCATCGCTTCTGGTCGGTAAGTGGATTGCCGTTATCATCGGTCCGCATGTAAAACTGGTTAGCGTTGGAGTAGTCGGCGTCAGTGCCCTTGCCATAGCGAGTCATGAACGAAAGACCAGGGATACCGTAGCTGGTCATGTTCAGGTCGTAGCGTAGCATCCACGAGCGCTCATTCGGCGAGTTGAAGTCGCTGTACTGGATTGAGTTATCGAGGAAGATGGAGTCAGACTGGCGCAGATAGTCGAAGTCATCGTCGCCGTTGTTGCGCTGATGAGAAAGAGCCAGCGTATGGCCGCCGAAGCGAACGCCGACCTTAGCGCTCCAGATGCTGTTGTCGAAATCGCCCAGCAACTGTTTGCCTTCATCGAGCGCACGGTAGTAGTTCAGGCCACCAATCAGCGCGACGTCGTCATTGAGGGGGTAGCTGAAGCTGGAACCAGCATAATACTGGTTCCAGACGTCCTTCAGGCGGCTGGCATAGAGGCTCACGCTGATATTCTCGTTGACGTCATAGTCAGCACCGCCGTAGCCAACCCAAGGTGAGTCAACTGGGCCACCATAGAAGGTCGCAAACTTATCGCGCATATCGCTAGAGACTGGCTGGCTCATCGAATGCAGACGACCGGCCTGGATGGTGAGGCCCTCAAAGCTAGTGTTCTCGGCAGTAACGCCGCGGAAGCTTTCCGGCAGCAGGCGTGAATCGCCGAAAGCAACCACCGGAGTGAGAGGGAACACGTCCCCGACTTTCACCACGGTGTCCAAGAATCGAACTTTAGCGGCGCCACCCAGCTTGGTGTATTCATCGCGCGCTTCGCCCTCGCTGTTGACCGGGAGTACGTCAAAGGAGCTGCGGCCGCCATTTCGGCCGTCACCGGTGTCAAGCTTGAGGCCGATCATTGCGAAGGCGTCTATACCAAAACCAACGGTGCCTTGGGTAAAGCCCGAATTAAAATTGGTGATGATTGCATGAGCCCATGCTTCGGAGTAGCCGTTCGTGTTGCCCTTGCCACTGTTGTAAGTGGGGGCGGAGCTGTCACGGTTATCACGATTGAAATAGAAGTTTCGGTTCAAAACGGTGAGGCTGCTGCCCTCAATAAAACCTTCTGCTTTTTCCTCTGCCTGGGCTGTAACTGCATAACTGCCGGCGAGCGCAGAACATGCGGCCAGGTAAAGCGACAATTTACTTCTCATTCAATGCTCCTTCGATTGCGGCAGCTTTTATTATGATTGTCCGACTCGGGTGTTTAGGTGATTGTTCTGACCCGGCGGCGCGCGTAGCGAAGCGCCTTGCGCAATACTTACAGGCGGAAGATAACGGGAGGGTGATAAGATAATTACAATTTTGTCATGTTGTTGTTATTCACTGTATAGGGCGCTCGCGCTGCCATGTACAGCCCTTCCTTAAACCCCATTGGATACGCAGTTTCTACAAGGTTTACGGGCAAAGCTTCGATTGATTACGAAATTGTAATTTTCCAGCCACCCCTCTGATAGCTATCGCTGATTAGAGTGCCATCACCTAATCCAGTGGGGCTTGGCAGCTATTTCTGCATTCTCGCCAAGCTTTATCGAAGTTTGCGCACGAGGATCATGAAAGTGCCCCGGTACGATAGAAATGTCTTGTTAAAGACCTCACAGTCTCCTTGGAGGCTACTTGCGCTCTGTGCGCTAATTACGGGCCTGATTACACCTGCAGCACTCGCTGGGCAAAGCATTAACCTCTCCCAAGCACTTTCCACTGCGATGGATTCCAACCCTGATATGGCCGCTGCACGGCAGGAAATTGGCATTGCCGACGGGGCTCGTAAGCAGGCTGGTCTCATCCCTAACCCGGAGATTTCATACGAGGTTGAAGACACCCAGCGAGACACCAGTACCACCTCCGTATCGATTGCCCAACCCTTGGAACTTGGTGGAAAACGGGCCGCCAGAATCGAAGTTGCTACGCTCGGCCAGGGGATCGCACAGATGGAGCTGGAGCGTCGTGTGAACGGTCTACGAGCCGATGTTGTGCAAGCGTTCTACGCAGCCCTGCGAGCCCAGACGGGGCTCGACCTGGCCAAGCAGTCTCTTGACTTGACCGAGCGCGGACTGCGTATCGTGGATGGCCGCGTGCGGGCGGGTAAATCCTCACCGGTAGAGGCTACACGAGCTCAAGTGCAGTTAGCCGAGGCCAGGCTGCAGGTGCGTCGTGCCGAAACGGAGAAATCTACGGCATATCAGCAGTTGGCTCAGATCACTGGCAGCGCAGTTACGGTCTTCGACCGCCTTGAGTCACCCACCTTGTCTCCGGGCACACCGCCACGGCCAGCGGAGTTGTTGGCCAGGTTGGATCAAACCCCTGAGATGCGTCAGGCCGTGGCGAAAATCGACCAGAATGACGCTTCGCTCGGCTCGGAGAAGGCCCAGCGTATTCCGAATCTGACAGTTAGCATTGGTAGCCAGTACGACCGTTCAGAACGGGAAAGAGTCAATTTAGTTGGATTATCGATGCCACTTCCGCTGTTCGACCGTAACCAGGGCAACATCCTTTCTGCTGCTCGCCGGGCTGATCAGGCCCGTGATCAACGTAATGCTGTGGAGTTGAGGTTGCGTAGCGAAACTCAAACTGCTTTGAACCAGTGGGCTACCGCCATGCAGGAAGTTGAGTCCTATGACCAGACCATCCTGCCCTCTGCCCAACAAGCTGTGGATACCGCCACTCGCGGATTCGAGATGGGCAAATTCGGTTTCATCGAGGTACTGGATGCCCAGCGCACCTTGATCGTTTCTCGTGGCCAGTACCTCGACTCGTTGGCTGCGGCAACCAATGCGCGTGCTCAGGTGGAACGGGTTTACGGCTACGTCGGTTCGGATGCCGGCGTTCGTTGAGCCTGCCAGACATTTTCTTCGTCATGCGGCAATCATTGAGTCGGGCACCAATGAAGCGCGCCGCGAGATTAGCAGGGCTGTGTGCGAAGGCTGAGCACACTCGGGCATACGGCATGACGCCTCGCCTGGTTACAGAACAACTTCATGTTTATCGAGTGTGTTTTGTCACCTTCGGGACATGAGTCAAGTTCAATATTTTTGATAATTTGGAGTTACCAATGGCATCAACAACTCCCCGAAAGCAGCGGCTGATGATTGCGGCCGTTGTCGTAATCGGTTTGGCCGCGGCGGGTCTAATTCTAAGTGGAAACCCGGGTCAGTCCGGGGAAAAAGGCCATGGTCATGGTGAAAGTCATGAGGAAGCGTCGGCTCACTCAGATCCCGAGCACCACGGCGAAGCTTCGGCGGAGGTGCATGAAGATGCCGACGAACATGCAGATGAAGAGCATCATGAGATCGAAGAGGCCACCAAGGGCGAGCATGGTGGCAAGCTTTTCACTGAGGGTAATTACGCGCTTGAAGTGACGATTTTTGAGGAAGGCGTAGAGCCTCAGTTCCGGCTCTATACCTACCTGGACGGAAAGCTTCTAGACCCAGCTGCCAGTACTGCGCAAGTGACTTTGTCGCGTCTTGGGCAGGCTCCACAACTCATCAGCTTCAGCAAAGAGAATGATTATCTTCGTGGCGATGCCGTTGTCGTAGAGCCTCATTCTTTCCAGGTTTCCATCAGCGCCAAGCACAAAGGCAAAAGTTACTCGTTCGGTTACGAGCAGGTTGAGGCCCGCGTGACCATGACGGATGTGCAGCTTGAGCAGGGTGGCGTCACGCTCGCCACTGCTGGTCCCGCGAAAATTGCTTCCACGCTGCAGGTGCTCGGTGAGGTTCGCTATAACGGCGACCGTACGGTTCAGGTGACCCCGCAACTTGCCGGTCGGGTCGATTCGGTGGCAGTTAGTGCTGGCGATACGGTCCGCAAGGGCCAGGTGCTGGCCAAGATATCCAGCCAAGCGCTTGCCGAACTGCGTGGCGAGCTGCTTGCTGCACAGCAGCGTTCGGCGCTTGCCCGCACGACCTACTCGCGTGAAAAGCAATTGTGGGAAGAGAAAATTTCTGCCGAACAGGACTTCCTACAGGCGCAGGTTGCCATGCAGGAAGCCGCTATCGCGGTGCAGCGCGTCCAGCAACAAATCGCCTCGCTGGGCGGTACTCCAGCCAAAGGCCAGAACCTCACCGAGTTCGAGATTCGCTCTCCTATTGATGGCGTGATAACCAGCAAAAGCATATCGGTTGGTGAAGTTCTCAAAGAGGACTCTGCGGTCTTTACCGTTTCGGATTTGTCGACTGTGTGGGTGGATTCAACCATCGCGGCAAAGGACCTGGGCGTAATCGCCGAAGGGCAAAAAGTTGTAGTGAGCTCCAGTGCATTCGTAGCCAAGGCGGAGGGTACCATTTCGTATGTCAGCGCTCTGGTTGGGGCACAAACCCGCTCCGCAACGGCTCGCATCGTTCTTGCTAATCCAGATCGGGTATGGCGTCCCGGTTTGCCGGTGACCGTCGAGGTGGTTGCTGCGGAGAGCGATGTTCCCGTTGCTGTGGCGGTCGAGGCGATCCAGACCGTTCGAGACTGGCAGGTGGTATTCGGCCGCTTCGATAACCAGTTGGAGGCTCGGCCTGTTGAACTTGGCAAGTCCGACGGACGCTTCGTAGAAGTTATCTCGGGTCTGAAGGTGGGTGATCGTTACGCACTGAAGAACAGTTTTCTGATCAAAGCTGAGCTAGGCAAAGCCGGCGCGAGCCATGACCACTAATTCGGAGTTGAGCTATGAAACAAGTTACTGCCATTTTTCGCCCGGTTCGGCTTGAGGCCGTCGAGCAAGCGTTGCACGCATTGCCGCATCTGCCTGGGTTTACCATCCTGCCTGCTTATGGTCACCCGCGTGGCCATGGTAAAGATCACAGTTACATCGCAGACGAGTGGAACCCCGACGCCCATCAGCATCTCGTGCTGCTAGCGTTTTGTTCCGACGATGTTGCCGATGAGATCGTCAAGGCCATAGAGAAGGCTGCCCACACAGGTGTACCCGGTGACGGAATCGTCGCCGTATCCCCTTTGACTGACGCATTGCGCATCCGTACTGGAGAGCGCGGTGATGCTGCGCTTTAGGGGAAATTTACATGTACGAACGATTAATTCGCTTCGCAATCGATCAGCGCTGGCTGGTTTTGCTGGCTATTCTCGGCATGGCAGCGTTGGGTGTTTACAGCTACCAGAAATTGCCGATTGATGCGGTTCCCGATATCACCAACGTGCAGGTGCAGATCAATACCGAGGCCAAGGGATATTCGCCGCTGGAGACCGAACAACGTGTGACTTTCCCGATTGAGACGGTCATGGCGGGGCTCCCCAACCTGCAGGAGACGCGCTCCATCTCGCGCTATGGGCTTTCGCAGGTCACTGTCATCTTTGAAGACGGTACGGACATCTACTTCGCTCGTCAGTTGGTGAATGAGCGGATACAAGAAGCCCGTGGCAATCTTCCCAGGGATCTATCACCGAGCATGGGACCCATTGCCTCTGGCCTGGGTGAGATCTACATGTGGACCGTTGAGGCGCAAGAAGGCGCGAAAAAAGCGGATGGCAGCGCCTACACGCCGATGGATCTGCGTGAGATTCAGGACTGGATCGTCAAGCCGCAGCTACGAACTGTCAAAGGTGTTACTGAGATCAACACCATTGGCGGCTATGCCAAGGAGTTCCAAGTTTCACCCAAGCCGGAGCTCTTGGTCGCCCATGGCGTCAGCCTGCAGGACATTGTAGTTGCGTTGGAAAGCAACAATGCCAACGTCGGTGCGGGCTACATCGAACGCAGCGGCGAGCAGTACCTGATCCGAGCTCCAGGGCAAGTTGGCAATATTGCAGACATCGCCAACATAATCATCAAGAACACCGATGGCGTTCCTGTCCGTATCGGTGATGTGGCTGAGGTGGGCCTGGGTAAGGAGCTGCGTACCGGTGCCGCAACTGAAAACGGTCAGGAGGTGGTACTCGGCACGGCGTTCATGTTGATTGGTGAGAACAGTCGCTATGTATCGCAGGCTGTCGACCAGCGCCTGAGCGAGATCAATCGCAACCTGCCGAAAGGGGTCATGGCGAAGACGGTCTATGACCGCACCGTATTGGTTGACAAAGCCATTAGTACGGTGAAGAAGAACCTGATCGAAGGCGCCCTGCTGGTTATAGCGATCCTGTTCCTGTTCCTAGGCAACATCCGTGCCGCCCTGATCACCGCAATGGTGATCCCGCTGTCGATGCTGTTCACCTTCACGGGCATGGTCAGCAACAAGGTCAGCGCGAACCTGATGAGTCTCGGTGCGCTCGACTTCGGTATCATCATCGATGGTGCCGTGGTGATCGTTGAGAACTGCGTGCGGCGACTGGCCCACGCCCAAGCCGCCGCGGGTCGAGCACTGACCCGTAACGAGCGTTTCCATGAGGTGTTCGCTGCCTCGAAGGAAGCGCGTCGTCCGCTGCTGTTCGGTCAACTGATCATCATGGTGGTGTACCTCCCGATCTTTGCGTTGACTGGTGTGGAAGGCAAAATGTTCCACCCGATGGCGTTTACCGTGGTGACTGCACTGTTGGGGGCTATGATCCTCTCGGTGACGTTCGTCCCGGCGGCTGTTGCGCTGTTCCTCAATGGCAACGTCAGCGAGAAAGAAAACCGCTTGATGATTTGGGTCAAGCAAGGCTACGCGCCGTTGCTGGATTGGGTCATGGTAAGCAAGCCGCTGGTGTTGACCATTGCAGCAGTCATCATGGTGCTTTCAGGCTTGGTTGCTTCGCGGATGGGTAGTGAGTTCGTGCCGAGTCTTGATGAAGGCGATATCGCGCTGCATGCTCTTCGCATTCCAGGCACCAGCCTCTCGCAAGCGATTGACATGCAGGTGCAGCTTGAACAAAGGGTCAAATCCTTTGCCGAGGTTGATACGGTGTTCGCCAAGCTGGGAACTGCTGAAATCGCGACCGATCCAATGCCACCGAACGTGGCGGACAACTTTGTCATGCTCAAACCGCGCGAGCTGTGGCCGGATCCTGATCGCAGCAAAGCCGATCTGGTTGCGGCGATGCAGGAAGCGGTCGAACAGGTTTCCGGCAACAACTACGAATTTACCCAGCCCATCCAGATGCGTTTCAATGAACTGATCTCCGGCGTGCGCAGTGACGTCGCGGTGAAAGTGTTTGGCGACGACATGGACGTGATGAACGAGACCGCCGAGCAAATCGCTGAGGTGCTGGAGGGTATTCCGGGTGCAGCCGATGTGAAGGTTGAGCAGACCACTGGCCTACCGATGCTCAGCATACAAATCGACCGTGAGAAAGCCGCGCGATTTGGTTTGAATGTATCGGAGATTCAGGACGCCATTTCCACCGCCATCGGTGGGCGCGAAGCTGGAGCGCTGTTTGAAGGTGACCGGCGCTTCGATATCCAGGTTCGCCTGGCCGATGAGTGGCGCAATGACGTCGACAAAATCCAGCAGTTGCCTATTCGCCTAGCCAATGGCGATGTTTTAGACGGTCCAGGGTTTGTGCGTTTGGCTGATGTGGCGAGTGTGGTTTTCGCACCAGGTCCGAACCAAATCAGCCGTGAAAGTGGCAAGCGCCGCGTGGTGGTTACCGCGAACGTTCGCGGCCGTGATATCGGCTCTTTTGTCGCCGAGGCTGAGAGCAAAATCGCTGAGGCGGTGAGTGTCCCTGCAGGCTATTGGACTACTTGGGGTGGCACCTTCGAGCAGCTTCAGTCAGCGGCCAAGCGCCTGCAGATTGTCGTGCCAGTATCGCTGTTGCTTGTGTTCACGCTGCTGTTCATGATGTTCGGCAATGTCAAAGATGGCCTGCTGGTATTCACCGGCGTGCCCTTCGCACTGACAGGCGGGATAATGGCGTTGTGGATGCGTGATATTCCGCTCTCGATCTCTGCAGGGGTGGGCTTCATTGCGTTGTCGGGTGTGGCGGTACTCAACGGCCTGGTCATGATTTCCTTCATTCGTAGTTTGCGTGAGAACGGCGTGGGGCTGGATGAGGCCATTCGCGAAGGCGCGTTGACTCGTCTGAGACCTGTACTGATGACTGCCTTGGTGGCGTCTCTGGGCTTTATTCCGATGGCTACTGCCATTGGCACGGGTGCGGAAGTTCAGCGGCCTCTGGCGACGGTGGTGATTGGTGGAATCCTGTCCTCAACGGCGCTGACGCTGTTGGTTCTGCCATTGCTCTACCGCTTGGCCCATCGCACGCGTTAAGTTCACAGCGCTATTTTTGTGTAAGTAAAAAAACTGCTCTTGAGCGCAATGCTGTTTACTTAAAGTCACAAATTGACGATTCGCACTGAATAGCCCACAACACTTGTTGTGGGCTTTTTCTACTTGATTAGAACTAAGTGAATGGCATTACCTTTCAAAATTGTAAGTTTTTTGTCATGTCGGTGATGCCAACGTATTGCTAAGGTACTCTCGAGATGGTTAATTTAAGAGAGTATTATGAAAAAGCTTATTGTTACTGCGGCGCTGGTTATCTTCTCGGTGACTGCGCAAGCCAATACTTATTCCGAGAAACGTCAGCTGCAGTTCATTCAGGAGCATCAGAAGGCCGTAGCTGCCTACGCCGAGAAAAATGGTAAACCAATGCCGGATATTCAAGACTACAAATACGGTATGAAGATCGACGTGGCTAAGTTTGTACGGCAGTCTCAAGACCCTCGAAACTGCTCAGTCTACCCAAGGCTCATGACCTTCGAAGACTCCATGGGTACACTAAAGACTTTTCGATACTCAATGTTTGCTACCTGTATCAATAATAAGTAGGTTATCTTTGATTGCAAAAAATACGAACTCAAAAATGCCAGGCAGTGCCTGGCATTTTTTATTTGAAATCGATTTTAACGATGCGGGTCACGCTTTCTTGAGTTCTTTTGCAGCGCGTTGACCTGGATGGATAGGCCGAAGCTAATCAGTTCAGGATTTGGAACTGTGTAGGGCGTTTTCGTTCACCCTGCAGAAGTAAAGAGTTATGGGGAATCGGTCTGATGGCCCGGAAACCGTATGGTACCATTTCGATTCAGCTTGGTTTGTCCCTACTATTCGCGGCGGAGAGCAGTGCTGTGGCGTTACCCAACATTGGGGTGGAGCATCATCTTTGTGGGAATTATCGAAGCTTGCCTCAGAACCAGTTTGACGCTGTACAGGCTTGGCTGGATGTTGAATCAACCAGCACCAGCCATCTGTCTAGGACGTCACTCGTACTCGTCGGAGTTCTACCGCAACGATAAGTCCGAGAATATCAAGGATTCTACAAGGTGGCCGTATGATGGCATATTTTAACGGGCCCAGACTGCACGCTGGTGTGAGCTACAGCAAAATCACTGAAGTCAACGTCATTCAGCTGCTGTTGTGTAAACGGCATAACGTTAAGTTTGAGACGGGCGGTTTTGCTGGAGAGGCCAAGGCTGAGCCAGCTAGAAAAGATAAACCAAAATTAGAATTAAAAAGCCAGGCAACTACCTGGCTTTTTGTTCGTCAATATTGTCATTAGGAGTCCGGCTCCATTCCGATTAGTTGTCGGACTTTTCCTGGCGTTTTTCGGGCTCTTTCTGTTGCTGTGCATCTTGCCCATTCTTTTTTTCCGACTGATCGCCCCAGAGACGGGCCTGTTCTGCTCGGAAGTCTTCGGTGAAGCTTTTCGCTCGTTCGAAGCCTCCTTCAGCATAAGCAGTGCCCATGAGACCAAGAAGCAAGCTACCAACAGCGATAAATTTTACAAATCTCATGATGAGCCTCTGAACATACTAGTAGGCTGGCCAGCGTGGCTGCCTTTGTTGCTTAGCAGTTTAGGAACGAGAAGCTAACGCCATGATGAGTCAATAATTACAATTCCGTCATGTTCCGGAGCGGTGCACAGTCTTTAGCCCTTAAATTCATGGGCGTGGTGTCTATCTCAGCGTTGTCGGGGCGGTGACAGAAGCGCACTCTTTTGCTTTTCTCGTTGTTGATGAGGTAATTAAACCGATGATTTTCGAACTGTTCACTGCTTATCAGCGACCAACCAGTAGTTTTTGCAGATCTGAAACGTATGCCTGCTTATGCTAAAAGGTATGTGTTGACCGTACCGACTGAATTCTTAATTTTGGCGCTGATATGTGTTTGCCCGACCATGTATTTGGCCTATAGCTTGGATGCCGTAAGCGCTCAGGAGAAAGTTAACGTATATTATTTTGTGCACTTATGGAGAGATTTTCGCGTCTCTATGGATCCGCAAATCATGGAGCGTTAAGGGTCTTTGCTGAATGAGAGAGACCCGCCTATCGACAGACCCTCTCTTCTACAAGGTGTATCGCTGAGTTAAATTCTAAATTGAGCCGTTTGTACTTAAGTGACCCCGCTGGCGTGATGTCTCGCATGTTCTTCTGGAAAGCTCAGATGGAACCATGTGAAATTCTCATCGACAACTTCTACATCAGCCACGCCGTGGTGCAGGCACATGATTGATTGGACAATGGCTAAGCCTAGCCCTGTGCCGCCTTCGCTCCTTGCGCGGCTTTTGTCTACTCGATAAAAGCGTTCGAACAAATGTGGCAGATGTTCTTTGGGGATTCCACGGCCAGGATTGCCTACGCTCAGTGTAACGCCGCTCGGTCCTCTATGGACTCTGACAAAGACTGTCCTTCCGCTTGGGCAGTATCTGATCGCGTTGGAAAGAAGGTTCGAGACTGCACGCTGAATCATCAGCCTGTTCCCTTGCACTACGTCCGCGCAGCCAGAGATCTGCAGCTGGACTTCACTTTCCTCAGCCGTGATGCTGAAAAGGTCGCACACCCGCTGAACTTCGTCCACCAACACAATGGCCTCGAAATCGACCAAGGAAGCCGGATGGCTGACCTGGGCTAGGAAGAGCATGTCGGAAACCATACGGCTCATACGGTCCAGTTCCTCAGTGCAGGATTCGAGCACGTCACGGTATTCCTCAGGTGATCTATCCCTAGTCAGCGCTACCTGGGCCTTGCCCATCAGGTTAGAAAGGGGGGCCCGGAGCTCGTGTGCGAGATCGTCAGAAAACTGCGAGAGCTGCTGCACGCCATCATCCAAGCGAGCGAGCATGATGTTGATCCCATCAGCTAGCTCCTTCAGTTCTGCCGGCATGCCATTGGTTGGGAGTCGATGCTCAAGACTCTCGGTGGAGATCTTTGATGCGACTTTCAAGAACTTAGTCAGTGGCAATAAGCCGCGGCGGACGGTCCACCAGCCGATGACGAGGATTAGCGCAAGGAGGAGGGGGGATACCATTAGAGCCCAGGTCAACAACGCCTTTAGCAGAGCCTTGTTGGAGGTCTGGTCCATGGTCATGTAGACGCTTACCTCTCTGCCATTTCCTAATTGCATGATGCGCGACGTGCTCAGCATCGGTCTGTCCAGCGAGTCGCGCCACTCATATTCTTCCATCTGTACAGTGGCGCGGAACTGGTGTACCTCTTGGTTGACCTGCTTGGACCCAATCGTGAGTAGCGGGGTCTGACTCTGTGCCGGCTGGAAAATGCTCACGTACAGGTTGTTATGGCCCATGACCAGGTCGACAAGCTGATGTGCGTCTGCGGTAACGCCGGAAATGTCCGTAATGCTGGACAGATTGTGAGCCATCCCGCTCATTTTGACGACGAGATCACTTCGTGCCGTCCTTTCAAGAGCTTGGCCCACCATCAGGTAGCCGAAGGTGGCAAACATCAGCAACAAAGTCGCGCTCATCAACCCAACTTTAAGTCCCAGCTTTACGGCCAGGCTGAATGGCCTCATGCACGCTCCTCAAAAATGTACCCAACGCCTCGCAGCGTATGAATGAGTTTGGTTTCAAATGGATCATCGATCTTCGAGCGCAGGCGCCTGATAGCGACATCAATGACGTTGGTGTCGCAATCGAAACTTATGTCCCAGACCAGCGAGATGATTTGTGAGCGTGTCAGTGCTTCGCCTGTACGGCTCATCAGCAAGCGCAACAAGGCAAACTCCTTCGTGGTGAGGTCAATCCGTGTTCCCCCCCGGAACACCCGATGACGTTCAGAGTCCAGCTCCAGGTCGCCGATTTTGAGTGTGCTCTTTTCTACGAGCTCATCGCCGCGTCGCTGCAGCGATCGAATACGGGCGAGCAGCTCTGGAAACTCGAACGGCTTAACGAGGTAATCATCTGCCCCGCCGTCTAGGCCCTTGAGTTTGTCATTGATACGGCCGCGAGCGGTCAGCATGATGATGCGAACACGGCTCGTATGTCTGATCGTTTGGAGAAGATCCCAGCCATCAATGCCAGGTAGGTTCACATCCAAAAGAACTAGCGAGTAGGTGTTGTGACTAAATAAGTGTAGGGCGTCAACACCATTATGCGCTATATCAACGACATACCCGCTTTCGGAGAGGCCCTGCTGAAGATATTCAGCAGTCTTTATTTCGTCTTCCACAACTAGCACGCGCATAATTGATCTCAAGATGTGAGGGGTGAGAAGTTTGCCTAGTGCACTAATAACATCGCTGTAGGTTGCAAAGGTAGGTCGGAGTAGTGCATAGCACTCAGTATGTCTCTAATATTAAGCATACCTCATGGTCACTTTATGGCGTGTGAATTTTAACGTGAAGTAAAGGGCTTTGGCGAAATCCTACAAATTTGTAATATGGTTGCAAGCTTTCTGACATCTATGTTGGCTTACCCACCTGAGCATAGCGGGTTCTATGGTATCCCGCGGTTGATGATGGTCACGGCTGACAGGCAGATTAGGCCGGGAAACGCTGCATTTGTAGCAAAAAATTGAATGTGCCGAGGGTGTCGGTGGCAGTAAACTTAGGGTGTGGTTCGCGTTGAAAATGACCTAAGACTCTGTTAATGAATATTTTATTATAGGGCGGTTGCAGGCGTTGGTGCGATTGCATATGTTCTATGCATATTTGAAGGTGCTATTGCTTGTCTACATTGTAATTACCTTGCCATTCTTATTTTAGTCTTCTTTGCCAGGCTATCCGAAGTATCAGAGGTAGTGCTTTTTGGGAAGTGTCTAATTTCAGAGTGGCATGATGATGGCAATGAGAGCCCGAGCCTTAGTGGAGGCTGAACTAGAGTAGCTGGTCACTGGCGTCGCAGGTCTCGTGCAGTCGGTTGCTCGCGGCCATCGGATTTTCACTATCGCAGCAGTAGATGATCTTTACGAAATAAAGGTTTGCTAGGTTGTCGTCGCTGGTGCGGTAGCATGATGACAATTCCGGCTGATATTACGGGCATTGAACAGTTGCTCCTAAACGAGCCTCGGGAGTCCGCAGCGTGCTGACACTCATCCTCCCGCGCTCGAACCGGCGTCTGCCGGCAGGGCAGGGGTTACGACGGCGGTAGTTTTATTATTTTGTAGTGTTTAGTTCGTCAAGAGCCGAAATGTTATTTTTAAATGCGACGGCAAATATAGCTCGATTCTTAGCCATGAAGATGCTCGCTTCCTCAGCAATGTCCTCAGAGATACCAGGAACATTTTTTAATAGAAGCTGGGTCAGTGATTCACTAAGCTCAAGCATTTGGTCATGGGCGTCAGCAAGCTTCCTGTCCAAAAAAGTAGTCTCCAAATCACGTGTGCTACGGTAGAGAGTTTCTACAGCCATGTCTGGCCCTCATGTGGTGTAGGTTTAGCTGAGCAAGATGCTCAGAATCGATTTTACATGCTGAGTCGCATCTGTGCAGAGGCGATTGTAAGATAAAACTATCAAAATGAATCAAAGTAGCGCTTCGAATGACAGCAGCAAGTCGAGTAATGCTTTAGTTTCCTTGGAGGGACGCTGTTCTGTAAGGTTAGCCAGCAGCGCCGTTGCTTGCTCCCGTATGGCGTCGATCTCCGTCAGTGTTTTGAACTTCGGTGAGGTCTTGGATATCGCCATTGCCTCTTCCCATGCTAGGTGGATGTAGCGTTCTAATGATGCAAGACGTCGATGGCCAGTTAGCTCCTGAATCTTACGCTTTAGAGACTCTGTTTCCAGTATTGCTTGTTTGAAATCCTCAAGGCTGTCGGCTTTCTGTCTCAGAATTTCTGCAACAAATATTTTTGTTATGAAACGGTGGCGAAATAGGTGCGGACTAACAGGGTCCAAAATTTTTCCTAGCTTCGCGATGTGTTGAATTTCAGCTGTGAAAGCGTTTGGTGTCAGGGGGTTCCCAGTTCTTTCGTTCAGAAATAGATAGTCGTGCGTGGTCTTGAGTCTACGTGCTAGGGGAGCTCTCACGTACTCAATGTAGTCCGTAAGTAATTTTAAATCTGCCTGAGATATCGGGATTTCTCTGAATCGCCCAGAATCGTCCGCAGCCGGGTTTATGCTGCGTCTGACACCACCTTTTAGAGTGACGACCCGCAAATGTTGTGTCTGGACCGCTGCTCTAACGTCTCTCACCCGAAGCTGCCCTACCTCCGCGCGCCTCGCCCCTAGCATCTCGAAGCAGCGGATCATGACACGTCGTCTTGATTTGACATATGGGGACGCCGATGCGTCTGCAGCTGCGGCAAGGCGAAGACACTTTATTGTCTCAATATTTATTGGGAAACGCTCCTCGACCCTTGTCATTGGAGGTATCGCCGAGTGAGACTTTGAGTTTCGAATAAGCTTTGATCCGTCGGGAGTGAAGATCGTTTGTTCTATTGCTGTAATGGTTAAGCGACTAGGTGAATGGAACTCTCTAGATAAAAAATCGATAAAGTCTACGCAGTTTTTTGCAATGTTTTTAACTGTGTTTTGGGTGCGTAGTTTTGTACCATCCGCTCTGCGTTGGCCGAGTAGGGTTGTGACAAAAAAATTGAATTGCAAATCGGTGAGATCAAGAAATCTTGTATTTTGTGCATCGCAATAACGTATCAGGTGGCTAATGTTTGTGGCGTAAGAGAGTAGTGAACCACCTCTGTCGCTTCTTGAAAGCCCCCTATCATAGAGCTCCAATAGCCATATGTTAGCTTCGATGCACCACGAGCCGCTTGGCCATCTAAGTGTTGGGATATTTCCTGCATCACTGAGGATGATCGAGTGATCAGGTTTAACAGCGAACGGAAGTTTTTGATTGATGTTAATATGTTTATAGAGCTTTTTCATGAAGCTTGCCCGCTAACGTTCCCACAGTTGACAGCATATCAAGCAGCTCGCTTGATTCTTTTGCATAAAGTGCCGATGCTACGCTGTCGTTGCAAAGCTGAGCAAAGGACCGAGTTTGGCGCATGGATAGTCGCAGCAGCTTGGTTATAGCCAATAGATCCAAATTCAGCTGAGCATTTTCTTGTGTGAGTTTGGCTATTGTGTCTTTTTGACTTTTTCGTTTTACCGAGGTCGGCGTAGTAGCCTGTGTCACTGCACTCAAAGCGCTGGCCCGTAGCTGATCCAAGTGCGTAAACCCACCAGGAGCGTAATGCTCACAGTGACGTTTCAATGTGTTCAATGATGTTTTGGAAATCCCCAGCTTTTCAGAGTGATAGCTCGACAGCTTTCCCTGGCTTTTGAGCGATGAAAGAAGCACAGAGTCTTGTAAGTATGCGGCCGGATTAGCAGAAACTAAAACTAGTAGTTTGCACAAATTTTGGATTGACTGCTCTTGAGTAGCACTACTCATGTATTATTTCCTTTGTCTCGAATTGTGGCGATGATTCTATAAGGGGTGCCGTCCGAGCCAGTCAGAAATTCTGGTTCTATTTTTACTGATCCGGTCGAAATGCAATAGAGTAGATACTCTTCTATTTGTTCTTCTGGTAGTATTGCAAAATCAGATATTTGATAATGCTTTTGTATGAAAGTGGTAAGGTTACTTACCTTATCGGGCTCTGCGCGAAGCATCCGTGCGCCCCACTCTGCTTTCACCTCTCTCAAGACCTGACCTGGTGTGCTTTCGGTAATGTAGTGGTAAATCATCTCGCTATCGCCGTGGCCAAGCACCCACCTCAAAATATCCAAAGTGTCTTCTTTTTCTGTTTGATGCCAAAAGAAAACTTGCGCAAAGAATCGTCGAAGTTGGTGATGCCGCAAATAAAACCGACGCCCTCTATCGTCTAGGGGAGTTTGAAAGTAATCGCAAAAAATGTCGAACTTCAACTGAGATGTGTGCGGGTGCAAGTTCTCGAGCCTGCCGTTTTTTAATGGCCCGCTTAGTACTTCTCTGTGCCGGTCGAGTAAGCCAAGTTTTATTAGGCTTGCCTGCATGGTCTCTAAGCTTTGAATCATGTCCGCAGCGATATGGGGTATTGGTCGAACAATTTTTACGTTCAGTCCGTAAAGCCCGGTTTTTCGATTGACTGTTTCAAGGGATCGGTGGTCTGAGGAAAGGCATTGGCCTGCGATAATTTTCCTCAGTTCCGAAGCACGCCGAGCCTGTAGTACTCCTAGCGTGACTTGGATCGCCCCCAGTAGTACCTGCATGAGTTCGTGGAGTGAGGGAGTTGATCGAAGCGAGTCAAATTTCGCCTTGAAGTTAGGGTCGTTTTTTCTGGTGCGGGAAGAAAATTGCTTGTTCCAGACATTTACATTGAGTGCGCTCAATTTTCCATCTAGGTAGCGGGATATATCAATAGACTCGCATCGTGTGGATTGATACGGTATTCCCATAATTATCACTGATTCCATTAGCCTTAGGTAGCTTGAAATGATTGCTTTGCCATATTCAAGATAGAACTCAATTGAGTCTCTAAGGCACTTTAGGGTGAGCGCTACAGGCAGCGAGGTGAAACGTCCTACTTTGCTTAGGTTAAACTGCTCCTCAAGGTATTCCGAGGATGGGATTTCGAGATCTGAAACTGGTGTGAGATTAGAGTTCTGTCGTAACACCCTTAAAACTTCAAATGTTGAAAGAATCGCTCCGGTTGCAGGCGGAGTCATACTTGCATGTCTTGCGCGTACGGGAACCCGTGAGAACTCAGGGACTTGATAGTTGCGAGGCTTTAGCACGAAAAAAGTAGGGATCGGATAGTGTTTTACTCCGCCTAATGTATTCACATATAGGATTCTAGCTATTTTTGTTGTGTCGATAGTGAGTGCTGATCGCGGGCCGCAAATGTAAAATCCCGCAAGCCAAAGCGCCGCTCGCACCGTGCAAATATCTTCGCGTTGCGGGAAATCGTCACGCAGCGCATCCTCGATTTCTAGGATACTTTGCGATAACTCCTCCCATGGCTCCGTCAAGATTGGGTAATCTTCGAGTGCCTGATAAATTTCAATTTTTGGGGTTGACTCAACTAAACCTTTCAGGAAGCCTCTAAGTTTTTCTGGCCATTCATACACCACAGTAGAAAGGTTGGGTGAGCGGCCACAGCTTGCAAGCAGCGCCTTAAGATTGTTGCTGTTAAGCAATTTTAAGCCATGTTCGTGTATGCGGAAGCTGTCGTTATTAATTAGTAGCCAGTCAATCACACCGACTGTATTTGCAACCTTCCTTTGCATTGTCGAATTTGATAGTGTGGACATCGGGTTGTAGTTTGTTCCGGCAGCGCAAATCCACCTTTTAAAAAGTCTGCACAAATCTCCATCCAAGCAAGATGTAAGGGGGACGGTTTCGACCAAGATTCTGAAGTCGATGCGCATAGGTTCGGATAGACCAAAGTCGAGATCCCAAGTTTCCGCTTCAAATTTGTTTTTAAGGAAGGGGGCTGAATCGAATGGTGTGGGTTCGCTTCCGAAATACTTATCAAAGTACTCAATATTTGCTTTGAGGAAGTCTAGGTTATCCATTTGATGAGATGCCTATGTCGCTCATTGGGCCAAGTTCCTTCGCAAGTTTGAATACTTCGAGGGCTTCAAAGCTGTTGTCTTTATCAGAATGTAGATGGTCAAGTAAGTGCTCGCAAAACTCTGCCCAATGCATAAGGTTTTCGCTCAATTCGACTTCTTCTCTACGCTCTTTCAAGGTCAGTAGTATTCTCGCGACGGGCAAACTAATTGATATAAGGACCTTGGTGTTGCCTGGTCGAGTTGGATCTGGTAAGATAGGCAGAGTTTCTTCGTTTATGTCAGGTAGTGTGTGGTTTTCCAGAAATGAGGCGAGCTCATGGTCATTAGTGAAATTTGTCGCCTCTAGTAGGAGCTTGCTGGACTTCATTGCTTGAACTATTACCCCTGTCTGAAAAACTCTAACCCACCGGTCCCGAAAGTAATGCAAGATACTTGTGGGTAAGTAGGTCGCTAGTAATTTTGGGTCGTAGTTAGCGTGACCTAATACCTTTGCCATCGAATGGAGGCTGCCAGTCTCTAGGAAATGTACGACGCCGGATGTGGTTCTCATTTTTGAGGGGCAGAGAATAGCCTTGGCGAAGTGCTCGAGTTCTTCCGGTTTCCAATGGGATAAGTCATGGGTTGTTGTGAGTTCGTTTACTAGGTTCTTTACTCGTCCGTCGTCAGTTTTTGCTTTGCACCCGAACTCACATGGAGGGCCTACGAATTGCCTGGAGGTCAGCAGTAGCTTTCGCCATCGTGGGTCGTTTGTTTTTTTTAAGGACGCACGCAGTGGTGAAGTGATGTCAACTAGTAGTTGAACTATTTTCTTTGATTCTTCATTCAGTGGAATTCGAATTTCAGATTTGCTGGGGCCGCGCCGATCTTTATGGCCATGCAGGTATTCTATTGTGTCTCCCGAGTCTATACCCCTGCACTTGCCATTTTTATCAAAGATCGCCACGCTGGTGAGAAAACTTGGGGTGATCTTAGGGTCTAATGAAATAAGTTTTATGCATATTGGTATTAAAGCGTCAGTGGTTGGTAGTCCTAGGCTTTCAGCAATGGGGCCGTGAGAAACGTTGCAGTTTTTGAGAACGCGTCGGAGTTCGTCGTATCCATATATTTCTAGGGTTGCGGCGAGATTTTTTAGCTGGTCTGGATTATCGTTCGACGCGAGCCAGGCGTTAGGCTCATCGTGTAGTCTGGAGCCCGTAAGTATAGGTTTGCCATCTCGAGCTAAAAGAGCGAGTCTCTTGTTGGCAGTCTGAACCCTTTGAACAACTCTGTTACACCATTCAATTGCTGCGCTATGGCAGAAAATGATCCGTCTTTTCAGGTGTCGAAATGCTTCGTCATCTGAGATATGGAGGGGGATCTCTGTCAAGAGATTGGCTTTTACAATTCCGCCCGAGCGTTCTTTTAGATTTTTGTTTTGTCCGCGTGAATCGGTCGGGGCCGGATCGGCGAGACAATCAGGTTTTGCAAAAAGACCATTCGGAATAAGTTGGGTTTTGATAAACGGTATAATTTGATAGCGCCAAGAAGCTATGGCAGTCTCATGATGTAGGTTCTTTTCTACGGAGCTAAGGTAAAGGTGTCTCCACAGGGCGCTGAAAAAAAGAGTGGAGCCATCTTTGTTGCTAAAATCCGCTTCGTCGAACTCATTTGGATATATGGAAAGGTACGAGCTAAATAAACTGACAAATTGAATGTTTGGCAAGCGACGGCCTGCAAGATACGTTTCGCATATGTTGTATAACAGCTGGGTGAATTTCCTACCATATGAGTAATAAACGTTGACGAGGGGTAAGTTGACAGTTTTCCCTGCTCCGTTGAGGCATGCCCACCCGGACCAGTACCAGACTTTCTCCTCATTCAAATGTAAGCTTTCAAAGGCTGAACGATACTTGATAAATAATGGATTGGCGGTCGTATCCGAACCAAACGTTGAAAAGGGCGGGGCGTCATGTTGGGATCTGACGCAGTTTACGACAGCCGTAAGTTTTCTAATGATTGTAGAAATCGTCCCTTTAGTTAGGGTGGCGAATTTCGGGCTTGATAGAGCGCCGCAAAACGTGGCGAGAATCTCATCGCTGGCAGTGGACGCGACATCCTGATAGGTAAGCGTTTGATCCGTAATCTGAAGGTAGCACTCGAGATAGCGGAGCGTGCTAGTAATGCGCTGCCCCTGAGGAATATGGTCTCTGGCAAAGAGGGAGAGAGGCCGCTCTTCAAGATTTTCAAACGGATGGTCCGCCCGCGCGATTATGTCTTTGATAATTGTCAATGTCATACCCCGCCGAGAAAACAGGCTTGCCAGCAGCTAGCAAGCTGCTTGTGCTAGGTATAGACAAGATTATGCAGAACGCAAAACCAGCTTCTTGTCGTGACGGTCTGCTTCAGCTTTATCCATGAACAAGCGCTCCAGATCGCGGCTGCTGCGGTATACCACTTCGACGGCCATTCATCACCTCACATGCCTTTTGAATAACAGTGTGCTTAGCACTGTGTTTTTGTACAGTGTTAATGATAGGGTAATCCTCAGGACTAAGATAGTGGCAATTCAGCAGTCTGCCGTGCGGGACAGGTCGCGTCGGTTTTTCCAGCCCTGGCGCGGCACTTTTACCGCTCTCAATGGTCTTGTCCTGCGTGTAGAATTCCTGGGCAGGCCGTCAGTTATCTAGTCAATCAAGGATTTGCAATGAACGATCAAACATCGCGCCTGAACCGGGAAAGGCGCTTTCTGGTGCTGCTGGGAGTGATTTGCCTGGCGCTTATCGGTGGTGCCTTGTACATGCAGATCGTTCTCGGTGAGGCGCCATGCCCACTGTGTATCCTGCAGCGCTATGCGTTGTTGCTGATTGCCTTGTTTGCCTTCATTGGTGCCGCCATGCCGGGGAAACGCAGCCTGACGATCCTTGAGGGCCTGGTTGTGCTCAGCGCCATCGGGGGCATGGCCGCGGCGGGCAACCACGTCTATATCCTGGCCAACCCGGCCGTCAGCTGTGGCATCGACACCCTGCAGCCCATCGTCGATGGCCTGCCGTTGGCGACGGTGTTGCCGCTGGTGTTCCAGGTCGATGGATTCTGCTCCACGCCGTACCCGCCGGTACTGGGACTTTCACTGGCCCAATGGGCGCTGTTGGCGTTCGCGTTGACGGCCATTCTGGTGCCCTTGGGGATCTACCGGAACCGTCGCAAGGCTTAGACAAAAGTCATGTATTGACGCAAGTCTGTTGAGCAATGAAATTTTCACAATGCGTCGCACCCCGGTTGATCTGGATCAAGCACCAAGCCTTGTATAATGGGCGTTTCAGGGCTATTGGAAGGGGTGCGACAAACTGTCGCGAAACTGATTTGTAACGCTCGATTGTTGCAGGTTCGGTAAAAGACTGTTGCTCAATTAGTCATAGTCATTGATTGTCTACCTATCTACAATCGCCCCCAATTTCCGTTCGGCACCGCTTGCGAGTCGCAGGAACAAAGGAGCTTAAGCCTTCTTTTTGCTGACTCTGACGAGCATCGCCTGCGGCGATGCCGGGCTGACCCCCCTCCGTGATTTCCCGCACCAAATGGAATTGGTCTGAATACAGGCCTGTTGCCTACGAAGTCAGAATAATAAGCACCGTAATACCCGGTCGATACCGAGCCGCCGCAGCTGGCATCACGGTATGACCGTATTCGATCCCATAAATGCTAACGCTTGGCAGGACGAAGTGTTGGCGACCAAAACACAAATTGCATTGAAGCAAGCTGCTCTAGAGGTCGTGAGATGAGTAAAAAGCGTTACCCCAGACTGTTTGGCATTCTGCCCTTTTTAGGCATGCTTTTACTCAGTGGGTGCAACTGGACCCTGCTCGACCCGAAGGGCCAGGTCGGCATTGAGCAAAAGAACCTTATCCTGATCGCTACCGGCTTGATGTTGCTGGTGGTGATTCCTGTCATTTTCATGACCATCGCGTTCGCCTGGAAGTATCGCGCTTCCAACAAGGCGGCGACCTACACCCCTGACTGGTCGCACTCGACCAAGATCGAAGTGGCGGTGTGGACCATCCCGGTCCTGATCATCATTGCCCTGGGCTATGTGACCTACAAGACCACCCACGAGCTGGACCCTTATCGTCCGCTGGTTTCCGATGTGAAGCCGGTGCAGATCGACGTGGTCGCTCTGGACTGGAAATGGCTGTTCATCTACCCGGAACAAGGCATTGCCACGGTCAACAAGATCGTCTTCCCGGCCAACACCCCGGTCAACTTCCGCGTGACGTCCGACTCGGTGATGAACTCGTTCTTCATTCCAGGCCTGGGCGGTCAGATCTACGCGATGGCCGGCATGACCACCAAGCTGCACCTGATCGCCAACGAGAATGGCGAGTTCGACGGTATCTCGGCGAACTACAGCGGTGCAGGCTTCACCGGTATGAAGTTCAAGGCAATCGCCACCTCCCAGGCCGATTTCGAGGCGTGGGTGAACGAAGTCAAGCAATCGCCTAAACAGCTGGATCCGGCTGAATACGCGGCATTGGCCAAACCTAGCGAAAACAATCCAGTCGCGCTGTACAGCGTGGCCCCGTCTGACACGTTCCAGGACATCGTAGACAAATACGAAGGCATGAACCGTGGCAAGCCGGTGGTTCACGAAGAGCAGACCAAAGCAGCGGCCGGTACCGAAGGGATGGACGTGAGTATGCATTCAGCTGCTGGGGCAGAGGAGTAAGAGATGTTCGGTAAACTAAGTCTGGATGCGATTCCGTATCACGAGCCGATAGTCATGGTGACGATTGCCATGATTGCGCTCGGCGGTCTCGCGCTCGTTGGTGCTATCACCTATTTCCGCAAGTGGACCTACTTGTGGACCGAGTGGCTGACTTCGGTCGACCACAAAAAGATCGGGGTGATGTACATCATCGTCGCGATGATCATGCTGCTGCGCGGCTTTGCCGACGCCATCATGATGCGCTCGCAGCTGGCCATGGCCACTGCAGGCTCCGAAGGCTACCTGCCGCCTGAACACTATGACCAGATCTTCACCGCCCACGGTGTGATCATGATCATCTTCATGGCGATGCCATTCTTCACCGGCCTGATGAACCTGGCGCTGCCGCTCCAGATCGGCGCCCGTGACGTTGCCTTCCCGTTCCTGAACTCCCTGAGCTTCTGGCTGCTGGTGTCCGGCGTTGCGCTGGTCAACATCTCCCTGGGCGTTGGTGAATTCGCCAAGACCGGCTGGGTGGCCTATCCGCCACTGGCAGGTATCCAGTACAGCCCTGGGGTCGGTGTCGACTACTACATCTGGGCGCTACAGATATCCGGTCTGGGTACCACACTGACAGGCGTCAACTTCCTGGCCACCGTGCTGAAAATGCGCGCCCCTGGCATGAAGCTGATGGACATGCCGATCTTCACCTGGACCTGCACCTGGGCCAACGTCCTGATCGTGGCTTCGTTCCCGATCCTGACCGCTACCCTGGCACTGCTGACGCTTGACCGTTACATGGATTTCCACATTTTCACCAACGAACTTGGTGGCAATCCGATGATGTACGTCAACCTGTTCTGGGCTTGGGGTCACCCTGAGGTTTACATCCTGATCCTGCCGGCCTTCGGTGTGTTCTCGGAAGTCACCTCGACCTTCACCGGCAAGCGCCTGTTCGGCCACAAGTCGATGATCTACGCTTCGGGCGCGATCGCGGTACTGGGCTTTGCGGTATGGCTGCACCACTTCTTCACCATGGGTTCGGGCGCAAGCGTCAACACCTTCTTCGGATTGGCGACCATGCTGATCTCGATCCCGACCGGTGTGAAGTTGTTCAACTGGCTGTTCACGATCTACCAGGGCCGTCTGCGCTTCACCGCGCCGGTATTGTGGACCCTGGGCTTCATGATCACTTTCTCGATCGGTGGTATGACCGGCGTTCTGCTGGCTGTTCCAGGTGCTGACTTCGTTCTGCACAACAGCCTGTTCGTAATCGCCCACTTCCACAACGTGATCATCGGTGGTGCGGTGTTCGGCTACATTGCCGGCTTCGCCTTCTGGTTCCCGAAAGCCTTCGGTTTCACCCTGAACGAGAAGTGGGGCAAAGCTGCCTTCTGGTTCTGGATCTCCGGTTTCTACGTGGCCTTCATGCCGCTGTACGCACTGGGCTTCATGGGTATGACCCGTCGTCTGAACCACTCCGACAACCCGCTCTGGGAACCGTACCTGTACGTTGCCTTGGTCGGTGCTGTGCTGATCCTGTTCGGTATCGCTTGCCAGCTGATCCAGCTGTACGTCTCGATCCGTGACCGCAAGGACAACATGGACGTGACCGGTGACCCGTGGAACGGCCGTACCCTGGAATGGTCGACCTCGTCGCCACCTCCGTTCTACAACTTCGCCACCATGCCTGAGAAAGTGGGCCTGGACGCCTGGCACGAAGCCAAGGAAGCGGGTGTTGCCTACAAGGCTCCGGCCAAGTACGCACCGATCCACATGCCTAACAACACTGCCACTGGCGTGTACATGGGCGCACTGATCACCGTCTTCGGCTTTGCCTTCGTCTGGCACATCTGGTGGTTGGTCGCGGCCAGCCTGGTCGGCACCATCGCTGTCTTCGTTGCTCACGCTGCGCGTGACGACCAGGGCTACATGGTTCCTGCCGAGGAAGTGGCGCGCATCGAAGGTGAGCGCATGAAGGCCCTGGGCCTGGCTACCGGTTCTCCGGTTGGCGCACGTGTCGAATCGTTTGAACGGGTTTAATCAATGTCCAGTCATGTAATCAACGCTGATACTCATGCTCATGGTCACGACCATGGGCACGATGACCACCACCACGACTCGGGCCAGATGACCGTCTACGGTTTCTGGCTGTACCTGATGACCGACTGCATTCTGTTTGCGTCGCTCTTCGCAGCTTACGCGGTGCTGTCCGGCAACTTTGCCGGCGGCCCGTCGGGTCATGACATCTTCGAGCTGAACTTCGTACTGGCCGAGACCGCGCTGCTGCTGTTCTCCAGTATTACCTTCGGTTTCGCCATGTTGCAGATGTACAAGGGCAACAAGGGCGGCGTACTGGGCTGGTTGGCAGTGACCTTCCTGCTCGGTGCAGGCTTCATCGCGATGGAAGTCTATGAGTTCCATCACCTGATCGCTGCGGGCTTCGGCCCACAGCGCAGCGGCTTCCTGTCGGGCTTCTTCGCCCTGGTCGGCACCCACGGTCTGCACGTGACCGCCGGTCTGATCTGGATGGCTGTGATGATGTACCAGATCAACAAGCACGGTATCACCGGTACCGCCAAGACCCGCATGAGCTGCCTGAGCCTGTTCTGGCACTTCCTGGACGTGGTCTGGATCTGCGTGTTCACCGTTGTGTATCTGCTGGGGGTTCTGTAAATGGCTAACGCACATAACAGCCACGCCGAGGGCAACCACGGTAGCGTGAAGTCCTACGCAATCGGCTTCATCCTGTCGGTCATCCTGACCGCCATTCCTTTCGGCCTGGTGATGTACCCAAGCCTGCCGAAAGACATGACCGTGTTGATCGTAGTGGCCTTCGCCGCGATCCAGATCGTGGTGCACCTGTACTACTTCCTGCACCTGGACCGCTCGAAGGAGCAGCGTGAGAACGTCAGCGCCTTCTTGTTCACGGCAATGGTCATTGCCCTGTTGGTTGGCCTGTCGCTGTGGATCATGTTCAGCATCCACACCAGCATGATGGCGAAGTGAGGTAAGACGGCATGTCCATTAAGCACTTTATCCAAATCACCAAACCGGGGATCATTTTCGGTAACGTGCTTTCTGTGGCAGGCGGTTTTTTCCTTGCCGCGCAAGGGCATGTCGACTTCATGCTGTTCCTGGCCACGGTGATTGGCACTTCTCTGGTGGTGGCGTCCGGTTGCGTGTTCAACAACTGCATCGACCGTGACATCGACATCAAGATGGAGCGCACCAAGAACCGTGCAATGGTTCAGGGCCAGATCTCGCTGAAAGTCGCACTCGCCTACGCCACCCTGCTCGGGGTGGCCGGGCTTGGCCTGCTGTATGTGCAGGCCAATGCCCTGGCGGCGCTGTTCGGCCTGATCGGCTTCGTCATCTATGTGGGTTTCTACAGCCTGTACCTGAAGCGCAAATCGGTGCACGGCACCCTGGTTGGCAGCCTGTCCGGTGCCATGCCTCCGGTGATCGGCTACTGCGCCGTGAGCAACACCTTCGACCTGGCTGCGTTGACCCTGCTGGTGATGTTCAGCCTCTGGCAGATGCCGCATTCCTATGCCATTGCGATCTTCCGCTTCAATGACTATCTGGCTGCCTCGATCCCGGTCCTGCCGGTCAAGCGTGGCATCCTGGTCGCCAAGAAGCACATCCTCTGGTACATCGTGGCATTCCTGGCGGCAACCCTGATGCTCACCATCGGTGGTTACGCCGGCATGAGCTACATGGCCGTCGCAGCCGCCATGGGCATGTACTGGCTGTACATGGCCTGGACCGGCTACAAGGCTGTGGACGACCGGCTCTGGGCGCGCAAGCTGTTCGTGTTCTCGATCTTCACCATCACCGCCCTGAGCGTGATGATGTCGCTGGACACCAAAGTGCCGACCGAGCTGCTGCTGACCTACGCACACTGATTCCAGTGTGGGTAAACAAGAACGCCCCGTGCTGCAGAGCACGGGGCGTTTTTGTTTGTGCGTGGTATGGCTGCCCTCTGATCCAGGCAGGGTTTGCCGATTAGCGTGACCTCCCATTCAAATGTGAGGGTCGCACCATGAGTATTTTGACTGTGTATTTCTGCGGCACAGGCTCCCATCGTTTCGACACCGCCAACCCCAGCTTCTGGAACGGCGAGTTGGTATCGACCCTGGCCAGCAACGACCAGCGCCGTGAGTTTGCCCACTGGGTGGCCATCGACGGGCCGGGCAGTGGCAACCTGCAAGCCGATGAGCTGTTCATCAGGACCGAGCTGTACGGCCCGACGGGCACGTTGTTCGGTAGCGGCTGGGAAGAGAACGTCGACCACGCCCTGCACATCATCAAGGGCCACTGTAGCTGGCAGCGCAAGGCGCTGAGCCAGGAGCAGTACCAGCAGCTCAAGGCTGCGGGGGTGCCGATCGAAGATGTAAAGGAGACCGGCTCCTGGTACTGGCGAACCTACGACTTCGGCGAGCGCCTGCTGACGCCCCAGCAACTGCAGGAACAGATCATCAGAACGTTTCGCCAAGGTGGCCTGATTCCCAGCCAGGTCAACCTCGTGGGCTGGAGCAGGGGCGGGGTGAGTTGCCACATGCTGGCCAATGCCATGCTCAATGACCGCGCGCTCAGCCACATTCCGGTCAACATCTTTGCCATCGACCCGGTGCCAGGGTTGCTGAACTTCCAGGCACACCGCATCCAGCTTGGGGAAAACGTCCGGCAGTACGTGGGGTTCTATTCACGTGACGAACGATCCAAGGGCTTCACATGCGTGATACCCAGAACCCACGCCAGTACCCGTTGCCATATCTACCCGCTGCCAGGGCGCCACGCGACCCTGGTGGGCAATGCGTCGGTCGACGGTGTGACCAAGGGGAAGGCGCTGATGGAGCCCGGCCTGATCGTGCGCCACTTTGCCGAAGTCTGCCTGACGCGCTGGGGCGTCAAGCTCGGCAACCGGCTCAACCTCAGCGACGACGAGCTGCAGGCCTATCATCAGGCGATGAGCAGGGATGACGACGAGTACCAGAACATGCGCGATTACTCATACACCGTGCTCACCGAGGCGCAGGAAGGGGAGCGCTGTGTGTCCCTGGGCGACAAGGGGACGGCGCTCTCGAAGGTCGCCGGTGGGATGTTCCAGCCTGGCAGCGGCCTGGCGGCAGCCGTGAAGTGGGACGCGCAGGCCTATAAAGCCATTCGCTGAGTGTTGAACCGGCGGCACAGCAGGTATTTGTGCCGCCCTCTGGACAGCCGCCCCACCCAGGCTCTATTGTTCGCTCCGGCCACCGCAGTGGCCAACGTCGCTCGGACGGTTCCGGGCGCTTACGTCTTCGAGGAAGCCATGGCTGACCAAGGTTCGCCGCGCCGCTTTACGCGCATTGATCGTCTCCCCCCCTACGTCTTCAACATCACCGCCGAACTCAAGATGGCCGCGCGCCGTCGTGGCGAGGACATCATCGACCTGAGCATGGGCAACCCCGACGGGGCCACGCCGCCGCACATCGTTGAAAAACTGGTGCAGGTCGCCCAGCGTGAAGACACCCACGGCTACTCGACGTCACGCGGTATTCCACGCCTGCGCAGGGCGATTTCGCGTTGGTACAAGGACCGCTACGAGGTCGAGATCGACCCGGAAAACGAAGCCATCGTCACCATCGGCTCCAAGGAAGGCCTGGCGCACCTGATGCTCGCCACCCTGGACCATGGCGATACGGTGCTGGTGCCCAACCCCAGCTACCCGATTCACATCTACGGCGCAGTGATTGCCGGTGCGCAGGTGCGTTCGGTGCCGTTGGTGCCGGGTGTGGACTTCTTCAACGAGCTGGAGCGGGCGATCCGCGAGTCGATCCCCAAGCCGAAGATGATGATCCTGGGCTTCCCTTCCAACCCGACCGCGCAGTGCGTCGAGCTGGACTTCTTCGAGCGCGTGGTGGCCCTGGCCAAGCAGTACGACGTGCTGGTGATCCACGACCTGGCCTATGCCGACATCGTCTATGACGGCTGGAAGGCGCCCTCGATCATGCAGGTGCCTGGCGCCAAGGACATCGCGGTGGAGTTCTTCACCCTGTCCAAGAGCTACAACATGGCCGGCTGGCGTATCGGCTTCATGGTCGGCAACCCCGAACTGGTCAGCGCCCTGGCGCGGATCAAGAGCTACCACGACTACGGCACCTTCACCCCGCTCCAGGTGGCTGCCATTGCCGCCCTCGAAGGGGATCAGCAGTGTGTGCTCGATATCGCCGAGCAGTACCGCCAGCGTCGCAACGTGCTGGTCAAGGGCTTGCACGAGCTGGGCTGGATGGTCGAGAACCCCAAGGCGTCGATGTATGTCTGGGCGAAGATCCCTGAGCAGTACGCGCACCTGGGCTCGCTGGAGTTCTCCAAGAAATTGCTGGCCGAAGCCAAGGTCTGTGTGTCGCCAGGCATTGGTTTCGGTGATTACGGCGACGATCATGTGCGTTTTGCCCTGATCGAGAACCAGGACCGTATTCGCCAGGCCGTGCGGGGTATTCGTCAGATGTTCCGCAAGCAGCAGTAAAAACGCGTAGTGCGGGTGGGCGTCGGCAATGTCGGCTCCCACCCGTGCGATGGGCGACTAAGCCGCCTGTCAGAAGTCAGATATTTCTGCTGTACCCCCCTTCTCAAACGTTGGCCGAAGCATAGAATGGCGGCGGGTTTCCTCCCAATAACGATAATCTGCCCCCCCGTCTTTTTCTCATCATGTCCGATAATCCTTGCTTGAACTGCGGCGCCTGCTGCGGGTATTTCCGTGTGTCTTTCTTCTGGGGCGAGTGCGAGTCGGCAGGTGGTGTGGTGCCCGACGACCTGGTGGTTCAGATCAACCCCACCCGTGTGGCGATGATCGGTACCGACAGCAAACCCTGCCGTTGTATCGGCCTTGAGGGCGAGATTGGTAAAGGGGTGAGCTGCTCCCTTTACGAGAAGCGCTCCACACCTTGCCGTGAATTCGAGGCCGCCTGGGTCGATGGCAATGCCAACCCCAGCTGCGATGCCGCGCGTGCGGCCTATGGCTTGCCACCGCTGGAAGCCAACGAACCGATCTGGCCGGATGAAGGGGCCGAGGTCGCCTGAAGGGCGTATCAGCCCGAGGGTGAGGTAGACTGTGCGGCTTTTCGGCAAGAACAGGAGTTCTACCCGTGCCGCACCCCTATGCCTTTGCCCAGGACCTTAGCCTGCTGACACCGCGTTTGCAGTTGCGCCCCATGGGCGCCAACGATGCCGCGGCCTGGTTTGCGATCATGGCCGATCCGCAAGTCATGCGGTTCTGGAATCACGCCCCCTGGCACGAGCTGTCCGAAGCGCAAGCGGCCTTGGCGGCCGATCGCCAGGCCTATGCCGACGGACAGGTGTTCAAGCTCGGGATCTATCGTCGCGACAGCGACGAGCTGATTGGCATGTGCCAGTGCTTTCACGTTGACGCCGAGTCGCGCCGCGGCGAAATCGGCTACTGCCTGGCCAGCAATGCCCAGGGTCAGGGCTTTATGGGCGAGGCGCTGGAGCACTTCGTCCGGTACCTGGGCCAGGGCCTGAACATGCGCCGCCTTGAAGCCGAGATCGATCCGCGCAACAGCGCCTCGGCACGTACCCTGGAGCGCCTGGGCTTCGTCTTGGAAGGCACCCTGCGCCAGCGTTGGTGCGTGGCCGGGGAGTTGTCCGATTCGGGGCTCTACGGACTGTTGCTCGAGCAGGTCGGCTGATGATCGCGCACCGCTATATCTCGATCACGCTGCTGCTGTTTCTATCCTGCCTGTGTTTCAACGCCCTGTACCTCAGTGGCGAGGGCCGCCTGCATGCGTTGCAGGCGCTGTTGTATGGCCCCTGGGGCATCGTTTTCGAGATGTATGGCTGGTTCGCCAATCCACTGCTGGGGCTGGCGATCCTGCTGCACCGGCGCTGGCGCTGGGTGTCGCTGCTGCTGGGCCTCGGCGCCCTGGCCCTGGCTTTGAGCAGCTTCGGCATCGAGCGTGTGCCAGACAACCGTAGCTATGACTTCTTGAATCTGGAGCATTTCGCTCCAGGGTTCTATCTGTGGCTGTTGTCGATCCTCGGGTTTTGTCTGGGTCAGGCCTGGTGGTGCCATCAGGTGCGCCAAGGGCTGTCGATACCCGGCTGGCACTGGCTCGATGCCGCCTTGGCGGTGGTGCTGGGGCTGGTGATTCACTTTGCGATACAGGCGCCGAGCCTCAGGTTTGAAATCGACCGGGCCCTGGCGCCGCCGTCCTCTGTACAACCGTCCCCTCCCAACGCTATCTAGCGAGAGGTCGAGGTGCCCCACTGCACCACCAGCATGCCCAGCACGATCAGGCCAACGCCTGCCAGGCGCAGGCCGTTCACTGGGCGCTCGGGCAGGCCCATCAAGCCCCATTGATCAATGATCAGGGAAGACAACACCTGACCGGCGATCACGCAGACGATAAACCCCGCGGCGCCCAGGCGTGGCGTCAGCATCAGCGCCGCAGTGATGTAGGCCACCCCGGCTGCACCTCCCAGCCATGCCCACCACGGTGCCTGGGCCAGCGCGCCGAGCTGTGGCAAGGGCGCACGCAGTGCCAGCAGCGCCGGAATCACTAACAGCACACTGACCCCAAGCGACACCAGCGATGCCCACAAGGGGTGCCCCAGCAGTCGGCCCAGGGCGGCATTGCTGCCGGCCTGAAACGGCACTGCAGCCCCGGCCAGCAGGGCGATAACCAGCGGCAGCAGGGCGGCGGGGGCGAAAGACAGGTTCATGGCAAGACTCCTTGTAAGTGGCTTGCTAAAGTCTTTGTTATTCGCGTGAGTAATGGAAATTCAAACGCTGCACAGGAACTATTCGCCTGATGGATGATCTGCGCCGTATTGATCTGAACCTGCTGCTCACCTTGCATGCGTTGCTGGTTGAACAACATGTGTCGCGGGCCGCCGTACGCCTGCATCGCAGCCAGCCGGCGGTCAGCCATGGCCTGGCGCAATTGCGTGAATTGTTCGGCGACCCTTTGCTGGTGCGGCGGGGCGGGCGGCTGCAGGCCACCGCCCGCGCCCAGGCCCTGCTCGAACCCTTGCAGCAAGCGCTGGCGCAGCTCGACGGGCTGATTGCCAGGCCTGGCTTTGATCCCGGCCAGGCGCAGCGCAGCTTTCGCCTGGCGATGTCGGACTACGGCGCCAGGGTGGTGTTGCCCGGCTTGATGAAGGTGTTGAGGCAAGAGGCGCCGGGGATCGACCTGGTGGTTATCCAGGGCAGCCGCGAGGCGATGCTCGGGCATCTATTCGATGGCGAGGCGGACCTGGCGCTGGGCGTGTTCCCGCAACTGTCGGCCGAGCTTCGGGTCGAGACCTTGTTCGAGGAGCGTTTCACCTGTGTGGGGGACCGTAGCGTATTGCCGGCGCGGGGCGGCCTGGGGCTGGAGGAGTGGCTGGCGCGGCCGCATGTGCTGGTGGCGGTACGCCCGGGGATCGACAACGAGATCGACCTGGCGCTGGAGGCCATTGGCGCCCGCCGCCGGGTCGCCCTGGCGCTGCCCCATTGGGCCGCCGCCCAGGAAGTGATCGCCGGCACGGACCTGATCCTCACGGTGGCGCAACGCAGCCTGGACAGCGGCACGCTCGATCCGCGCCTGCGACGTTTCGAGCCGCCGCTGCCGATCCAGGCCTTTGCCTTCCAGCAG